>JAYOHN010000022.1:0-30095 GCA_038118245.1 Candidatus Poseidonia sp.
CCCGCGTCCGAGCCGTTTGGCTCTTGTCGCCGTGGATGGAATCGGCTGGAATCCCCTCCTTGCTCAATTGCTTAGCAAGGCGATTCGCCCCGTGTTTTGTTCGCGTAAAGACGATGCCGCAAGCGACCATCTGGCCTTCGAGAAGGTCGATGAGAAGGGCTCTTTTGTCCTGCTTTTGAACAAAGGCCACGTATTGTTCAATGCGTTCGGTTGTGGCTTCTTCGGGACTGATGTCCACACGCACCGGGTCGTGCAACATCTTCCCTGCCAAAGAGGCGATGGAATCGGGCATGGTTGCGCTGAACAAGAGGTTCTGTCGGCGAGCGGGCATCAAGTCCTGAATGCGGTCCACGTCGTTGCTGAACCCCATGTCAAGCATGCGGTCCGCTTCGTCGAGAACGAAATGTTCCACCCGGCTCAAATCCACGTGGCCTTGGTCATGCAGGTCCAACAGGCGCCCGGGGGTAGCAACGAGCAGGTCCACGCCCCGGCGAAGGGCTTTCACTTGCGGGGATTGCCCCACACCGCCGAAAATCACCGTCGAAAACAGCGGCAAATGGCGCCCATAAACGCGGAGCCGGTCACCGATTTGCGCGGCGAGTTCCCGCGTGGGGGTCAACATCAACGCCCGGATGGGACGGGGTTTGTCGACCCTGGTCGAGGCGAGTTGGTGCAGGATGGGGAGGGCAAAGGCGGCGGTCTTCCCCGTACCTGTCTGGGCCACGCCGAGCACATCGCGGCCCTCGAGCAAAGCGGGGATGGTTTCTGCTTGCACCGGTGTTGGGGTGGTGTATCCCTCCCCGTTGAGCGCCTCCAAAAGGCGTGCATCCAAGTTCAATTCCGAAAACGTCGACATGTTGTTGCCTCAGGGACCAACACCCCGGGACCGCGGTCCTCGGACCAACCGACCCAAGCCGTCCTCCGACCCCTTCCCTATGAAGACCGAGGGTCGCTGCCCCGCCGTGCCTTGTGTTCCTGCCGCCCCACTCAAACGGGGAGGCGGTCGGGCGTCACCCGAGTTGAGTACCGTGAGACGGTGCCGTCGCCGTCGATGAGGAATTTTTCAAAATTCCACCGCACATCACCGGTGTACCCGTCATCGTCCGCGGTTTCGCAGAGCGCCGAGAACAGGGGTGTTTGAGCCTCCCCGTTCACGTCCACCTTCGCCATCAGTGGAAACGTCACGTTGTACTTGGAGGCCGTGAATTCGCAGATTTCTGCATGACTGCCGGGTTCTTGTGCGCCGAATTGGTTGCACGGGAAGCCAACAACGGTCAGATCATCGTGCTGTTCGTGGAGGTCTTGCAGGCCTGCGTACTGAGGGGTTGCACCGCACGCACTGGCCACGTTGACCACCAGCCAGCGGGAGCCTCCGAGCTCCCGCAGGGTGGTCGTGCCGTCGTTCATCGTTTCAATGGGGGTGTCCAAAATGGAGGTCATGCCTTACCTACTTTCCCGTCTGATTATCAAGATGTGCTTCGGGGCAGGGCATGCAAATCCTCTTGAAGTGCCGCTTGGTGGTCAGGTCATGCAAGTTCTCATGGAAACAAGCGCAGGAAACATCACCATCGACCTCTTTCACGGCAGTGCCCCCGACACCGTCGCCAACTTCGTCAAGTTGGTCGAAATGGGGCATTACGATGGATTGCATTTCCACCGAGTCATCGAGGATTTCATGATTCAAGGCGGATGTCCCCATTCCAAGGACCCCATGTCTCGCCGAGCCGGTACCGGTGGCCCGGGCTGGCAAATCCCCTGCGAGCCATCCGCCCTCGCCCTCAAGCACGACAAGCCGGGCGTTCTCTCCATGGCCAATGCGGGACGCAACACCGGAGGGTCGCAATTCTTCCTTACCACGGTCCCAACCCCATGGCTCAACGGCAACCACGCCGTCTTCGGCGCCGTGAGCGACGGCATGGATGTCGTTCACACCATCGAACGGTGTCGCAAGCTCCCTGGTGACCGACCAGCCGAGCCTCAGCAAATCATTCGCTGCACCGTCGTCCAGTGAGGCGATGAAATGGTGGTCCTCGCCGTTCACGGCGGAGCGGGGGGCGACGGCCCATGGCGCGGCATGACGGAGGCTGACCCGCAACGGTTGGCCTGCATGCGCAACCTGCTCCACGACATCGGTGCTCGTCTCGCTGACGGTACACTTGACGCGCTTGAAGCCGTGACGCTTGCGGTCGAGGCGATGGAGGACGAACCGTTGTTCAACGCTGGACGCGGGTCCGTGTTGGATGCAAAAGGCGATGTGAGCATGGACGCCAGCATCATGCAGGGCCACGACAAGGCGGCCGGAGCCGTGATCGGCGTGACACGATCGCGCCATCCCGTTCGAATCGCTCATCGCTTGCTCGTCCAAGGCTGGCCCGTGATCCTTGCCGGCGAAGCCGCTGATGCGTTCGGCCGGGAGCAAGGCGTAGATAGCGTTGAAGCGGACTGGCTAACATCCGACCTGCGCCAGGCTCAATGGCAGAAATGGCGGGACGCAAAACTTCGCCCTGGCTCCACCGACGAGGACGACGCTTTGCTGGACCACGACGGCGAAAGCGACGGCTGGGGGACGGTCGGCGCCGTTGCCCTTGACGCCAAGGGCAGACTCGCTGCTGCAACGTCAACAGGGGGCATGACGGGTAAACCCATTGGGCGTGTTGGCGACACCCCCCTCATCGGTGCAGGGACGTGGGCCGACGACAACATCGCCGTTTCCTGCACCGGCGTTGGTGAAGCCTTCATCCGAACGGTGGCCGCTCACAGCATGGCTGTCAACCACCGTTCCATGCCGCTCAACGAAGCGGCTCAACACGTGCTGGAAGAGGTTCAACCAATGGGCGGGAGAGGAGGCCTCATCGCGATCACGAAAGAGGGGGAAGCGGTGCTTCCTTTCCAGACGATGCTGATGTACCGGGGTTTGTATTCATGCGACGGCGAGGTTCTGGTTGGGATAGGGCCGGACATGACGGCATGACAACCTGCCCTTAAGTTCAAAGAGCGTTGAGAACCTCTTCTCGTTATGGCGGTTGACGCGGACGAAGCCCTTCGCAGGGCCACCCTTGTTCGCAGCGATCCATCCCTTCAAGGCGTGACCCGACACAACGTAGCGACCGAGGAAGGGGATGTGGACTGGCGTTATGTTGCGCCCAACGGAGAACCGGTCGAGGAAGTTGACCGAATCGAGCGATGGAACGCTTTGGGGTTGCCGCCGGCGTGGACCGACGTGTGGATTTGTCCCAACCCTCGGGGCCACATCCAAGCCACGGGCCGGGACGCCAAGGGACGCCTGCAGTACCGTTACCATCCCGACTGGACGGAGATCACTTCGGAAATGAAGTACGATGACGTGGCCTATTTTGCATCTCAACTCCCGCGTTTGCGCCGGCAAGTGGCCTTGGACATCGAAGGCAGCACGATGTCGCTCAACACGGTTGCCGCGTTGGTCGTTCGCCTGATGGACCTCTACAACATACGGGTGGGGTCGGACGAATACGCCCGAGCCAACGAATCCTACGGGCTCACCACGCTCAAGTCCATGCATGTCAAGCACATCAAAGGGCAGGAAGCCGAAGGACGGCATGACGTTGTGTTCTCTTTCACCGGGAAATCGGGGAAGGATTGGGACATCACCGTTGAGGACGACCATTTGGTCGACCTCATCTTGCGCACGAACCGCATGGGGGCAAAAGATGCCGACCTGTTCATGTACATCTCCGATGCGGGCAATGAAGTTGATTTGAAGGCCGAACACATCAACCAGTACATTCGCGCCACGAGCGGTGAAGGCTTCACGGCGAAGAATTTCCGGACCTGGGCAGCCACCTCGCGATGTGCCGAACGCTTGGCGTTTCTTGCCTTCCCGAGAAATGCGAAGGAGATGAAAGCCTGGGTCAAAACCCTCCCCCTAACGACGACGATGGAGGGCGTGTGGACTGAAGGGGACTATGAGCCACCGGTCACCGAAACAGCCCGAAACAAAGCGATGCTTGCCGTTGTTGACACCGTCGCCGCCGATTTGGGCAACACACGGGCGGTGTGCCGGTCGTCCTACATTCACCCTTGGTTCCTTGATGCCTGGTCCAAAGGCGAACTCGCCGAAGCCTGGGGCGAAGTGAGCGACCAGCGGGCCATGGCCAACATGAGCAAAGGGGAGAGCGCAACGCTGCGAATCCTGAAGGGTTTGTTGAATTGAGGTTGGGTTCGAAATCCGATGCATGTGGTATTTTGAGAACCTTTTCGGTTTGTTTATTAATAAGTAATTATTAGCCACGTCATGGCCAAACACCGCGCCGGAAACCGGCGAATCATCAGCATCAGCCTTCCAGAAGAACTCGCCAAGAAGCTTGACCGAAAAGTCGGGAAAGGGCGGAACGAAGGACGCTCGGCAACCGTCGCGAAGTTGATTCAACAAGGACTCGAAAGAACCCCTGCACCCAAAGCTACCTCGTCGGAGACCGCTTCACGCCCAGCAGAAGCCTTGACCGGTGAAATCCGTATCGAGAGCGACACGATGGGTGAACTGGAGGTTCCTGCCGACCGCTACTACGGATGCCAGACCGCCCGCTCCCTGCTCAATTTCGACATCGCTCAAGACACCATGCCGTTGGGCGTCATTCGGGCATTTGGCGTGCTGAAACAGGCCGCTGCAAAGACGAACGTCGCTTTGAAGCAGTTGGACCCTGAAGTGGGCGACCTCATCATCGCAGCTTCCCAAGAGGTGCTCCAGGGAGAACTCAACGACCACTTTCCGCTGAGGGTATGGCAAACCGGATCTGGGACCCAATCCAACATGAACACGAACGAAGTCATCGCCAATCGAGCCATCGAACTCGCTGGCGGTGTGCTCGGGTCAAAAACGCCCGTCCATCCAAACGACCACGTGAATCGGGCGCAATCCTCGAACGACACCTTTCCCACAGCCATGCACATCGCGGCCGCAGAAGCCATGACGCACCGTCTGTTGCCTTCCGTACGGGCGCTTCGAAATGCGCTTGCGGAAAAGGCAAGTGCCTGGGATAGCATCGTCAAAATCGGCCGCACCCACCTCATGGACGCCGTTCCTCTCACGTTGGGTCAAGAAGCCTCAGGGTGGGTCGCCCAATTGGATGCGGACTTGCGAAGGTTGGATTTCGCCCTTGACGACCTGTTTGAATTGGCGTTGGGAGGAACTGCTGTGGGCACAGGACTCAACGCCCACCCCTTGTTTTCTCAGATGGTGGCGGATGAAATCGCCAACATCACCGGGCTTACCTTTTGCTCAGCCGAAAACAAATTCGCTCAACTCGCTGCACACGACGCCATCGTGGCGGCATCGGGAGCCTTGAACACCCTGGCTGTCTCGTTGATGAAGATCGCCAACGACATCCGCTGGCTCGGTTCCGGCCCGCGTTGCGGTTTGGGCGAATTGGCCCTGCCCGCCAACGAGCCCGGTTCCTCCATCATGCCCGGCAAGGTCAACCCGACCCAATCCGAAGCGATGACGATGGTGTGCTGTCAGGTGATGGGCAATCACACCGCCATCACGGTGGGTGGCAGCCAAGGCAACTTTGAGTTGAACGTGTTCAAACCGATGATGATTCACAATTTCCTTCATTCCGTGGATTTGCTGACCGATGCGTGCCGCACCTTCCGCACCCGGTGCGTCGAGGGGCTCGAGCCGGTGGAGGCCAACATTCAATCTCACCTCGAAAATTCCCTGATGCTCGTCACGGCGCTGAACAACCACATCGGCTACGACAAAGCCGCAAAGATTGCCAAAAACGCGCATGAAAAAGGATCCACGCTGCGTGCGTCTGCACTGGAGCTCGGTTTCTTGACCAACGACGAGTTTGATGCGTGGGTTCGCCCGGAAACCATGACCGGCCCACGTCAATCTTCGGAAGACGTTTGACGAAGAGCTCGCAATTTCGCTTGCAACGAGGAAGCCCGGGCGTTGACCTCAGCCTCGTGTTCCGGAGGGTCTTGAACGAGACGACGCATCAACATGGTGCGGTCCCAAACCGTGACGCTGCCGTCCTCGCAACCGATAGCGGCCCGTTCTGATGTGCCGTGCATGGCGTGAATTCTGGAATGATGGCCGTTGGCTAAACGCCCGTTTTGATCGGTCCCCCACGCTTCGAGGTGGCTGCCTTCACCTTCGTCCCGAGCGATCCAAAACATGGAGACGCCGCCGTGGTCAAAGGCTTCCATTTGGGCTGACACCGTTGCCCCTTTTGCCTCCCAGCACAGCGCCCCGTCCTCGGTTCGCCCCACCGCATGCCCCGCATCCGTGGTGGCCACGTACCCTTTGTTCATGCACGTCAAGTGTTCAATTGAACCGCTTTCGGTGGAACGCACTTCGCCGTCAGCGGCGTAGACGGTCCCATCGGCCTGACCAAACAACATGCGCTCAGCGTTGCAAGCACCGCTCGTGGTCGGCGATGATGTGGGGGGCGTTGTATGTTTAAACGGGGGGCCGGATTTCAAATCCAGCAGCCCGCATTTCGGTCGACCAAGCCCCGCAAGGAGGTCTTCAGCGGTGGTGAGGAGCGCCCAAGGTCGCTCGTCCATTCGTTCAACCCAAACGGATTCGCCCTCTTCCGTCAATCGCCAAACGGCCGATTCGATGAAATCGTTGTGTTCAATGTCATACACCGAGGACACGGCAACGATGTCGCCATCCCACCATGTCACTGCGTCAGCACTGCCCTCAAGCGGCACCGACCATCGTTGTTCTCCCGTTGCCCGGTCAAGCGCAACAACGTGAAGCCCGCTGGCGGCGATGAGGAGGGTGTCCCCCAACGCGAAAGCGCCAATCCGGTCTTCGGTTTCAACCGTCCAAAGGCTCTTGCCTTCCCCGTCCCAACACGCCACGCGCCCGTTCCAGCCGCCTGCAAACACCGTCGCCTGATCGTCGATGAGCACCGTGGACACCGGCTCGCCCAACGAACGAACCATCCATGTGGCGGTGTTGAGGTCCATGCCCCCTCCACCGCTTGCACCACCATAAGGAGGTCGCACCGGTGCGTCGGTTTCACCCGGTTTTGGCGTTGGTCGTCAAGGAACAACCAAAGGCTACCGTTTTGCGTTTTGGACCATGCCCGAAGAACCCGTCCTGATCGGGGAATTGCGCAACGCCAATGCAGCCTATGCTGCCGAGTTCGCCGCCGCAAACGTCCCGGGAAAGGCCGCAAAACGCTTGTTGTTGCTGACCTGCATGGATTCAAGGATTGTCCCCCACGCCATCTTTGGGCTCAAGGAAGGCGATGTGAAAGTCCTTCGAAACGCCGGAGGCCAATTGAACCCCGAAGTCCTCAACGACATCGTCCTCGCCAGCCACGTGCTCAACTGCGAGTGCATCGTCATCATGCCCCACACCAAGTGCGCGATGGCCAGTCAAACCCTGGACGGATTGCGGGCTTCGTTAACATCCAACAGCGGGAAGGATTTCTCTTCGTTTGAGCCGAGGTTGATTCTGGACCCGAAGTCAAAACTTGCAAGCGACGTGGCGGAGCTCCAAGCACACCCGCTGCTTCACGACGCCGCCACCGTCCACGGTGCCGTGTACGACGTGGACACCGGTGTTGTTCACTGGCATTGAACCTCACACGCCCGTCAACGGGATGTGGCGACGAGGGATGGCGAAGGTGAGCATGAACGCCATCAAGCCAAAGACGCACGCGGAATAATAGTGTCCCATGGTGAAGAAGGCGAGGACCGTGGCCGTGCGAAGCACGAGCACGGAGCCCGATTTGAGCGACCAGAGGGCAAACCCCGCAGCGATCAAAGCAACGCCCATGAAAGCGAATCCGATGAGGACATACCCCGTGGCGGCGCTCGGGTCCATCAGTGGATGGTCCATCTGGGAAGGCGTGCGGTCAACGGTGCGAATCTCGCAGCCGCTCTCGTTGGTGGAATCGCACGGAGCGGCCGCAAAGCGTTCGCTCGAAGGGAAATCAAAGTCCAGCGTGGTGAATCCAATGGGTTCGATCAGCGCTGGTGGCGAAAGCAGCACACGATTGGCGAAGACATCCCGGTGCCCTTCTCGACTCACGATGATGTCAACCCGCACCAAGCCAGGGTCCAACCCCTCCAGCAAGTAAGCCCCCCCATCGTCCGTGAGGGTTTCTTCGGACACCCAAAGCTGGGTGGTGTCGTCCAACCATGAGACGTAGACCGTGGCGTTCACCAGCGGTTGACCTTCGCTGTCAACCACGGTCCCACGGAACGTGGCCGTGTCATCGGGGGCGGTTTGCGCCAAGCGGTAGACAAACTCGTCAGGACGCACCAAACCGTCGTTGGGAGATGCGTAATCCAAACCGTTGAGAAAACCGAGCATGCAGGTGAAGAGGAGGAAAATGGCCGTCGCTTTTCCGACCGGATGCATTCGGGGGTCTTCCACGGTCAGGACGGTGTCGGAGGTGGCGAAAAGCAACGGCGTTTCGTCAACAACCTCGTCAAGATAGGAAAGGCCGTCTTCCGACGTCTGGTCCATGAGGGTCGGTGAAGGCCGACCTACTTGATGTCAATGCGTTCGCTCCAGCGACGCTTCAGCCTGGCTTGCTGGTCGGAAGCGACCCACACCCGCATTTGGACCGTTCCATCGTGCGAAACCTCGTTTTGTTCAACCGTACCCACCTCGTACACATCGGCGACGATACGCTCGATGGCGTCGTCCTCCGGCTGGTTTGATGGACGAACAAAAACGGTGCATGGCGCCCCAAACAACCGTTCCCGGATGCGGTGTTGCAAGGCGTCCAATCCCGTGGCTTCGTGGGTGGAAATCACCGAGGGGTCTGGAAAACCGAGTTCTGCGACAAGGTCCTTCACCGCAACGAGTTGAGCAGGCGACACCTTGTCAGCCTTGGTGAGCACCAAACAAGGTGGATTGGGCTCGCTCAGACCATCCTCGTCCAACGTTCGTCGTTCGGTGATTTCGCGCTGGGTCGTTTCCACTTTTCTTCGAAGTTCAAGGAGGGGGTCCGAGGCGTCGACCAAAACCATGGTTAAATCAGCATCTATTGCTTCAGCAATAGTTGCTTTAAATGCTGTAAGTGTGGCGTTTGGTATATTATCAAGAAAGCCGATGGTGTCGACCAGCAAAATCCTGGGACTTTTCTCCATACGACCCACGGTGGTCTCCAGCGTGGAGAACAATTTGTCCTCCACAAGGACATGTTTGCCCGATAAGCGCTGAAAAAGAGACGATTTGCCAGCGTTCGTGTACCCAACAAATCCAACCGTGAAAGCGCCGCTTCGTGTCCTTTGACGACGATGCTCCCGTTGGGCGTTGTGATGTTTCCGTTGCCGCTTGCGAAGGTTGGTCAGTTCCCGATTGAGGTTTGCAATCACGTTCTGCAAGGCGGTCACACCGCCACCGCCGTAACCCGCCCGCTCACCGGTGGTTTGTTGGTTCGCCAATTCCCTCAAGACGGTCCGATCGGATTGCAACCTGGCGATGCGGACCTGTGTGCGGGCCTCAACCGAAGCGGCGTGGGCGGTGAACAACGCAAGCAAGAGGCGAACCCGGTCCCAGATTTCAAGACCGATGACGCTGCTGAGACCAACGAGTTGACGGGCGGTCGCATTGGTGTGGACCAGCACCAAGTCGACCCCGGCCCAAGGATGCCCAGCCACTCGGCCTTGGAGTTCATCGGCGATGTCCGTTAGACGGCCCTTCCCCAAGTAGGTTCGGGGGTCTTCTCGCCCGACCTGCACCACGGTTTCAACGATGGTGATTCCCATCGTTGCGGCCAAGTCTTCCATTTCCCGCGTGTCCTCGTGCCCCCGAACCAAAAGCACCGCTCTTCGTCCTTCGTGGCTTGTACGTGCTTCTCCGAGAACCACCCCCCCGCTCCCCGCAAGAGCAAACGGGTCCTCGGGCGGTTGCGCCATGGTCGATGGGACGCATAGACTCATATCAGCCCACCTCAAGGTCAATTCATGGCCGAAGCCCACGCGATGGAGGTTCGCTGGACGGGCCCAGCGAAGATGGCGGAGGTGCTCAAGGCTGCGGCCGAACAACACGGCACTGAAGTCCAAGTTGAGGCATCTCAGGACACGGTCAACCTGCGCATCGCGCTCACGGACGATGACCTCCAAACGTTGCGTGACCGCGTGGACGCCCTCCTGGTCGCCTTGAGCCAAGCCGAGGAAATGCACGGGTGATGGCGTGAGCGAAACCACCCTCCTCATCGATGCGCATTGCGTGATGTGCAACGGCTTGGCCAACTTCCTTCGACGGCGACAACGCAACGAGGAGGCGTTGGTCATCCACGGCATCCAGTCTCCTGAGGGGCAGTCGCTCATCGCCACCTTCCCCGAACGCCTGCGGTCACTGGACACCTTGTACGTGGTGCGCAACGGCACGACCTATGTTCGGTCAGCGGGAGCCATTCGCCTGCTCCTGACCATGCGATGGTACTACGCCGCACTGTACCCCTTTGCTTGGCTCGTCCCTCTTCCGCTGCGTGACGGCGCTTATTGGGGCGTCTCAAAAATCCGTCATCGCTTTGGACGAACCGACGGTTAGAGGTCAAGGTCGAGAACCAGCGGGGCGTGGTCCGACACGTCCAAGCCACCCTGCCGAACGATGCTGCAATCAACCAAGGCTTCGGTCGCCGCTTTGTTGAGCAGGAAGTAATCAATCCGCCACCCTCGGTCCTTGGCCCGTGCCTGCCCGCGATTTGACCACCACGAGTAGGTCTTCACGCCCGAACCCGCAAGGTGACGAAACGCGTCGGTCCAGCCGTCCTCCAGAAGCGAGGTGAACCACGAACGCTCGTGGGGAAGAAAACCCGAGTTCTTGGCGTTGCCTTTCGGATTCCAAATGTCGTCTTCGGTGTGCGCAATGTTGAGGTCGCCGCAGACCACCACGGGCCTCTTGTCGTCAACAAAGCCCTTCAGCCATGCCCGCCATTCCTCCATCCAGCCCTCCTTGAAGGCCTGCCGTTCGTCTTTTGCTGAGCCGCTTGGAAGGTAGGTGTTGATGCAAACAACCCCGTTGACCTCGACGGTGAGGACGCGCCCCTCCGTGTCGTCTCCATCAAAGGAACCACCTTTTCCCCGGCTGAGTTCGGTATGGGGCGAGGTGGAGGCCGTCGCCACGCCCGAATACCCTTTCTTTTCGGCCGGATGAAGGGTGACTTGCCAGCCCGCTGGCCAGGTCCAACCTTTGGGAAGTTGTTCTTCGAGGGTGCGGGTTTCCTGCAACATGGTGACGTCGGCTTCAAGCGACGAGAAATACCCGTCAATGCCTTTGCGAATGGCGGCGCGCAACCCGTTCACGTTCCAAGAGACAAAGCGCATGATGCCGCCTGGTGGTGGCGGTGAATAAGCGTTCAAGGCATCGCCCGAGCGATGTTTTGGCCGGACCGGCGGCCCGTTTCCACGGCTGCATCGGCGAGGGCGTGTTCGCTTTCCACCCATTCGCCGGCCAACAGGATGCCACGGTCCGCGAGCCGATCGAAGGCGGGTTTGGTGCCGACGGTTTGGACGGTCACCGAGGTTTGCGCTTGCCGGTGAAGGACATGATCTCGCCACCCAGGAGCGTGAAGGTCGATGAAGGCTTCAAGCCGAGCCATTCGGTCCTCGCCCGACTCACCGTCCTGCTCAACCATGAGCGAGGACAAATACGCCCCCGGAAGACCCCAGCGGGGCTGGACGTTGCTCAAATCCAAAACGTAGGCTCCCTTGTTCGCATCAACGATGCCGTGCAGTGATTCAAGCGGGCGCGAGGTGAGCGTGATGTCCAAGGTGCTTGCTCGTACGGGACGGACCGGCGCAAGCAGGTCGGTTTCAAACCCCCCCAGCAACCGTTTGGCCTGAGGGAAACCGCACGCAACGACCACCACGTCGCAATCGAATGAGCGGCCGTCGGCGAGGTTGACGCGCCCCGATTCGAGGGACGTCACCTCGCAATTGGCCTCGATCAACACGCCGACTTCATCAAGCGCAGAGGCCATTCGCCCAACGAGACCGGCCCATCCTTCACCCACGACCGAAAGTCGCTGCTTCAGCAGGGCATCGTATCGGTGCTCGATGTTGGGGTGACCGGACCCGGCAAGAAGAGCAGCGGCTTGCACCAGCGGGTTGTCCGGAGACCGGGCCCGAAGCGCACGACGGTTTTCCGCTGCTTGCCGCACGTTGTTCCGTGGCCGAAGGAGACCGCCGTCGACCGCTTTCAGGCGGTCCAGTCGCGGGGAGGTGAGGACCGCAGGGAGGCGGCTGATTTTCTTGATGAGGTGAGCCAACGGCCCTCGCCGCTGGAGAAGATGCAAGCCCTGTCCAAACGGCGCCCCGTCCACCGATTGGGAAGTCGCCTGCCCCCCCAACCGCTCACCCCGGTCCAGCACCACGACGTGATGGCCGGCTGTGGTGGCGTAAAGAGCGGTTGCAAGGCCTGCAAGGCCTGCACCCACCACCGTCACCCGTGCCATGGTCAATGGAAGGGGGGTTGGGTGAAAAGTTCGCTGGAGAGGTGCTTTGAAGTGCAGACAAGCATTCGTTCCACCATGGCCGAAGCCCCACGACTTCCCCACGACCGTGGGCATGAATTGTGGACCATGGAAGACGGTGCGAGCCGAAAACTCATGGCGAGCATTGACCGATGGGTCACCGCACTGGTGGGCGATGACGGCATTGACATGCCGCTTTCGAGTGCATCCGAACCCATCGAAGCCGTCGTCATCGCACGTCAGGACGGGTTGGTGGTCGGTGGTGCCGTGGTCGATTACTTGCTTCAGATTTGGGCACCTTCCGTTCGCATCACGTGGCTTGCCGGCGACGGTAAGCGCGTGGCTTCGGGGGATGAAATCGCCGTGGTTTCCGGAGACCGAGACAGCGTCCTAGCGGTTGAACGATGCATGCTGAACGTGCTTGGCCAACTGTCCGGCATCGCCACCGAGGCGAAGCGATGGTCAGCCATCGCTCCAAGACAAATCGCATCAACTCGCAAGACCCTTTGGGGGATGCTGGACAAGTGGGCGGTCCACATGGGCGGGGGCCTCACCCACCGTTTGTCGAGGGACGATGCCACCATGGTCAAAGAAAACGACCTCGCAAGCATGCACACCGACCTTGAACATCACGAACAACGTCTTGCAGCCTTTTTGCAAAACGTGGACATGGAACAGGTTGGAGCTTTTCTTGAAGTTGAAGTTCGAAACGAAAAAGAGGCTCTGGTCGCCGCTATGATTTGGGCTCAGCGACGAGCGAACGAAAACGTGGACCGCCTCGTGGTGATGCTGGACAACATGGACCCGGAATCATGCAAATCGGTCAGCGAACAAATGGAAGATCAGGGTGTTCGTGAACACGTGGTCCTCGAGGGCAGCGGAAGCATCGTGTTCTCCGACTTGAACGCTTGGCGCGAGTGTGGATTGGACGTGGTTTCAACAAGCGCCATCAATCGCGGTGTCGCCCCCTTGGACATCAGCATGCTCGTCAAAGGCGCCTGAGGTGGACACATGGAAGACATCGCGGCCGACCCGAGTCACCCGCGATACGCCTCCCTCTTGATGCGGCACCGGTTGGAGGCGGCTGCAAAACGGGGAATGCTGGCTGACAGCGCCATGATTGCCCACGGTCGAGGTGAGGCGTTCGATTACCTTCTGGGAGAGCAAACCACGGCCAGTGCTCGGCTGGCCGCCGGCGAGGCCATGCATCGCTTGAGCACGGCACAACGCCCGGTGTTGAGCGTGAATGGAAACGTTGCTGCGCTCGCTACGGACGCCATGTTGCGCCTTGCTGCACGCCTTTCGTGTCCTGTTGAAATCAACATCTTCTACCGAACCCCCGAACGGATGAAGGCCATTCTCGCCTACATCGAAGAAAGGAAGGCCGCCCTTGGCCTTGATGTCACCGTCCTTGGAGACGCCCCTGACGCCGTCATTCCCGGATTGAAAGGCCCGCGAGCCGCCTGTCATAAAGACGGGATTTTGGACAGCGACGTCATTCTGGTGCCGCTTGAAGACGGGGATCGGTGCAAAGCCCTGGTGGAGATGGGGAAAACGGTCATCGTCATCGATTTGAACCCGCTTTCCCGCTCAGCCCAACAAGCCACCATCACCGTGGTGGATGAACTCTCTCGAGCGTTGGCGACGATGCTTTCGTGGAGGGAGGACGAGGAGCGGTTGCCTTACGACCATCAAACCGTGCTCAAGGAAGGGCACAAGGCCATGTTGGCCGGTTTGAAGACGGCTTAGCGCTGCTGAAGTTTCTCGGCCAGTTTTGCAGCGATGCTTTCACCGACGGCCGAACAGGAGGCTGTTCCGCCGAGGTCGTAGGTGAGCATCTTGCCGTCCTTCAAGTGGTCGGCGACGCTTTCGTCGATGAGGCGGCCAATGGCGACCAAGTCGTCGTCGTTGTTCTTCCGACCAAGGTAATCCATCATCATCTGAATGGAGTTGATGGTGGCGATGGGGTTGACCTTGTTTTGTCCGGCGTGCTTTGGGGCTGAGCCGTGAACGGGTTCGAAGAAGGCGTGGTCGTCACCGATGTTTCCCGAAGCGGCCATGCCCATGCCGCCTTGGAGCACCGCCCCGAGGTCGGTCGAGATGTCGCCGAACATGTTGGACGTAACGACGGTGTCGTAATGCTCGGGAGAACGGGTGATCCACTGCATGAAAGCATCGATGTAGCCGTAATCCACTTCCGTCCCGGGGTATGAAGTGGCGACATCATCGAAGGTGGCGCGGAACAACTGGCAGCCTCGGGTAACGTTGGATTTGTCGATGCACGACACCCGACGAACACCGTCGGCAGGGGCACCGTCTCGTGTTTGGGCGATTTCGAATCCCATTCGAATCAAGCGCTCTGAACCGGCTCGAGAGATGGGGCGCGGGTCGTAAGCGACCTCGCCTTCAAGACCGGGGAAGGTCATCGGTTCAGGTTCGTATTCGGGCCGTCCTTGAGCGCGGTCCGCACTTCGCCGAAGCAAGGCGTGGTAGAGGCCCTCGGTGTTTTCACGAAGAATGGTCATGTCGACCATGCCGGGCTGCCAGATTTGGCGGAATTCGCCGTGAATCTTGTGGGGGACGCCTTCGTAGAGTTTGATGGGGCGTACGTTGGCGTAAAGGTCCAACCCGCTTCGCAAGCCGAGAATGACCGAACCACCTGCAAGGTCGCCGTTGGGGAGGCGGGCGCCCGGGTAACCGATGGCGCCAAGGAAGATGGCGTCGGTCTCGTTTTTGCAAAAGTCAAACGACCCTTCCGCCCATTCCTCGCCAGTGGCGTTGTAGTGCTGTCCGCCACACTCAATGACGGTCTGTTCGAAGCCGTGGTTGGTGTTGGCTTGAATCGTATCGAGGATACGCTGAGCTTCAAGGGCCACTTCGCGACCCGTTCCATCGCCGGGCAGAACCGTGATTCGGTGGTCACTCATGGTTTGGGCCAAATGAACCTTCTACATGAACGAAACCCTCGTTCATGAACGGCTTTCCTTCCGTGATTTCACCGGCGGCGGTGCAGCAGGAGAACGTTGTCGCCGCTGACGCAAACACCATCCTCGGGCGGTTTCAAGGGGGATGCTTCATAGGCCGTCACAATGCCATAACAAGCATGGCAGACGAGAGGCAAAACGAGCAAGAACGCCGTATCTCGGTGGAAGATCTGCCAGATGAAGTTCGACAACTCGCCGATACGATGCTCGGCGTGAATCCAAAATGGAACGTGCACGATTGGATGGTGGAACAAGCCAATCTGGCCATGGATTTGCTTGCGGTGGATTTGTTGCGTGAAAAGATCGTCATCGACCAGCGCCTCCAACGACTCGAAGACCTCGGTCGTCGGTTGGAGGTGACCAGCGACGACACGGATGAGGCGGACCCTCATCAAACGAACCTGTTCGACTGTTTTGATTTGAACGAGCCCCACGCCTTGCGCGGCTTGGGTGAGCGTGTGATGGACCGACCTGCTGAAGAAGAGGAGCGTCACCCTTCGAACGTGTTCCTTGACCTCTTGCCTCACGACAACTCCGACGACCCGTTGCTTGCCATCGCTTGCCAGAGCATCGTCATGGCCGTTGAACACGAATTGGCCAACGGAGAACCCGTGGCAACGCTTGAAGCCATTTTCCGTCATTCACGCGCTTCCAACATTGAGGATGCAGAAGCCGACGAGGCTTTGGACCATCTGCTCACCACCGGGCTTCTCTTGGAAGTGGACGACGACTGTTTCATTCTCCTCTCAAACTAGGGCTCCCGGGGCACTCCCAACTTGCGATTTTATGTCCCGGTGTCGTATTGAAAACACATGGGATTGGTCCGTTCGGTGTTTTTTGGAAGTTTAGCTTGGTTTTTTGCCACCTCGATGATGGTGCACCCCGAAATGGCGCTTGGGTTCGCCATCGTGGTGGCGTTCTTGTCCGAGTCCACCCACCATCGGGGGGAATTGCGAAGGATGCATCGCAAAACCAACGAGGTGTCAACGCAATTGAGGGCCGCCAACTTACACGTCGAAGACCTGCAGCGCGCCCTTAACCAGCGGCACCTCGAATTGAATAGGGCCATCGACGAACTGCAACGTCGCGATGCGGTGGGAAGCCCTGCAGCGCGAGAATTGCTCAAAAGGCAAGAAGAAGCCATGACCGCCGCCTCGCGGGCTCTTGAGGCACGTCAAGAACGCAACGATGTTGTGTTCAACAGCATGGAACGTCTGTTGAACGTCCAGGTCGAACAAACCGCAAAAATGCAAGAGGCGATGGGCAACGTGCTCCAACATTTGATCGCACAGCCGCGTGGGCACTTCACCATGAACGACAGCGTGGTGGTGTCGGAGAGCGCTCCTGAAAGCGAAGCGCAACAGCACCACCTGCGCGAGATCAACGAGTGGTTGCGGCTGCAATCGGCATCTTCACCTTGAGTGTTGACATGGCTCAACCATGTCGGGAGGCGGCAAGCGGGACGGAGCGCAGCGTGTCCTCGATGCGTTGGCCACCCGTAGGAGTCTGAAATCCCGAGCGGTTGTGGCCGGAGCCGTCATCTTGCTCATTGCCGGAGGCGTGACCTTCTTCTCGCGTTGGGAATTTGGTCTCGCCACCCTTCTCATGTGCTCCATGCTTCTGCAGTACGCCATCGAACGGATGAACACCATTGTGGATGCCAGCGTGGCCAACGGCCTGAAAACGATGGGATGGGAATCCACCACCGAACTCAACGAAGAAACCCTCGCCACCGTTGAACGAATCGCCAAGGGCACGAGGTGAACGCCGTGCCTGGTGGCGATGAAACGCTGGTTCAGGACTTCTTTGCCGAGGAGGCCCGGCGTCAACGGTTGACGGTCCTCCGCTTGGTGATGTTTGTCGTTCTTCTTGACATCGTTGTTCTACTTGCGTTCCGCCAAGGCGTTCCTTGGAGGATGTTGGTCGCCGCCCTTGCGGTGGCCTTGGTCGCCGTAGCGGTGGTTGCCTGGCGAACCGTTCGAGCACGGCGCGCACTTGAACAGCGGCTGATGTCCCTGTTGGGGGCCATTGAAATGGATTGGGACCGGCTTGGAGGTATGGATCTTTCAGAGGAGGAGATGGAATGGCTTCATCACGCCTTTAGCCAACAATTCAGCGGTGCTGAACGGGGCAACACCGAACACCGACGGCAGCGTGGCATGGACGAAAAAGGGCCGGCCTTTGACAAGCGAGGTCAGGCTTTTGCAAAAGGGACGGCGAGAGTGGATCCCGGCGAAAACGAAGCGGCATACAGCGGCCTGGAAGGCCCGCTGCTCAAAGGCGAGACGTTGCTTGAGGAGGCCAATGCATCGTACACTGAAAACGCCCAGCGGCGCTGGGGGGAAGCCGAAAAGAACGACCCCGACATGATTGAAGCCGGTGTTGAACGGCTGGGTGACCTGGTCGCTTCGGGCTGGTTTGAGGCCAACCAGAAAGACGGAGCCGTCGCTGAACTGTTGAAGACGGCGGAAACAGAAGAAATGAATGAGCATCTTCTATAACCGTCGTGGAGGGCTTTTCCATCATGACCGTGAAAGCCATCCTCGTCGCTGGTGGACACGGTTCTCGGCTCGCTCCGTTCACGAATTACCTCCAGAAGACGCTGCTTCCCCTTTACGACCGGCCCGTCATCGATTACGCCCTGGGAACCATTCGCCGCGCCGGCATCACCGACATCACCATCGTCTCTAACCGCTTTGTTGACCAAATCGCCCATCACGTCGGCCAAGGGTTGCCCGGTGAACGCATTCAATACGTCGTGGAAGAAACCCCGCTGGGCGTTGCACACGCCCTTTCCTTGGCTCAACCTATGAACGAGAACGAACGCGTGATGGTGTATTTTTCCGACAACATCACCACCGTGGAATTTGCCGAACATGTGCAAGCCTTCGCCGCTGCGAAAACCCCGCCTGGCTGCGTGCTCATCGCCCGAGAAGAGCCTCGTCCCGAAGCCTTTGGTGTGGCCGTGTTGAGCGACCGGGGAAAGGTCATCGACGTGGTCGAAAAACCCAGTCAGCCGCCCTCCAACCTCGCGATAGGGGGCATCTATTTGTTTGACGAAACGTTCTGGCAGCGGCTTGAAGTTGCAGCCAAAGAGGCGGGTGATGCCTTTTCGATCACCGATGTGACGCGAACTTACGTCCTCGACGGCCAAGCAAAGGTGGTTTCTGTCGGCGCAGAGACGTGGATGGATTGCGGAACACCCGAGGCTTTGCTGCAAGCATCGCTGATGGCCAAAGACGGAAAATTGAATCCAAACCAAGAGAGGTGAAGGGCATGCGAATTGGAATCATCGGAGCGGGCATGGTGGGAGGGGCCATGGAGCACGGCTTTGGGAACGTCCACGAATTGTTCGTACACGACCCTGCTCGAGGCACCTCGCTGTCCGATGTGACCGAGAACACTGACTTGGCCTACATCGCTGTACCCACGCCGCCGCACCCGGAAACGGGGGGATGCGACACCCGGATTGTTGAGGGCATCCTTGACGAGTTGCCCGAAGGGTTCACGGCGGTCATCAAGAGCACGGTGGTTCCCGGAACCACGCAAAGGTTTCACGAAGCCTACCCCCACCTCAACATCGCTTATTCGCCAGAATTTCTCGTTGAGCGACAGCGCTTGGAAGATTTCACGAACCAGGACGTGGTGGTGGTTGGAACGCATCACAAAGACGTGGCTGAACGGGTGTTTGAGCACCATCTTCAGGCCGGCGTGCTGCGCCGAGAGCAACTGTTCCACGTCACGCCAACCGAAGCCGAGCTGGTCAAGTACACCAAGAACACCTTCTACGCCTTGAAGGTCACCTTCGCCAACCAGATGCACGATCTCTGCGAAGCGTTGGGCGAAGAGTGGTCCACCGTTCGAGACATCATCACCGCTGAGCAGGCCCAACCCATCGGCCCGTCCCACCTCGAACCGATTTTTGGACTGCGTCGAGGCTTTGGAGGAAAATGCCTCCCCAAAGACAGCGCTGCGCTTGGTGTCCTGGCCGACTCGTTGGGCGTGAAATACGCCCTCTTGGACGCGATGCAAGAGGACAACGCCCGTTTGCGAAAATTGCTGACCGGAAAACCCAGCGACGTGGTCACGAATGACGATTGAAAACGCCTTCACCAAAGCGTTTCAGCGTTGGGCGCCTCGAGGCTCGCTCGTCCGCTTTGGCCTGGCGGGAGGGTTCAACAGTTCCCTCTTCTTCCTTGGCTGGACCGCTTCCATGTGGGCCTTCAACGAAGTTGATGTTCGCTTTCTTTGGGGCGTGGCTTGGGGAATAACTGGCATCCTCGCCCACTTTGTTCATCGTTGGTTCACCTTTGACAACCACAAATCCTTGGCGTGGACGTTGCCCACGGCCGTGCCGGTCTATGTTGGAAGTTTGCTGGGTTCAAGTTTCACCATCGGTTGGCTGGCCGAATGGTTTCCGGAGGCGGTCCTTTGGATGGGCCTTGTCAACATGCTTGCGTGGGGCGTGCTGATCTGGTTCACGATGCGGACCATCGTCTTCCAATTCTCACCCGTTACAACGCATGAGTCTCAAGAAGCTCGAGCGGAATGATGTCCAAGGCCCGACGGTGGGTGGCTTCGAGGTCGACGGGACAGGCTTGACCGGCGTTGACCGCTTCCAACCAGGTACGGGCGCAAACACACCATGAATCACCGGCTTTGAGGCCAGGGAAATTGAATTGCGGCGCAGGCGTCATGAGGTCGTTGCCCCGTGCTTTGGCGAAGGTCAGGAAGGCGTCGTTGACGACGCAACACACCGTGTGTGAGCCTCGATCGTTGTCGTCGGTGTTGCAGCAGCCGTCGCGATACCAACCGGTCAAAGGGTCGTTTGAACACGTTTCAAGCGCCGTGCCGAGAACGTTCAAGCTGGGGTCCATGCGCTGGAGGCAGGGTCCCGGTTCAAGAAAGGTTGTTCAGCGTTGTTCAGAAACCAAGCCAGCGGACAAATCGCTGCACCATGCTGCGGTCTGGCAACGCCGTTGCTCGACCGAGCAGCACGTCCAATTCCCCGCTCTTTTCGAGTTGCAGCAAATCGTCAAAGCCACCAACATGATGCTCACCAACAAAGATTTGCGGTACGGTTCGCGCCCCTTGGGTCGCTTTGGCAAAGGCGTGTTGCGTTCGGGCGTCGGATTTGAGGCGGCGTTCTTTGAACACCACCTGCTTTCGTCCAAGGAACTGCTTGGCTTGCGTGCAAGCGCCGCATCCCCTGCCGGTCCAAATCACGACCTCGGCGTCGCCTTCTTGGGCCATGGTTTTGGCTTTTCATGCCGGGTTTCAATTTTGGGGTTTGTTGGCGGACCGTCGCCGTTGGGTTCATTGGGAAGAAGCGCGCCACGGGTCCTCATGCTGCCCGACACCGTGCACAAACTCCCCCGAGAAGAGCGGTTTGCTTACGCCCGTTTGCTGGCCTTCATGGCCCGAATTGACAACGAATTGACCGTTGATGAAATGGCCATGTTTGAGCAACGTCTTGGAACGGCGTTGCTCTCACCGAACCAGCGGGAGATGATTCGGGCTGCGCTCAAAAATCCACCCACCTTGGAAGAGTGCTTGGCCGACCTCCACGGTGAAGCCGGACGATTAGCACTACGGGATTCCGTCATGATGGCTGCTGCCGACGGAACCGTTGACGAAGACGAACGGGATGCGCTCGAGGACATCTCAGAACACCTCGGTTTGCGAGAAGATGCCGTTGACGAATTATTGCAATGGACCATCAAGGGCTACAAATGGATGAAGGAAGGCTACGAACTTCTGGAAACGCTCGAGGAATGAGTGCATGTTCCCTGACGGGATGGGCAAACGAACGCCACAGGAACTCGTTCGTTACGCAGAAATCCTCGTCTACATCGCCGCTGCTGACGGCGAATTGGTGCGCGAAGAGATCGCTGTGATCGAGGCCTTGATGGGGCGGGCGATGATCCACCCCGAATCCCGCACCACCATTCGAGGTGGGTTTGAGCAGCCCGTTCCTCTAGAACAATCCCTCACCGACCTGGACGCTGCTTTTATCCGTCTCATTCTCCGCGATGCTGCTTTGGTAGCGGCCGTTGACGGCGCCTACGACCGAAACGAAGTGAGGGCGCTCAAGGCCATCGCCAAAGCGGGAGAAATCGATACGTCCGAACTGGCCGAAGTGTTGGACTGGGTGGCTGAAGGTTGGGAATGGTTTGCGAAGTTCGACCGCATCTTTTCCAACGACCCGTAAAACCGGCCTCAAAGGAGCCTCCTCCGAAAGGACACCTTCAAAGCGAGAAAGCCGTCCGGACGGTTTGGTGGGGACATTGCAAAACGGGGTAAGTGGATGGTATGCACGATTGGACCGATGCCTCGCCGACCGAACCAAACAAATCGATATTTGGCTCACGACATGGGAAAAATCCCTCAAAACCTTCCAGCCCATTGCAGCCCTCTTGCCCGAGGATTGGCCCACGCTCCCGGCGAACCTGCTGACCGACCCCGGTCACGTGCTCGACCATCTTCTCGCACGGCACGATGCTGAGTCCGATGGGCGTTCGCCTCGTGGCGCGCACCCAACCCCTCCCCGCTTGGCCGACGCCGTCATCGCCTCGGAACTGCGCGAGTGTTTGGTGAACCCCACCAAGCCCGTCCAACCCTCGAGTTTCCTCATGAGCAACCTCCCACCGGGTTTCCGCCAGCACGTTGAGCAACTCAACCTGCCCAATGCCTCGCAAGAAGCCGAAGTTGACGACGAGGCTGAGAAACTCGCCGTTGAAAACGGCACCCGGACCCTCAGCGGCATCCCGCTTCCGGTCGCCGATGCCGCCGCCGGTGGCGGCTTGTTCCACGCCCGGCTGATTCGAATTCATGCCGACGCTCATGAAGAAGCCGAGCCCGAAGTCCGGAAAGAGGACACGCGACGCCTCTTCACCAACATGCAACTCCTCGACATTGACCCGCTCGTTGTGGCGAGCACCAAGACCCGGTTGTTGTTGGAAGCCATTCGCCATGAGCTCGTCAGTTTCGGGCCAGAAACGCCAGGAAAAATATCTCGCAAGGAAATGGAAGCCTTGCTTGACGCTGGTGTCAAGCAGGGCGACGCCCTTCAAGGTGAATGGCCTTGGGCAGCACCCAACTTGATGCTCACGAACCCCCCGTGGTTGCGCATCAAGGACCGGTTCCGAGGCATGGAGAACGGCAGCCAACTTCGCAAGGAATTGGGCGAACAATTGCGAACCGTCGCCGACAACGGAACGCCCCGATTTTCAACCATGCGAGGCAACGTGAACCTCTACCGGCTCTTCATCGAACGCAGCCTCCAAATCCTGAGCGATGGCGGGCGTTTGCGAATCGTCGCACCGGACAGCCTGCTGCGCGAACAATCGTCCCATCCCCTCCGGGAGTTGCTCGTGACCCAGCACGCCTGGACCCATGCATGGGCCATCGAAGAGGCCAACCTTTTGTTCCCCGGCATGACCCAAGGCGTGGTCGTCCTCGGCATTTCAGCGAACGACACCCCTTGCCCCCTCCACCTTCACGGCCCCATCGCACGGGCCGACTTGAGAAAAGACGGCGAGGGGCTCTCCTCTCGTGTCCCCATGTTTGAGCTCAACCACGAACGATGGCAGGCTTGGGCCCGAGACACCTGGGCCGTCCCCCGACTCCCACGTGACCGAGTGGAGCGAAAGTACACGCTCGAAGTGCTTGACCGACTCGCAACGCTCCCGCGGCTCAGCGACGATGAACACCCGCTGACCACCAACGAACGCCATGTACGGGTTCGGGTGGGCGAGATTGACCAAACGGCGCACGCAAAGAACATCGAAACCTGGGTCAAGGGCAAGCGAAGCCGGCCGTTCATTCGGGGCGTTCACTTTTCCGAAAGCGAATCCGGCGAGGTGTTCATCCGCCACCCTGCGTTCCGAACCGACATCCCCTCTCGTGCAAGCGAACGGCAGTTGGCCATGTGGGTTGGGGAGGACCACCCGACCTTTGGACCAAGATTGGCCTGCCAGGCCATCGTCAACGCTCACCAAGAGCGCCGCTTGCGCTGGGCCGTGATTCCGGAAGGCAGCGTCCTCGGCAACAGCGTGAACCACATTGAACTTCACGACGAAATCGAACAGCGATTGACCGAGGACCACGATTCCATCGAAAACGGACTTCAGTGGTTGTGCGACCACCTGAACAACCAGGACCTCGACGAGTGGGCACGAGCATGGGCCGCCAACAACAACGTCAACAACTACGAACTCGAGATGCTCCCCGTTGAGCTTCCTGAGTTTCTTCCGCAATTCAGCAGTCTCGTAGGTTGAACGGGAAAAGTGGCGTGCTGGATTACCGCAAGTGCGTCATTTGAAACCGATATTTTATAGCAGATACCCATGTGGTCAACGATGCAGGTTTGATTGGAGGACAGAATAAGATGGGTATTCATCCAAAGATTGGCATCACGGGTCTTCCGCGCAGCGGAAAGTCGGCCGTGATGGAAAAGGTCCTCGAAATGCTCTCCGACGAGCGTCAGCGAGAAATTTCAATGCGGGGGGGAACGAGCGAAAAGCCCATTCTCGGCGGTTTGCGTACGGAACCCTTGCTCGAAAACGGTGAACGCCTTGGCTACAAAGTGATTGACATTGTGTCGGGTGAAGAAGGCATCATCGCCCACAAGACCATTGACTCGCGACTGAGGGTGCTCGGTTACGGCATTGACGTGGAAGAGTTGGACCGGGTTGCGCTCCCTGCCATCGATTACGCCCAGCACCACTGTGAAGTCTTGGTGATCGATGAAATCGGGAAATTCTCCGTGGAGTCGGAGGCTTTTGTCCAGGCGGTCCGCAGCGCCCTCGAAGTGGACATGCCGACCTTGCTCACCCTTCACAAAAAGAGTCGCCACCCGCTCCTTCAGGACATTCGCCGAAGGGACGACGGTCGAATATTGGAAGTCACACCGGTCAACCGTGCCTTGTTACCGTACAAGATTCACAAATTGATGCGCGAAACCTACTGATGCATTCCGAAGCATCGGTTCTTTCTTGATGTCCACCCCCTTGGTGAAACCATGCATCCACCCGCCGTTGCGGTCGTCCGCCTTCTCTGCGGGACCGGTGTTGGGCTCCTGATGGGAGCGGGGTTTGCACTCCAATCCGGTCGTGAACCGTTGGAGCAACCGCCTGTTTTGTTGGCATTCTTGGCGCTTGCTGGGTTGATGTTTCTGATGGCGTGGAGCATCACCCGCGGCGTTGGGCCGTTGGCTGAGCGGTTTTCCTACGAGTCGGAAGAGGAAATGGCCCGCCGCGTCAGCGAAGAAATCGACGAAGTCCAGCGGTCGGAATCCGTGAACGCCAAGTGGGCAAAATTGGAGGCCGATGTGTTGTCCACCCGTCTGGGCGAAGAAGCCTAGGACGCACCTGCATCGGTGGATTGATGTGCGTTCGGCCCGTCCACAGACCAAGAGGCGAGACCATGAGCGACGTTCCCGATGGATTGTACTACACCAAAGAGCACGAATGGATGCGAGTTGAAGGCGATACGGTGACCATTGGCATCACCGACCACGCTCAAGACATGCTCACGGACATCGTTTACATCGAACTGCCCGAAGCGGGTGATACCGTCGCTGATATGGGCGAATTTGCAGTCGTGGAATCGGTGAAATCCGCTTCACCCATCTTTGCACCCCTCGCCGGCACCATCACCGAAGTCAACATGGACCTCGAAGACGCTCCTGAGTTGATGAACACCTCGCCGTACGGCGAAGGATGGATCGTCAAGATGACGCTCGACGACCCCGCCGCCGTTTCCGGATTGATGGACGCTGCCGCTTACAAAGCTGAAATCGGCGAGTGAGGCGGTTGTCGCCAACCCCGCACTGGACCGTCTACGTGGACGGTTCGTGCATGGGGAACCAAAACGTCGATGCAGACACCCCCGCTTCGTGGGGAATGGTCGTGGTGGTGGGCGATTCCGGCTTGGGCAAAGGCTCGGGAGAGCTTCACCATGAAGCGGCTGGACCGGTGGTCACGCAGCGGGACGCTGACGGGTTCATTGGCGCCGAAGTGGGTTCAAACAACACCGCCGAACTCAGCGGATTTGCCGCAGCCCTCCGATGGTTGTTGGTTGAGGGGGGCGATGATGCGGCCATGATTCGGGCCGATTCGACCTATGCTGGCAACCTTGCTTCGGGCGTGTGGAAGGCGAAAGCAAACCGGGAATTGGTCGCGCACGTGCAGGCCTTATGGGACGAAGTCCGTGCGTTGCGTCCCTTGGCTTGGTCCCATGTCAAGGCCCACCGAGGCCATCGGTGGAACGAGCGTGCCGACCACCTCGCTGCACGTCACATGATGGGGGAAATCCCAGAACCGCTGACCTTTTGGAAACCCGGTCAGCGTTAACCGTTCAATCGCTGAAGCAGCCAATCGGAAAACTCGGTGGCGAGGTCTGGGCGACGCAAGGCATGGTCAACCTGGGCCTGCAACCACTTGATTGGAGCACCTGAATCGTACCACTGGGTGTTGGTGAGGACTTCTCCGTAGAGCCGCCCTTGCTCCATCAGGCGTTCTTGAAGCGCAATGCTTTGCAACTCCCCGTGCTCCTCGTAGGTGCACGCTGCAAGGATGGCCTTCGCATCGGCAGGGAAAACATACCGGCCGCACAACGCCAACGAACTGGGCGCCTCCTCTGCAACGGGTTTCTCCACGATGGCCGTGACGGTCTCTCCCTGCATGGCTGCGACACCGTAGTGATGCACCTCGCTCAGTCCCACGTCCATGAGCGCCACCGTGGCGGCGTTGCGCCCGGCGTGAGCGTCGATAAGCCGCTTGGACGCCAGCGAAGGGCGGTACGCCGTGGTGGGGGCGTGGGTGTCCATCAGCAAATTGTCGCCCAACATCACGAGAAAAGGCCCATCAACAGCATGAAGGGCGGCCTCAATGGCGTTGCCCACACCCTTCGGCTCTTGTTGGATATGGGTGTGAACCTCCATGCCCTCGGTGGCGTTGAAGAGTTGGGCGTCCAAGTGCTGGCGTAAAGCCTGCAGCGAGGTTCGGTCGTCAAACATCCCGTCAAAGGATTTGGTTGGCGACACCACAACGTGCAGGCGTTCGATGCCGGCCGCTTTGGCTTCGAGAACGAGGTGGGTCAAGAGCGGAACATCGACGAGCGGGAGCGTTTCTTTGGGCAGGAAAGCGCTGCTTGGAAACATGCGCGTTCCCATCCCAGCGGCGACCAGCACCGCATCACGAACTGCGCCCATGCCGTTGGGAAAGAGGAGCATGCTTTCAAGCGTCCCCTTCCACCCTGCATCATGGAGGAGAAGCGAGTTGACGGCATCCTGTTGGGTGCCGGGCTTCTTCTCTTGGGCCAAACCTTCACCGACGTTGCACCTGACGGTCCGTGGGCTTCAGCCTCCTTCAGCCGAGGCGTGCTTGGGCTGGCGGGAATGGTGGCGCTCTACCTCGTTTGGTTCAAGCGCACCTTTGGCTTCTACGGCGTCGCGCCGACCGTCAACCGGTGGGCCTCGCCCTCCACCTCCTGGTTGAACGTCGTTCTGTTCGGCCTGGGCTGTTTGGTGGCCACCCGTCTGATTCGTTTGTTTGACGAGAACGGTTTGTTTCCCGAGCCGGCTGGCTTGTTGCTCGCTTTGGTGGGGTGTTTGGCTTTGATGAACGGCATCTATGTTTGGCTCGTCACGGACGGACCGCTCAACGATGAAGAAGAATGACTCAATCGTCCAGCGATTTGAGCGCGTCGTCCAATTCGGGAAGGGTTTCCGGGGCTTGCATCGTGGATTTGTGAGGGGTCCGTTCGTTGCTGACAGGGAGGTCGCCCTTCCCCTGAAGCCACGCTTTCCAAGCCTCGCAGCGTTGAGCGTGGCGGACCGCCATCGGCTCCCACAACGGGTCGAGGTCGGCGTTCGCATCGTGGAGCGCTTTGATTTGGTTGGCGAAATGTTCCGGGGCGACTTCGTCCATGCGCAAGAGCAACTCCCGGAGACGAATCCGGACAACTTCATCGCCGTCCTGCCAGAGGGCGAAGAAGAGGCCTCGGCGGTCTGCGGGGTCAAATTCAACGTACTCACGAAGGTTGGGGACCAAGTTCCGCCGAACGATCGCCAAGGGGTGGTCCACCAATTGCCGCAAGCGGTCAGCCCACTGGTCTTTGTCAAGGAACTTCACGTCGCCCACCGTGGCGCTGGCCGCCGCCAACACCCCTTCGTCTTCCGAGGCGAGCATGTCGTCGAGGAAGGGCAAGGCATCCCACGTCAACCGGCGGAACAAACGGGTCAGAACATCGGCCATCGCTCGTTGAACCAACGTTTCTTCACGCTCGTGCAAGCGTTGAGCGAGTTGATGGCCAAAATCCCGGTCGGCTTCGATCGCTTTGGCCAAACAGAGGGTGACGCGGTTGGCCACCTCAGCAACGGGGTCAGCGGCACGACGCAACAGCAGTTCCTTGAGGCCGAGTGGTTCGATGAGCGGAGGGCGTTCAAGGAGCAAGCGGGCCCATTCCAGAAGCAACAAGCGACGGTCAAGGTCACCGCCCTCCAAGCGCTCCAAAAGCCAACGTGCAGCGTCCACGCCTCGCTCGTGGGCAACGACGGTGCTCGTCATTCGCGGAACCACCGCATGCGGGTTCCAATCCATGTGCTGTGGACCGGCTTCGGGTTGGGTATGCCAGGTGCCCGGGCGCTCGGCCAAGGCGATGGATTCCACCAAATGGTAGCCTTGGTGAACCGGTTGGCCGTGCGGCACCGTGGCCAAACCGTTGATCAGAGCGATGCTGAGCCACCAGCGGTCGGTGTTCGGGGCATGAGGGTCAAAGGCTTGGGCCAGCCAATCGGTGGCGATGTGGAACAGCAGGCGGTGCGCCACCTCGTCCATCCGCCTTCGAAGCCACTTTTGGTGAATCTCAAACGGGTCATCGGTGAGGTTCATGCGATGGGGAACGATGAGGTCAACCACCGTGTTCAGATGACGGTCAAACATACCGCGGTCGATGTTGAGAATGCCCAAGCCTTCCTCAAACAACCGATGCGGTGACGTGGGCGGGATGGCCGGAAAATCCGGGTCGCTCATCGGGGGCTCGGGCAGCGGCCAGGCTTCCGTCCCCCGTTCGAGGGCTTCCACAAGTCCCGTAGCCACGCGCTCAAAGGCTTCGTCGGAAATCACGGTTCGGCTCTTGCTCACGCTCTCGTCCTCCCGTGGTCTCGCTGAATTTGGCGAGACGCTCAGATGTCAAGCTCGATGTTCAAGTTCTGAATGAGTTCCTTGTAGCGGTTACGAATCGTGACTTCCGTCACGCCAGCAACCTCAGCCACCTCGCGTTGGGTACGGCGCTTACCGCACAACACCGAAGCGATGTAAATGATGGAGGCGGCGATGCCGGTTGGGCCGCGCCCGCTGGTCAGTTCCTTTTCTTGAGCGGCTTTGATGAGTTCGTAGGCCTTGGCCTCAACATCGGCGTCCAAACCCAATCCGGAGCAGAACCGAGAGATGTAATCCTCGGGACCGGTCGGCATGATCTTCATTTTCAATTCACGAACCATGAAACGGTAGGTACGACCGATTTCCTTTCGGCCCGTTCGGGACGCCTGGCCGATTTCGTCGAGCGTTCGGGGCACACCGCACTGGCGGCATGCAGCGTACAACGAAGCCGCTGCGACACCCTCAATGGAGCGACCGCGAATCAAACGCTTGTCAACGGCTTTCTTGTAGTTCACCGCAGCCGCTTCACGGACCGACTTTGGAAGCTCAAGGCGGCTGGCCATGCGGTCCAGTTCGGCCAAGGCCATGGCGAGGTTGCGCTCGGTGGCGTTGCTGACACGGCTGCGCTTCTGCCACTTTCGCATGCGGTAGAATTGCGAACGGTATCGAGAATTGATGGTTTTTCCCGAGTAATCCTTGTTTTGCCAGTCAATGTCCGTGGACAATCCCTTGTCGTGGAGCATGACGGTCATCGGTGCACCGGTACGAGCGCGCTGGTCGCCTTGCTCGGGCGAAAACACACGCCATTCTGCACCTTGGTCGATCACGTTGTCTTCCAACACCAATCCACAGTCGTCGCAGACCACTTCGCCACGGGTTTCGTCTCTTGAGAGCGATCTGCTTCCACAGTCGCTGCATTTCACAATGTCTTCCACTTGTTGTTCGTCCATATCATCCCACTCCAGGTCGCCAAAACAGTGCGAACCTATTTAATCCCTTTTGGCGTTTCTATTTATACTTGATGACTCCGTTATTTTGAGACATTTTGGAAAGATCAACTGCCGACATCCTCCGAATCACAGGGTACCCTCTGCCTATCCATTCAATCAGAGGGGGCCCTCTGATTCAGTATCTTCGCCCCATCCGTTCTGCCTTCATTTTTTTGTCTACACAAATTGAGCACATTGAGGAGCATTCTAGGCATAATTTGTGTCCTTTCTCGCATTTATCAATGCAGTCATAGCAAATCAACCGAAAGCAACTCTCGCATTGGTCATTTCCATCTATCTGCCAAGTTTTGGATTCGCCAGGAGAACGACAGAGTGAGCATGAAAAGTATCTGAATGTTTCAACCTTGACCATGATTCGACGATGCGGGTGATATATTAGAGGGTTTATGCATGGGCCCATTGATTGGTTTTGGCCCAATCAAAGGGCTTGCAGTGGGTCTTGTCAGACGCTACCCTTTGCTTCCCCGTCCTGTTGTTCGAAAGCAAGGTGGATTGGGGCCAGTA
>JAYOHN010000023.1:0-28706 GCA_038118245.1 Candidatus Poseidonia sp.
TGGCTCATCGTCACCGGCGAGCCCTGCATGATGTGTGCGAAACTCATCCACCACGCCGGCATCGAGCGTGTCGTCATCGTTGACGGCGGTTTCATGGGCGAGAACGGCGTGGGCTATTTGGAAGACCACGGTGTTGAGATTCAGCGCACTGAGGGGCCAAAAGACCCGCGGGCTCAACCTTGAGGAAGCAGCCTACTTGTCGTTGCGCTTTCGCTTCGCAACGGCTTGTTTCAAGAGAAATTCAATTTGGGCGTTGATGGAACGAAAATCGTCTTCCGCCCAGGCTCGCAGGTCATCGTGAAGGGCCGGGTCAATGCGGAGAAGGAGGCGTTTCTTCGCCCCGGGTTTTTTCCTTTCGGACGTGCGACCGTCGTTTGTCGGGTCGTCCCGGCTTTCTGCTATACGACCACACCCACGTGCTTCACTGATAGAGCGTGCCCGTGTTGACCACGGGCGTGGTATCCGTTTCCGAGCAAAGAACGACGAGAAGATTGCTCACCATGGTCGCCTTCTTGTCTTCATCGAGGTCGATGATTTGCTTCTCGCTCAGTTGTTCAAGGGCAAGCTCAACCATGCCCACGGCACCGTCCACGATCTCTCGTCGTGCAGCGACCACTGCGCTGGCTTGCTGTCGGCGGAGCATGGCTTGTGCGATTTCGGTGGAATAGGCCAAGTAACTGATACGGGCCTCTAAGACTGCGATGCCGGCCCTTGAGAGGCGAGCCTCGACCGAGGCTTGGAGTTCCTTGGCGATGATGTCTTGATGGCCGGACAGGGTGATGCCGCCAATGTCCTTCTCCTCAATGGCATCGTAGGGGTATTTGGTGGCCATTTCTCTGAGGGCAGCTTCGCTTTGAATCTGCACGTAATGCTGGTATTTCTCAACTTCAAAAATGGCTTCAGCAGCGTCGTACACCCGCCAAACGACGACGGCGGCGATGTTGATCGGGTTCGCGTTCACGTCGTTGACCTTGAGTTTGCTCGACTCGAAGTTATTGATTCGAAGAGAGATGCGGGATTTCCCGTACAGAGGATTGAGGAAGAATCGGAACCCTTCTTCCTTGAGGGTTCCAACATACTTCCCGAAGAACTGAGCAACGACGGCTTCGTTTGGATTGACGATGGCATAGCTGTTCCAGAGCAATATCCACAGAAGACCGCCGCCGACGTTGAGAAGAACGGCCAGGGGCCAAGCAGAGAGCCAGAGTCCCTGCCCAAGCAACAACGCGATGCTCAACGCTGCATGGGCCCCTAAGCCAACAAAGCCGTTGATGGATGAGATGGGGGCATCTTTGAAGCGTGTTTGTGCAGGGAGCGAAGCGTCCATGCCGTGGGGATGGTAGCGGGCAACTTAAAGATATTGAAATGATATCACTTTGGAATCACATGCCGGTGGCTCAACCCCACGACGATCGTACAACCAAGACCGGGCTTACGGCGTATAATTGAGGAACATGAACACGCCGAAGATGAACACAAGCGAAGGCACGATAAGGATTTCAAAGATGGAACGGTTTTTGCTCATCACGTCCAATTCCGTCCCGTAATGCATCACCGAAGCGTCGCCCGTGTCGGTGGACGGCACCACGGTGAGCAAGGCATTCCCGAGGGTCGGGTCGCAACCCCACATCTGCTTGTCATCTTCCGTTCGAGGAACACAATCGCCCAGAACATACACCGGGTCACCCACGCCAAAGCCGGTGACCTCCCAACGCCACTTCCCTCGCTGCCATCCGGCCAATTCTGGACCGTAGTCGAGCTTGGCTTTGCTCTTGTTCCAAGCCTCCGGGTCGACGAGCATGCCGCCGGAGCCGTCATGAAGGATGAACGGCACACCCCCGGATTTGGTTTCACGATGTTTCCAGGAACAGCTTTTGCCGCCATCGCCGTCGCTGGTGCAGACGTATTCGTAGGCGTCCCACTTCCAGGCGACCAAGCCTTGGTGAGAACGCCCCCCGATGCTCATGGCGGGCGTCCCGGCCACTGAAGGGCGGACTTGACCGACCAGTTCGACTTGGCCCACCGCTGCGCTGCGTACGGGTGAGGTCGGCAAGTCGTTGATGACCCGAACGAGTTTGAATTGCTTCCAAGCAACGTAGAACCAAAACAGGTTCACCGCCGTCACGGCGAGCGTCAAGCCCCATCCCAGCATGGTGTGAAACTCAGAGCCGTCGCGGGCTCGAAGGTCGGCGGAGAGCCAGATGAACGACAACGAGAAAACCCCCGCCCCCATGCTGTAGGGCGTCACCGTTGCTGGCTTGGGGGTCCCGATGCGGTTGGGGTGTTCGGCCACCAAGGTGCCGTCCCCCTCTTGAGCAAACGGTGCCTCGTAGGATTCGGGAAGCGGCGGGACTTCGAACAGCCAGTCGTCCTCCACCGCACGAGCGGGGTAATCCGTGGATTCTTGTTGCTGAAAATTGGGTCCAAAATGCGGGAAAAAACGGCCTGCAGAACCCAACACCCCGGGCCCAGAAGCGATGTCGTTGACCAACCCCGGTTTGGCGTTGCGAATGCGGCGGAGGTCTTCTTTGAGCGAGGGCGTGGTGCTGTACATCAGGAAGAGCCCCCCCACGCCGGTGGCCAACAGGGCCCACCGTCCGCGGTCCTCGCGTTGGGTGACTTCGGGAGGGAGGTTGTCGTTGTGGAAGCCGTTGTTCTCGGCCACGGACAGCACCTGGTAGCGAACGGGGTCGTGTTCCACCAACAGGAAGACCGACAGGTGCATGTTGTCCCCGTTGGGTCCCTGACCGACGATTTCACGGGACCACGATGAGTCGCATTCCGGTTTCACGATGTCCCCCTCGGGAGCGAGTGAACGCTCGTACGAGTAGGCAGCGCTGATGGCTTGACCGGATTGGTCACGGAGCGTCAACCGATTCGCTTCGTAGAAGTCGATGGAATACTGCCAGCTCCCGCCGTTGTCGTCGTCTTCCACCCACTCGCACCAATCCGTCGCAAGACCGCCTTGCTCCAGTTCCAACGGCACGACGATGAAAGCGGCTTGTGCAGCGTATTCACCCGGGTCGTACCCGTCTTGGACATCAACAAACGTCAGTTCCTCCACATCGGTGGGCAAATCAGTGAGAACGGTGGCTTCCTCGACACGGGGTACATCGGGAATGCCGAGGCTGGTCGAATACAGGACTCCGGCCACCAGAAAGGCCACCAGCACCAATCCGTAGCCCAACTTGTTGAGGAGCGTCGTTTTCGGGAATTGGAAGAAGCCGTGGTCCAGGCCGTGAACATCTGCCAAGGTCTTCATGAAATCAAGAGGGCCTCCGAGCGTTTAAGGCCATTCCCGTGAGAGGCTCGCCGTCGGTCGTTTGAAGTGCCGGGGGCAGGATTCGAACCTGCGAAGCAATATGCAGAGGAGCTTGAATCCACCCCCTTTGACCACTCGGGTACCCCGGCTTCGTGTTGAGCCGTGAAGAAGGCTCTTCTTGACTATTCCTCTTGGACTTCGTCAACGAATCCTTGAGGGAGTGGAGGAGGTGAGCGTTTGGAGACGATGCGCCGAATGCGTTCAAGGTGGTAGGCTTCCTCGCGGTCAGCTCGTTTTTGGTTCACGATGAACAACACCGCTCCTGAGATGACGACCGCCAGCACCGACAAACTGAGCACCGCCATGCTTCCGTTTGCTGAGGTTTCTTCGGCCGCTTGAATGTCCGCCAGTGGAACCGGAACCTGCGGCGTGTAATCTTCAAGTTGAACGCTGAGACCCAATCGCCCCACCTTCCACGCTTCTATTTCCCACGCCACCTTGGTCCATTCGCCGGTTGCGAGGGTGATGTTTTGCGAGGCCAACAAGCGACCTTCATCGTCCCAAAGGACGGCTCTCGTCGCCCCGGGAAGCAACCCCTCGTTGGCCACCCTGACATAGACCACAACGGTGTCCCCAATTTCCGGCCGATAAGGGGTGGCCGAGAGGTCGGTAAAGACCGGTTCAAACGCCACCCACGTCATGCCGACGTTGAGGGGGGCCGATGCTGTCCCCAATCCTGTCAAAGCACGGCCAGATCGGTCGTGGGCTTCGAACCAAACCACCAGAAGGTCGCTGCGCATCAACGCCACGCCCGAGGGTTGGAAATCCACCTTGCCTTCATAGACGGTGTAAGCATTGACCACCTCGGACAGGTCGAGTTCGTCCACCCGTTCGGTTCCTTGGACGGGTTGACCCATGCGGTAGAACACCGAGTGCATCAACAAGGGGCCGGGCGGCATGTGCGTGTCGTCGTTGACGCTGACCGTGAGGCTGATGTTGTTGAGGGCGTTGGAATCAAGGCGTTCCAACGTGCCGGGAGAGAGCACCAATTTTGGTGCCCGGTCGTCGAGCACCACGTCGTAGGCCAACCCGTTGAGACCGTAGGCTTCGAAGCCTTTGGGCACCACGCTGACGTTGCCGTAATCGTGGTACATGATGCCCTCGTTCATCGTGATGTTCAGCATCAACTCCCCGGTGGTGGTGAGGTTGAACGCCCCCTCCATCTTTCGCTCCCCGTCGTTGAGTTCCCAAACGAAATAACCGACATCGGGAAGGTCTCGGGCCAGCACTTGGGTGTTTTCATGAACGATGCCGATGCGGTGGTGGACCACATCGTTGCGGTGGAACCACCGGGTCGTTTCGTTGGCGCCTCCTACGGGCTCCATCGTGTCGACGATGTCGAGCCACTGCAACGCAAGCGCTGTGCTGCCCGTCCATGCGTGGGCGTTCAGATGATGCAAGCCCACACCCAAATCTTGGCCTTCGTCAACGACGAAGAGGCCGGGCGTTCCTCCGTTGGCGGCGATGGTTTGAGCAGCGCTCCAGTTCAGACGGAATCGAACAGCGACGTCGTAAATCGTTGAAAGAGGACGCTGTTCAACCAAGACCGTCGGGGTTTCGAGGAAACAGGACGCATCGGACGTGATGCCTCCAAACCGAGGCTCAAAGTGAACATAGCAGGAGGTGGGGCTGGCTTCGCCCAGCAAAGCGAGTTCGAGGCGGTCCAACGAAGCAAGACCGTTCCCGTCGGCAAGAACAAACGAAAAGGTGTGCTCGTGACCGGCGAGAAGGCGCCCGTTGACCGTGTCCAAGCGAACGTCGTCGATGTCCATTGTGGTGTCGGCCCGTTGCTGAACTCGAACCGTGGCAAGGTCGTTTTCCTCTCCAAAGTCGCCTCCGCCCTGCAGAAGGTTCCCGGCAAGGTCCTCGCCTTTCACCACGATGCTGGCTTTGCCTTCAAACGCCCCGTTTGGAAGGACTTGCGAGGCGGCGATGAGGGGCAGATCAACCTCCATCATCGTGACGCCGCGGTTCACGCTCACGTGTTGCATGGTGTACTCTTCGGGGTCCATCACGCCGTCCTTGTTGGCGTCGTTTTGTTGCTCAAGCCACGTCCAAATCTCCACCCGGTTGGCAAGTCCCTCTCCATCGGTCAACTGCATTCGCAGCGGCAGGTTACGACCGGAAAGGACCACATGGCCATCGGCCGGAACCTCCTTGCCCGAGTCGAGGAGGGTGATCGAAGTCACGCCGGGCGATACCGTGTCGTGGAGCAGGCGGGTCGGGTTGAGCACCACGGTGCGGTCGTCGCTGGACGAGGCGTTGATGCTCGCAGGCCCACGACGGGAAAGGCTCGGGCGAATCTCAAACCAGGTGTTGCTCGGGACCTCCTCGTCAAGGCTTGGTGTTGAGAGGTGCACGGAGAACCAGCCCTCGTTCCCCACCTCGGCGGTCCAGGTGTTCGACCAGTTCACGGCAGGTCCTGCCCACTCGTCCGCGCCTCCTGAGAGGTTTTTCGGAGGAACCGCTCGAAGGGTCACGCTTGCTTCCGCCTCCCCGGCATCGGCCCACTGCTCGGCGATGCCTTCCATGCGAACTCGGCCGGTGGCGACCAAGGATTCATTCTCTCCCAAATGGTAGGGCCAGAACGAATGGGTCCAATCGTCAATGCGGCGCGATGCAGTGTCCCGAACCGTGAACTCCACGACCTCCAAATCGTTCTCAACCTCGTTGTACGGTGTCCGTTGGACCTGGACCGCTGGGCCGACTTCAAGACCCACTGCATCCGTCGCTTGGGTCAGCACGTGAACGTCATCGATGTCGTCCAGAAGCCAGGTGCTGGCGAAGGTCCAGGTCACGGTGCACGCATTGGTTGAACAGGAGATGTTGGAGGCTTGAGGCTGGAAGGCGGCCAAACCTGCGCCGCTCAACTGACGGAACCTTGGGGTGGTGTCCAAACGGTCAACGACGGCATGAGCGAAGGCGTCCAAGGCCGAAGAGGAGGTGCTGAGGTGGATGGCAACAGACGTGATGTCCGGGGCGTCCTCGGCCAAATCAAGTGGGTTTTGGCGGGCGTGGTGAGTGACGTACGTGACCGTTGTCTCTGGAAGCCACCTCGTGTGCTCGGGTTGTTCCACGCGTTCGACCATCAAGGGGAGGGTGGAGGCGGTCAAGGCGGCCCGAACCCCGCCGTATGCGGTTTGAACGTGAACGGGAACGTTGAGCACCGCCCGAACATCGCCTGTATCGGAGGCTTCTTTTGCGGCGTTGAGCACACTTGCCTCCAAATCCACGTCCAAGGTTTTGAAGGCGGCGAGGTGCATGAAGTGGAGGATTTTGATGTCGGCTGAACCGAGCAGCTCAAAGTCAACTTCGCACGAGAATTTCGAAAAGTTGGACGAGACCGTGGCCACAAACACCGGGGACGGGCAGGCATTCGCGGTCGTGAAGGCAAAGGATTCGGAATCGGAGGGGAGGGTTTGTGCAACCCCGTTGATGTTCAAGGCCAGCGATGAGCTTCGGTTGGTGACCAAAACCGACATTGACGCACCTGGACCGGAGGCTGCACCCGTGCGCTGAATCGCATGGTAGGTAAAGGACAGCGTGGTGTTGGTCACGGACGTGGTCGGTGAGGGAGCCGTCGGATTCCACGTGACGGCATCGCCGTTGAGTTCGACTTCGGACCACTGGGAATTGAGGCCGAACAGGGTCGACATGGCGGTCGGCGGCCAGTCAAAGACGCTGGCGTTGTTCCAACCCAAGGCCAGCGATGGGCTCTCCGTGGGACGAACACAATCCAACTCAACTTTGCTTCGCTCCACCACCTCCCCGCCGGAGGCCGAGACCGTGAAGGCAGGAAGGACCGAGAGTTGACCGCTCAGTGAATAATTCAGGTACGTTGTCTTCGCAGGTTGAGCGAGGTGCGCCGAGGACAGGAGTTGATTTTGAGCCATGACCCACGTCAAGTTGTCGCCGATGTTGGTGACGCGGTACCCGTCAAACGGACAGGCGACCGGCATGGAGACCGACATGGAAAACGGGGCATCCACGACCAAGTCGCCGTCAGGGTTCACCGATGCGGCGTTGGCTGCATTCGGGTCGGCGAGGACGTGTTCTGGCCCGATGTAGGCCGTCCTCCCAAGGGTCATGCTGTGAATCATGGGGGTCACGAAGGGGTCGTTGGTGCTCATGTTGACGCGAAGGTGGACGGTGGGGTGTTCCAGCGGGTCAAGCCCGAGGTAGGCTGGCAGCGTGAGGTTCTGATGATGTTCGATGGGTTGGTGTTGGGCGTCGAGCACGTCAATGCTCACGTTGGTTCCATCGGGGACCGTGAACCATCCGTCGAGTGAACCGTAGCCAAACACGGGGTGCGGCGAGAGGGAAGGTGACGTCCACGTTCCCGAGGTTTCGAAAACATCAATTTCAACGCCGGCATCGTCAATGTACCACCCATCAGCTTCGACAAAGGTGTCGGAAAAGAAGGAGAAACGAGCCTTAACCGACTGCCCTGACAGGTTTGAGAGGTCGTAGGTCTTCAATTCAAACGGGCGATTCTTGTTGGTGGAGCACCCGTTAGGAACGCTGGAACCGTCGATGATGCCTTCACCAAAGAAGGGCGAATTGGTGTTCACGGTTGAGATTTGGTCGTGGAAGCCGTTCAGGTTGGGAGGCAGCAGCCACCAGGTCTGTCCGCCGTCGGTTGAGATCGAGACGGACCCGCCGTCCCAATTGGCTTCCGTGCAGACCCACGATTGGAAGGCCAAGCGTGCTGAGGCGTTGGTCGGGATGCTGTATTCTTGGGTCACGAGATGAGTGAAGATGTTGTTTGTGTACTTGGTGGTGAGGTTAACCGCCGCTCCGTTGCTGCCGGAGTGAAATTGTCCCGGGCCGTACCCCGAGGTGTTTCGTGTTGCTCCAACCTCCCAGCCGTCCGGCCATGTGCCTTCAATCAGCCATCCGGGTGGGGCCACCATCGATTGTTCAAACGAATTGGTGAACTGCTCCGGCCCGTTCATCCCAAAAGCCGTGGTCCACCCCCATTCGTTGACCGAAGAGGTGTTCGCACGCCATCCGCTCGCATCCCCGAAGGCACCGCCCGGTTGGTTGGTGAAGTTGGCGACCTGAAGGACGCTCGCCTGCGGAGTGCCTCGGCGATGATGAATCACAACATCGTCGATGGCAACGCCTTCCCATCCCGAAGAGGCAAAACCACCGTGACCGGTTTGGTGGTTGGTTTGCACGTGAAACTCAAACAGAACCGACGAGGCGTTCGGGTGGTTGGCTAACCCGGTGGGCAGGGTGTACGTCACGGGGACCCAACCCAACGACTCGTCCATGTAAAACGTCCCTTGGGAGGTAAAACCGTTGCCCGGCAAGCCTGGGATGCCCGAGACGCTCTGCCAGGTGGTGCCGTTGTTGACGCTGAGCGCGACCATCAAATTGTCTGAAAAAGCACCTTCCAAATCCCAATCGGCCCAAAACTCGAGTTCCAACGCCCCCGTCGTCCCTGAAACATCGGCAAGCACGTACATCTTGCCGTCCGCATTGTTTGCATAACTGCCGCTGAGGTTTCCATGAAACCACGCCCCCGGCAAATCGCCTTGGTTGACGACCGTCAAGTTGTCGATGAACCATCCATCACGGGTTCCGGAGGTTGAAGAGGTCTCGAAACAGGTTCGAACCTCAAGCGTCGTGGTGGATGCCGTCATCAAACCGTCCAAGGCAAAGACCGCCTGCTGCCAGGCGGAAGATTGGCCGGCCCACGCAGAGGACGGGGCCTGAGCGAGCGAAGTGGCGTTTGGATAAGCGCCCGTTGGCTCCAACGTCTGCCACGCACCTCCGTTGCCTCGCCACTCGACCCAAGCGGCGTCGTCGTCATGGAACGCCAACCAATGGTCAAACGACAGTTCGTACCCGCTCACGAAAGCTGGAACTGCCATGGAGGGCGAGGCAAGGCAACCGCTCATGTTGGCGGTGACACCGCCGAGCGCCTGCGTGGCGAGGACGCGTTGTCCGTGGGTGGCGTTGGCGGGTTGGCTACTGGTGAGGCCGGCCAGCGGCAGGGCCACGACGTTCCAAACCTCGTGGTCTGTTCCCTGCCCCTCCCAATCCGGAAGGGTCTCGACGAGGGTCTCAAAATCGGTCAAGGTGGCGACGGTGGATGCTGGCGAGAGCGTGAGTTGGCCGCCGTGACCAAGGCCCAAGGTCCCGTTGTGTTGGCCGCTCCATCCGGCGTTCAGGTCGATGCCGAACCGGTGACCGGTCAGGCCCGTTTCGCTCCAGGTTGGGGTGACGTCAAGACGGCCGCCGCTGAAGGTCTCGTTGGCGGATATGCTCAACATGCCGTTCGTGGTGGTGTTGACCCCGGAAGCGTTCAACGACGGGGTAAAGAAGGTGGCATGGGAGGGGGCCGGGACAGGCTCCGTCAACGGTTCAACGATGGGAGAGGCCGACATCAACACCATCAGCAAGCACAACCCGACGGCCGAGCGGCGTTGATGGGGGCCGCTCGTTCGCTGGGATGAACCGGGATTCATTGGGATGCACCTCGCTTAGCGAGGTGCAGTCTCCGGATATGAAAGGGTGTATCCCTTGCTTCACGGGCCGGTTCGTGCGTGGCGGGGTGAAGGGTTCAATATCCGTCACCGTTTGGTCTGCTTCATGTCCAACCTCCGAGATCTCAACAGCGCTCAAGCGCAAGAGATTGAGGAGCAGTTGTTCTCGGTGCATCGCCAGCAACTCCCGCGCCAAGTTCCCATTCCGTTGCCCCGAACCGACTTTTGGGACATGGTCGGCGCTTTGCTCTCAACGTTGGACGTGCAGATTCAGGACATGGTGAGGAAGGGTTCGACCGACATGCGCTTGCAAAACCTGCAAAAGCGACAGACCAACATCCGAAGAATTGCATCGGAACTCGCCCGAAAGCGAATGGTGGCGATGATGCAACACGCTGCAAGCCAATCCTTGCGCAGCGGCGTGAACCCGAACATGGCGCACGAGCTCCCGTCCCTGGACTGGCAGCGGCATGACCCGGCCGAGAAGGCGTTTTACCACGCCTTGCAACTCAACGTGGACCGGTTCAAGAAAGAAATTGATTGGAAGGGCATGCAACAAGGCATCCTAAGCGAAGTGGGTGACCGTCCCGTGACGCACGCTCCCGGAACGATGCAACTTGACGCTTATGTCGGCGAGGGCGAACTCTCCAACCGGCCGCCGCCTAATTTGGCGTTTGAAGACCCGCTGCCACCGCTCGAGACCAAAGAACTCGACGAAGAACGGTGGATGGACGAAGCCGATTGGGTCGACGAGGAGGCGTACCTGCTCGCTGACCTGGACGGCCAACAGGGCACGGTGGAGGCGAAGTCCTCGCCACCAGTTGAGGAGAGAACCGATGGCAAGCGCCACGGTGCAGCGTTGGAGTTGGCGCCTTCAAGCGAACCGCTGCCGGTGATCGAGGCTCCGGAGGAGGCCCCGCCTGCCACCGAATCGGAGGCTTCAACTTCTGAGGCGAACCTTCGCGTTCGGATTCTCGAGACCCTTGGGGAACCTGTTCTCAACGAAGCAGGCGAAGCCCTGGTTCTCGAAGCAGGCGATGTTCACGTCTTGGACGAAGCAACAGCGAACTGGCTGATGGACGCCGGCGTTGCTGAACGTGCCGATATCTGAGCCAACCGGGCGACCGATGGTCGGTGCTCGGGTTTGGTGCAGGCTTTTCGCTTCAGTTCATCGTCCGCATCGAGATTTCAATGCTGACGGTGTCTGGGATGGGGATTTTGGTCACGGCTCGCAAGGCGGTTTCGTCCTTTCCGGTCGTGATGTCCATCTCGAGCAAACGCTTGTGGATACGGAGTTCCCAGTGGTCGTAGGTTTCGCTGCCTTCGCCGTCGGGTGCCTTTCGGACAGGGACAACCAGACGTCGAGTTGGCAGCGGAATGGGACCACGCAGGGTGATGCCGCCGGTGTCGCAGATGGTTTTGATTTGGCCAGCAACGTCATCGATGTCCTTGTGGTTCTCACCGGTCAACTTGATAACGGTCACAGCAGCCATTCAATCCTCTCCAACACCAATCTTCCGTGAGCGAACTCACTTCTTCTCGATCTTCAAGCAAACGCCTGCGGCCACGGTCTTGCCCATGTCGCGGATGGCGAAGCGGGACAACTCAGGGAAGGTGTCCATTTGCTCGATAGCCATTGGCTTGGTTGGCTGGAAGCGGATGAGACAAGCGTCACCGGTCTTGAGGAAGGAAGGGTTGGCTTCCTTGCCGGACTTGTTGGTCTTCTCCAGGAGATCCATGAACTTCACAGCGACTTGAGCGGTGTGAGCGTGGAACACCGGGGTGTAACCGACGGAGACGACCTTGGGGATGTCCATCAACTGGATTTGGCCGACGAAGGTCTCGTCGTGACGCACGAAGGTTGGGGCGCTGTCGGTGTAACCGGCAACGTCACCACGGCGGATGTCGGTGGTGGCGAGGCCACGAACGTTGAAACCAACGTTGTCACCGGGCTCGGCCTTGTCGACCATCGTGTGGTGCATCTCAATCGACTTGACCTCAGCGGACTTCTGGGAGGGGTTGAACACGACGGTTTTGCCGGTGTTCAGCGTACCGGTTTCGATCTTGCCGACAGGCACGGTTCCGATACCGCCGATCTTGTAGACGTCCTGGATGGGCAAGCGGAGTGGCTTGTCCACAGGCTTGTCAGGCATTGGCGTGGCGTCGATGGCCTCAAAGAGGGTTGGGCCGTTGTACCATGGGCACTTGTCCGACTTCTCAAAGACGTTGTCGCCGTTGAGGGACGAAGCTGGAATCATGGGGACGTCGTCGGGCTTGAAGCCGGCCATCTTCAAGAGGCCGGAGACCTCAGCGCAGGCAGCCTTGTACTTCTCTTCGGTCCAGTCGACACCGGAGATGTCCATCTTGTTGACGTGGACGATGAGGCCCTTGACACCAAGCACCTTGGCCAAGAAAGCGTGTTCCTTGGTTTGGGCGTTGACACCGTCGTTGGCGGCACAGAGCAGCACAGCGGTGTCGGCTTGGGAGGCACCGGTGATCATGTTCTTGACGAAGTCACGGTGACCTGGAGCGTCAATGATGGTCCAGTAGTAGTCTGGGGTGAAGAACTCCTTGTGGGCGACGTCGATGGTGATACCGCGCTCGCGCTCTTCCTTGAGTCCGTCCATGACGTACGCAAGTCCGAATCCGGCCTTACCGGACTCTGCAGCGAGTTTTTCGTTCTTCTCAATCACGTGCTGTTCGATGTGGCCCGAGTCGAGGAGGAGACGTCCAACGGTGGTGGACTTTCCGTGGTCGACGTGACCAATAAACACGATGTTGCGGTGTGGCTTGCTTCTATCTTCCCATTGTGAACCCATGGTAATCGCTCCTTAGCAAGCCGTCCGAAAAGTATCCCATATATCAAGAGCGCGATGATGAACATCCGTCGTATGACGCGGATTCGCGCTTCGTTCACTCCGCATCGAGGATTTCGCCGTCTTGGCCGATGCGGTACAGGCGAAGGGTGCTGGTGGAACCTCGCATTGCCAAAGGGCTGCCCGAAATGGCGACGACCCGGTCACCCGGTTGAATGCGGTTTTGGAGGACGAGTTGCTCCACCGCCTCCCTCATGGTCTTGGAGCCGCGTTCGTGTTCTTTGGAGAGGATGGTGTCCACGCCAGGGAGCATGCAGGTGCGCCGAAGCGCCCTCAATCGGTCGCTCACGGCGGTTACGGGAATCGTGGGGCGGTACCCCGAAACCAATCGGGGGGCTGTGCCGTGCTGGGTCGCCACCACGATGCGAGCTGCGCCGGATTCCTTGGCCAGTTCAACCCCCGCATGCGCCACGGCGCGGGTTGAACGAAACCGGGCCAGGGCGTTGGGCCGTAAATCGTGACTGCTGAGGCCTTGTTCGGTCGCTAAAGCGATTTTCGCCATGGTTTGAACGGCTTCGAGGGGGTATTTTCCCGAGGCCGTCTCACCCGACAGCATAACGCCGGTTGCCCCATGGCGAATCGCGGTGGAAACATCGCTGACTTCGGCGCGGGTGGGGCGGGGTTGCAGCGTCATGGAATCGAGCATTTGGGTGGCGACGACGGCTGGCATCCCTCGCTCGAGGGCTTTGTCGATGATGCTTTGCTGAACAACCGGGACGTTTTCGAGGGGAATTTCCACGCCGAGGTCACCTCGAGCCACCATCACCGCATCCGCCACGTCGAGGATGGCATCCAAGTTCTCAATGGCCGCTGGATGCTCGATTTTCGCAAGGACGGGGACGTGCATGGAAGCGGCAGCGACGGCTTGTTTTGCCGGAAGCAGGTCCGAAGCGGTGCGAACATAACTCACGGCGATGTAATCGGCGCCGTGCTCAAGCGCATGCTGAATGGCGCGCTGGTCTTTTTCACCGATGGCCGGTAAATCGACCAAGGTCCCGGGAACATTGACCCCTTTCCGGCTGCTGATGGGGCCACCGTCCTCCACCCGACAGCGGACGACACCGTTCGCTGTTCCCGGCGTGGACATCACCGTCAAGCGAATGAGCCCGTCAGCGAGCAGCACGGGGTCGCCCACGTTCAATTCGTTGGAGAGTCCGCCGTACTGGACGGGGAAGCGACAACCGTCGGTCTCGTCCATGTGCGCCACGCCGCAGTGGAGTTCGATTTCGCTGCCGTCCTGCAGACGGGCGGCTTCCGGAAAGGTCCCAAGACGAAGTTTTGGGCCGGGAAGGTCCGCCATGATGCAGGTGGGTCGTCCGGTTTCGTCCTCAATGTCCCGAATCAACCGATACAGTTCCGACTTGTCTTCAGGTTCGCCGTGCGAGTAGTTCAGGCGACAAACGTCCATCCCCGCATCGAGAAGGGCTTTGAGGGAGGCTCGGTCATCGCACGACGGTCCAATCGTGGCGATGATGCGGGTTCTTCGCATGCAGGGGCCTCCGGGTCACTTGTAGTAAAGCCGAATCACGAACTGGTCGATGACGAAATCGTTGACGCGTTCGTTTTGGATGGTCATGGTCCATTCGCCATCGCCGTACGTGGAGTCCGTGTCGGAGAAGAGGTAACTCGAAAGGCGAAGGTGGACGCAATCCTGGTCGCTGTCGCAATCTCCGTCGTCCCGGGATTCCCGGTCAACTTTGGTGGTGTTGTCCGCTTCCTCGTCGTCCTCGTTGTAGGCGTAGACATCGAGTTGGACGCGACAGTTGTTCGCCCCAGGAATCGGGGTGCAATCGTCGTCCTCCTTGGGGTACTCAAGTTCCATGAGGGCTTTTACGATGGTGTTTCCTGATGTTTTGTCGTAGTGAATGACGGTGTCAAAGTCAAGCGTGGCTGGGTTGCCGCTGCTGTTGCCGCCGATTTCGAAATCGTTCCAATATCCGGCGTAGTTCACGTAGACCTTGATCGTCGTGCTGTCAACCATGTCAACGTTGTTGGTCACGGTCAAACCGATTTCGTATTCTCCGGGCTGCACGTTGGACCACTGAACGGTTTGGCCGACCAAATCATCGTCGTTTTCGCTGTCGCCGTCGTTGTCTTTGTCGTCGTCCAAGTTCAGGTCCCAACGGTAGCCATCCGTCGGAATGTATTGAGAAGAGGCGTCACCCGGCGTGGAGCCTGAGGCGTCGAGTTCGATGGTCACGGTCTCCGTCACGCTTCGGTCGGTGTTGGATTTGTCACGAGCACAAATCCAAACCAAGATGTTGCGGTCCTCCGTGATGCTCTCGTCTTCACAATCCTCGTTGTCGGCGTATTGCGTGATTTCGGCGTTCGGTGGCTCTGCGCTTTCGGCGTACACCTTGAGTTCTCGCGTTTGTTCGGCCGTCGTGGTGCCGTCGGAAACTTCCAGCTTGACCTGATAGGTCTTCGCTTCATCAAACGTCCACGTGGAGGTTCGGCCGGTAGCGTCGATGTCGATGGACCCCTCGGCGTCAAAATTCCATCGGTAGGTCAAGGACCCATCTCCGGGCGTTGAATCCGACGCATCAAAGGTCACGGTGGTGCCTGCCTTGATGTTGCTTGACGGACTGAACTTGAACACGGCGAGAACGTCTTCGCCGTCCGAGCCGCCGTCGTCTTCAAAGATGCACCCCGCAAGGGAGGACATCACCATCAGGGCAGCCATGAGCAACGAGGTGGAGAGGCGGGCCATGGAGGACGGTGGTGGTCCGGTTTTCAAAAGGGCTTCCTCAAGAAGTCACTTCCCGAAGGAAAACAGCGTTCTCTGCCGGTTGCCCGCCATCAAGTCTTTGGCGTCCCAGTCAAAGATTTCCGTGATGCGTCCAACCGCCGCCGCAAGGCGTTCGGCGTAGAACAACCCGTCGTACCTGGCCGTTGCCCCTTCCTCTTCGTTGTCCAACCACGGGGCGACTTCCATCGGGCGCTTCTTGGCGTCGGTGACGAGAAAGGAGACCTTCATGCCGGAAGTGAACCCCAACCCTCGCTCGATGCGTTGCTTAGCGACCCGAACTTGAGCCATGCTGTTGGGGTTGCTGTAGTCTTTGTGGAAGTCAACATCGTCGGCGGATTTGACGGGGGTCCTCAGAACGCGCCCTTTGCAGGATTTTGCCAGAACCACCTCCCGAGGAGGGACCGAGCCTTCCTTCAGCGCCTGGACCTGCTTGCGAGCAAACTCAACCAACCGGTCGCCTTGGTCAGCCAGTGCAAACCGAAACACTTCTCGCATGGTGGCCGTGAGGAAAGGGAACGAGTCGGTTCGCTGGGTCTCGTAGCCACGGATGAGCATCTCTTCGGTGGGCCAGACCACGTTTCCAATGTAGCGCTTTTTTGCCCCGTGGCTGAAAAACACCGACAAGCCCTTTTCAAATTCGAGAACGGCAGCGTCCTTGCTGTACCGCTTGGCCAACGCTGTTCCAAAGGCGACCATCTCCTCAACGCCCGCCAAATGGGCCTTGCGCTTCTCCAAAGCCTCAGCGTCGCCTCGTTCAACCCCGTCTTTCTCTTCGTCGGTGAGCATGCGCGGAACATCGGGGTCGATGGGGCATCGGACGAAGATGGAGTCCGTGTCGGAATACACGACACCGTGGCCTTCCGCTTCAACAGAAGCGATGATGGTCTTGATGTTTTGACGGGCCCAAGCGGTGATGGACGAACCCAAATCGCGGTGGGTGAACCGATAAAACCCGCTGGCGAAGACACCGTAGAACGAATTCATGAGAATTTTCACGGCGTACTGCATGGCATCGTGGAACCCAACGGCGAGGTCGTCAGCGGCGGACTTGGCCGAACGCAGCGCAGCCTTGTGTTCGTCGCGCTGGGCCATCAAATCCTCAAGCAAATGTGGCACGAGGCCCTTTCGCTCGTCTTGATGGCGGAACACCACCTGGGTGGGGGACGTGTGGGCCTTTTTCGGAAGTTTCAGGCTTTCCGACCCCCCTTCAAGCCTCGTCGTGTAGCAGATGTTGTGCCCGATCATGATGGAGGGGTACATGCTCTTGAAATCAAGAACCGCAATCCAAGGGTGCAACCCTTTCTCGACATCGTGGACGTAGCCGCCCGTAATTTGACCTTCTTTGGCCTCAGCAGAACCGGTCAGCGGCACCGCCACGTTTTGACGGTCCGCCAGGCGAATGACGAGGGAATCGATGAGTTGACTCGTGCTTCCGTTTGCAGCGGTTTCCAACGGCACTTTCGCCACGGCCGCCACGGCCTCCTTGCGACGAACGGCTTGGATGGCCTGAAGGATGTCAAGCGGCAATTCGGCGTCCCGAACGCAATAGGTCAGCACCTCATCGGGACGGTTGGCCCATTCCTCGTCCATGTTGGATGCGTCCACGTCCATTTTGTGCTTTGCTTCGTCGTCGGGAAAAAGCAACGTCGCCACGAAGGAGAGCGTTTCTCGGCGTGGGTTCAACGCTTGCCGTGCCTGCCACCAGGTGTCCATGATGACCCGCCCCGCCAAATTCCACGCCCGGTTGCTTTGCCGTTTGGGGAGCAACGCATCCCGTTGACGTTTCAATTCGGTCTCAAGCGGAGGAGCGCGCCCCCAGCCAAACAAGGCGATGTTGCCCTCTGTACCTCGCCCGCGCTGAAGGAGTTTGGTCCGGTCAGCCAAACGGGGCAAGTCGAAGTTGTCGATGTTGTACCCCGTGATGATGTCCGGGTCGTGTTCGAGGACACTTGCGGTGAGGGCTTCAAGGATTTCAGCCTCCGAACCGGTGTAGGGAATGGAAACACGCTCGCCAGAGCCAAGGTCCTCAACGCACGCCGCAGCACAGAGGACCGTCTCGTGTTCAATGCTCGTCTCAAGGTCAAACGAGAGGATGCGGTAGGGTACCTGGAACGGTGCCGTTGGCTCCAGACGGTCCACTGACGTGGCGACGGTGAGGTCAACGGCATAGCGCCCGCTACCACCAGCCTCCAAGACGCTCGGCTTGAGCACAGGGCCATCGTCGCCTCGCTGGTCGACCACCTCCCCCGAAAACGCCACGTGCGCCCCAAGGTCAGCATCGAGAAACAACCGGTTGACGAAGGGAATGTCGCCCGAAAAAACCTGCCAGGATTGCGACCTCAGGGCGTTGCGTAGCGATGGAACATGGAAGGGTTGCTCAACTTCCACGGTCCAAACCGGCCGTTCTCCCAACATCGTCCACTTGATTTCGGGTCCACGAACATCAACCACATGCTCCATCGCTGCGACGGTGCGAAGACGGTCTTCGAGAAAGGCAGGGATTTCGTCCTCGACGTCCCACTGGCCAATGGGAGCGAGTTCAAAGCTCGGCCGAAGGCCGTGAACGAGCAAGCACACCGAGCGCCCGTCGTCCATTCGACCGAACAGTTCGACCACCGTTTGAGGCCCTGAATGTTCACCGTTCCGGTTTGAACGTGAACGGTAACGACCGCTCACCACGCCCATTCGTCCATTCATCGTTCCACCTCCCGTTTGATTGAGGCTTGGACCCCATTAGAACCCATCTGTACGCAAAGATGGAACGAAAGAAGAACACCGCTTTTGGACAAAAAATGACAGAGGAAGGCTTGAAAGCCTCATTCCAATGGCTCTCGGTGAGGGAGTGTGGAGCCGTGGACGAATCGTTTGACTGGGACAGCCTCACGTTTTCGCTCACCCCCACGGAGACCATGTACATCACGACGACCGAAGGCGATTCGCCTTGGATGCCGGGCGAACTTCACCCCTACGGCGACATCCCGATGTCACCGGCCGCAGGCGTCCTCAACTACGGCCAAGGCCTGTTTGAAGGCATGAAGGCGTTTCGGACATCCGCCAACCGCATCGTCTTCTTTCGCCCCGAGGAGAACGCTCGCCGCATGCAGCGGGGCGCCGATCGCCTGAAGATGCCTCCTGTGCCCGAATCCATTTTTGTCGATGCGGTCGAACAGGTCGTCGCCGCCAACCAACATTGGGTGCCCCCAACCGGAAAAGGGGCCATGTACGTGCGGCCTTTGTTGATGGGAAGCGGCCCGGTCTTGGGCGTCAAGCCTGCACCCTCCTACACCTTCCTCATCTACGTCACCCCCGTTGGACCGTACTTCAAAGGCGGCATGAACGCCATCGACCTGCTGATTTCTGAACACCATCATCGGGCCGCCCCCGGCGGTTCAGGCGGCGTCAAAGCCATCGGGAATTACGCACCCGGCATGAAACCGAGCAAGGAAGCGAAGGAGCTCGGTTACGCCGAAGTGATTTATCTGGACGCTGAAACCCACACGGCCATCGAAGAGGTGGGGGCTGCGAATTTCTTCTGCATCAAGGACAACGTCCTCTACACGCCAGAATTGACCGGGACCATTCTGCCGGGCATCACGCGAGATTCCATCATCCAACTCGCCCGGCACCAAGGTTACGAAGTTGTTGAAGGCAACGTGCTTGCGAATTTCGCCGTCCAAGCCGATGAAGCCTTCTGCTGCGGGACCGCTGCGGTGATTTCGCCCATCGGCTCCATCACGCACAACGGGACGAAATCCGTCTACGGCGACGGTCAACCCGGGAAGATCACCAAGGAACTCTACGACCTGCTGACCGGCATTCAAAACGAAACCGAAGAGGACATCTTTGGTTGGCTTCACCCGTTGCCCTGAAGGCGACGCATCCAAGCCGCCAACCCGATCGTCAGCGCCGTCCACATCAGTGGCAGAAACGGGGTGTTTTCGTCGGGGATCTTTGGTTCGGGCTCCGATGGCGTTTCAGCGGCAGGTTCCACCACGATTTGGCCGATCATGCCCACCGATTCATGGGGTTCGCACACGTAGGTGTAGGTGCCGTTCATCCCTCGCTCGAAGGTCACCGAAACATCCACGTTGCGTTCGGGCTCTCCGGTGTCAAAGACACCGTTTTCCTCAACGGCGTTGTGCGCAAGCGCCTGACCGCTCCAAAAAAACCGCACCGTATCGCCTTCGGTGACCGTCACGGTGGAGGGGGAGAAACGAAGGCTGGTGCTGTCGACCGTGACCACGGTCGTGTTCTCGCTCTGCATGGGGGCTGCAAGGTCGCCTTGCAGGAACATGAGGCAGGTCAGGAGAAGGAGCGCTTTCGCACGGGCCATGGTAAGAAAAACCCGCCCGGAGTTATCAAAGCCTGTTTACAGGCCTCACTTCTTCTTGAAGCCAGAGCGCTTTTTGAAACTTGAGCGTTGAGGGGCGCCCTTCCGCTGGGACCGTGCTCGGCGGTCACCGGTTTTGGGGCCCCTCGCTGTTTCTTCTGCGCTGGCTTTTCGCTGGTCGCGCTGCATTTGTCGCCATTGGCCTCCGATAAGCTGCATCACCTCTTCCTTCGACCCCGCCCCAATGGCCTCCTTGGCACCCGAAGCCGATACCCAAAGCCGACCTTCTCTGCCGTGGGGACGGCGAGGATGAGAGGTTCCTTCTTCTCGCTTGATTTTCCGGAGACCCACTTCTCGAGCAGCCATGAACAAGCCTTCCAAGTCGGGTTTCACAACAGAGGCATCCTTTGGGACGCGTCGCCCTGCACGCCGTGAACGTTTGAGGTCAAAATAGCCCGGCCAAACGCAAATCCGGTCGGGATTGTGGTCCATGGTCTCGCCTCAAAGGCTGGTCACCGTGAGGTGTCTTGAAGCCGTCGCTCGGCTTCACTCAACGAGGACGCCGTTGATGACGCCGTCCTTGCCAGGGCGGGAAGTGATGCGAACGCGACCTTTGTCCGTCTCGATAACGGCGCCCTTCACGAGGATGTTTCGTCGGACGTAGTTGGGGTCGGAAGCGTTCTCAATCACGCTGTGAATGGTACCGAGCGTGGTCTTTCCGGTTTTGGTGTCGTTGATGCTGACTTGGTTGGCCGACATCACGCGCACCATGGTGTTCCCGCCGGTTTTGCGGTAGATCTTTCGCTTGGGCTCGCCCACAAGAGCGAATTGCTTCTCGGTGGAGATTTCCGTGGCTCGCTTGCCGCGTGCCTGAACCTTGCGTCCACCGGTGGGTTTGCGTCGAGAAATTCCGTGCCATTGAGCCATCCTGAAGCCTCCTGCGTCGCCACCGACCAGCACGCGCTATATGAAAGCAACCCTCAGTCACAGCGCGTCACGATTTCGGAGAGAAGTTCCCCTTCTCCGTTGACGAGACGGGCATGCACGGTGTCTCCAGGATGCAAGCGACCCACACCTTGAGGGGTGCCGGTGAAGAGAAGATGGCCGCCCTTGACCGGGGCCCATGTTCGCAGCGCAGCGACCTGCTGAGCGGGCGTGACCGACATCTCGTGAAGGGGCGAGGACTGGCGCGTTTCGCCGTTCACCTCCAGCGTCAGGTGCAATCCCTGAGTCGCTTCCACCAAGGCGTCCCATCCGGCGTTCCAGGCTCGCCAATTTCCGACCACGGCACTCGCCCGGAAGCATTTGGCCTTGGCCCAAGGGAATTGTTCTGCACGCAACGATGCTTGAGCTGCTCGGTCGGTCAGGTCCAAGCCAACAGCGATGGCCTCGGGTTCCAAATCGTCGTTGAGGCGAACCACGCATTCCACCTCGTGGTGAACCTCACCGGGGTGGTCCGAGACCGGAATAGGGCCCGCTTCATGGAGGCACGATGCCGGTTTGACAAAGATGATCGGTTCGACGGCTGGCGCGTTGCCAAGTTCAATCGCATGTTTTGCAAAGGTCCGGATGGTGCACCACATGGCCATGAACCGGCCACACGACCGCACCCCATCAAGGGCGCGATGCCCAACAATGAAAGGGCCACGCCTCGTGAGGAGTCCATGGGCAACGAGTGGAGCGTTCGTAAGCGGCGACCCGTGCGACGAAAGAACATCGCCCCGCTGCTCAAGCGGTTGGAGGCTGACCTTGCCTTGGACCTCAACGTGGACGGTGCGTTCCTCGAGATGGCTGAATACGGCCCGTGGACGATGGTATTTGTTGACCGGGTGCCTTTGGTTGTCGAAGTCCCGAGCGAGAACGACGAACGCTTTGTCTTCCTCACCTTGCGCGGATTCCTCACTCACCTTGATGCCCTCAAGTGGGTTGAAGTGGACCACGGCGCTATTCCTTTTTTGATGAACGGGGCCGATTGCATGGTCGCTGGCGTCCACGGGGCAGAGGACTCGGTGGTGAAAGGCGACCTCGTTTGGATTCGCGACATGACCCACAAGCGTCCGCTGGCCCTCGGTTGGGCGTTGAGCGACGCTGAGGAATTGGTTGAGAGCACCAAAGGCAAGGGGATCAAGACCGTCCATTGGGTGGGCGATGAGTTGTGGGAGATGGAATGAGGTCAGCCTTGTTCGCGGGAACACTAAAGAGGGACGCGCGCTCAAAACTCACCATGAAGCGGCTCATTTCCGTGCTCACCGTGCTCTTCCTCACGGTCGCCCTCGCTCAATCCGCCCTGGCTGCAGGTGCTGAAGGTGGTGAAGATGTCAATCCCGAAGGTGACCTCCCGTTTTCGGTGCTTGAACGCACGACGCCGTCACAGGACGGCATGAGTTGGAGCCTCTCGGTCGAACTTACCGAAGCGGCCAAAGAGAACGGGACAGCACTTGCGCTGACCACCCAGATTTGCTTGAACAGCGGTGTTTGCGACCCGCCCGTGAATCACGATGTGACGGCTGAAAACGGGGTTTACACGATGTCCCTCAAACCGCCCGAAGACCACTCCTACGTCAACTGGCGTGTCAAAGCCACCTACGACGCAGACACCACCGAGAACTTCCCCGATGCAGACTGGTACAAGACCTGGTCAACCTGCTACTATCAGGAGGGGGGCTACGGCGGTGTTCACGCCGATGGCGACGGGTGCGACGTTCCCGCTGCAGGAGAAACCGACGAATCGTTGCCTTCGCTTGGCCTCGTTATCACCGTTGGCGCCTTGGGTGTCGCTGCCGCAGTCGTGGTTGTTCGCCGAACTTGATTCAAGCTTGACCGTGATGCTCGACGAGCCGCTCCACGAAACGTCGCTGGTCCATTGTCCACAAGGTCAGGACAACCGACACCGAGGAACGGTCGTGCGCCAGTTCGCCTCGAAGAAAACCGCTGCCGTGAAGGTCGCTTCGAACCAGAGGCAGGTGGTCGCCGTGAACGGTGAAGGAACAACCGTCTTCGGTGGCTGAGGCTGAACCGAACGCAAAGTGGACACCCTCGGCGTTTTCCTCGCAACGCACACCACCCGCCACGAGGAACCGTTTCAACGCAGCAAGCACAGCATCTCCGTCGCTGTTGGCCCCGTCATCAACGCCGCCATACGCCGAAAGAAACCCGAGTTCGGTTTCGTTTTGTTCCATCAAGTGGTCCAAACCTCGGCGGTCGTCTGTCATGCTCAAGCCTCCGTCACCAACTTGGTCCACCCAATAAGTCGCCCGTCGGTGGCGTCCACCAGCAAGGAAAATCGGTGGCTCATGCCGTTGTCTTCCCACTGACGTTGGACGTCAACCGTCGTGGCTCCGCTGTTGTCGAGCAGGTTTCCGAAATCCAGTCCGAAACCGGTTCCAGGAACAACGACCAGGTAGCCAACGGACGTTTCTGAATGGAGGCCAGAAGACGTGAAGAGGGCGTCGGCACCGGTGAGGTCGGGGAACCGCTGATCGTCCATGACCCTCGCCTCAACATCGTGCAGCGGCAAAGCCAAAGGAATGGCTTCCCGGTCGTAGGTGATGGAATCGTCGTAGGCTCCTTTCCCTAGGAAGTCGCAGACAAGGTCTCCTTCGCTTCCGCTCACGGCAAAGTGCAACCAGCCGGCCGTGCTGTCGGTCGCCACCCAGGAAAGGTTCCACTCCGTCTTGCTGCCGTTTTGTGAGGTGGTCGCTCGCCAAACGTACCCGTCGTTGTTCAAGGCGGAGGTCGCTCCAGAAGCCACGCTGTTGAAACTGGGCAGACACTCCATGGCGACGTCCAACGGGTGGCCACGCAACGATGAATTGTCTGGGAGGTGCTGTTCATCCGTGCCCCAGTTGGAGAGGTCCTCTTCATCGGGGTCCAGTTCGTTGGATTCCGGTCGGTTGTCGTACGCCTTTCCAAGTTCGATGGCCTTCACGCCCCGAGCGAGGGTGGTGCGCTCAAAGGAATGATGCAACTCCAGCTCGCCTTCAGGAAGCAAGGCCTCAACCCCTGCTTGTTGCCAGCCCGCACAATCGGTTTGCGAGGCCTCGTTGCTGCTGATGGCGATGTCCACGGATTGACGCACCGCCCAAGGACTCCCGGCTTCTAACCAGAGGTTCATGTTGGCGTAACCCAAACACAAATCCCGAACATCCCGGTGCGTTGCGGTCACCTTCCACATGTTGGTGGAACCCACCTTTTCCGAGCCCGTTACACGCCATTCCCAGCCTGAGCTGGTCCCGGTGGCGTCGGTGGTGATGTAGGTGTTCCCGAAGAAGTCGGCGAGTTCAATCGGGGAAACGACGATGCCGAGGCCCGGTGAAAACTCCTCCAGACCGCCCAGCAAGCCACCAATGCCGTAGGTAAACGCCGTGCCGCTTGAGGTCCCTTCGCTGTTGGTTAACGACCCCTCAAGTTGCGTGGCCAGCGTGACCCGCTCTCGCAATTCCTTCCAGGTGGTCAGGGACAACTCGGCGTTTCCTGAGGTCCCTTCACTGAAGTCGTTGCACTTTTGGTTGGTGCGTTTGTGGCCAAAAATATCGAATTGGGAGAATCGCATCTCGTTGGTGCTTTCAACCGCCAGCCAGGAAAGGCCTTGCCCACCTTTGACCTCCACCGCACCCAGCCGGTCGTCGGTTCGCTGGGTGAACAGTTCCATCGAGGTCCCCTCGGTGATGGAGGCTTCGCTCTCGCCTTGGAAAAGCAGCCGAACCTTGCAATAGTCGGGGGGGTCCTCAAGCTGGTCCGTGATGAGGGAAACATACTCGCCCGTGGCGACCAAGGTTCCGCTCGTGCTTTCCCCGTAAGCATCGTACACGCCGCTGATTTGGTACCCCATGGAATCGCCGTAGCGAAGGGCATCGGCGGTGAACGGCTCGAGTTGGTTGTTGACGTAGTAGTACCCGCCTGCACCGAGGATGACCATCGCCATCAACACCGCCACCGTTTGAGGTCGGCGAACCATTTCGCGGAGCGTCATGGGGGAAGAAGCCCCGGTGGCGACGGGTTTTGGGCTCTCCATTGATGGGGAGGGCGAATCCTTTGAAGCGTCGGTTTTTTCTTCGCTTTCCACCTCTACTGCCTCGTCGTCGATCAGTTCAGCTTCGAGGATTTCAGCCTCCAACACCTCGTCGTCTTCAGAAGGAGTGTGCGCCACTTCGGCCTTCTGTTTGGAAGGAGGGCTCGAACTGGTTGAAGGTGAAGGCGTGAGGGTGTCGTCGTCTTCCAGCGAGAGCATCACGGGTTCCGACGCCTCGTGCGCTTGGCGTTCGTCGGACGCTTTGTCGGTTGCTTCGGCATCGTCTTGAGCATCGCCTTCGTCCTCCGTGGTGACGACCTCGCGACCGTCGGCCGTTGATTGGAAGGTCGCCGTGTCCTCGTTGTAGACCTCAATGCCGAGGGTCTCGTTGTCAACCCCGGCCTCAAGGAGCCGCTGAAGCAACTCGCTCTTCTTGCCCGACGCCGAAACATCGTTGAGAACACAGAGCGCCTTGAGTTTCGCCACCGTGAGGTTGGTGGTCGGGACTTCATCCATGGTCTTGCCTCGTCAAACCGTAGGCTTGGGCCCTTTCAAGGCTGGCGTTCATTTGGTCCAGAAATGCATCAAATCGGGCCTGAGGGGCCAGGTTCAACCCTGGTAAGGCTCGTACGCACCCTGAGCGTTTTGAACGTAGACGGTTTGGTCGTAGCTGCCGTCCGGCATTTTTCGGAAGAAATAACCGTTTTCAGCAGGTTCGAACGTTCCCTCCAGTGTTGCTGGTGGTGCGGCTTCGTTTCCAACTTCGGCGGCGGGAGGCGATAAAGTGGGTTCACTTGCGGGGGCGGTCGTCGATTCAACATCGGACCCTGTTGATGCGGGTTCATCAGCCTCTCCGGGCGGTGCACCGGGCGGCCCGTCTTGGGGTGGGCCAGCGGGGCCCGCCATGATTCGTGCCTGGCTGGCTTCGCTGAGCACCTTGGCTTCGGTGCTCTCCGATTCGCCTTCCAAAATCTTCCGCATCGCCGCGCCGTGGCGTTGGGCACCAACGAAGGCAAAGGCCGAAAGCGACAGACACACCAGACCGGCCACACCACCGAAGAATTGGTTTGGATAGAGCTTGCCTTCCACGCTCATGCCCATGTTGCCGTCGGCGATTTTGACACCGGTGGCGTCGATGTAGTGAGCGATCAAGCAATAGTGGCCGGGGTCGATGTTGAATTCAAATTCGTATTCGCCCTCAGGAAAAACCTGTTCGCTGCCCTCCTGATACTGAGCGGCATGGGAGTTCCCGCCCTCGGCGTCCACCATTTTCTCGGCAAGCGAATAGTCCGTGCAATCCTTCTGTTCGATGACATAAACTGCGATGTTGATCGATGGTTCGGTCGGGGGTTCGGTGGCGGTTACGGTGAGGCGCATCGGGACATCAAAGAGGTCTTCACCGTCCAAGGGCATGCCCCAAACCAGCCCCACATCTTTCTCGGCGGATTTGCTAAAATCGTCCAAATCGGCCGAGAAGGGCATCGGGAACAGAGCAAATCCGAAGAAAATGGCCGCCACCCCGAGGTAGAGAAACACGTTCCACCGGGCTTTTTTCAACCGTTCCTGACGCTCTTCAAGCGAGAGGTCTTCCAGCAACTCGTCCTGGTCCTCGTCCACAGCGAGCGCACCCGCCGCATCAAGTTCCTCTTCGGTCATGAAATCCCCAGCGCCTGCGAGCACTTCAAAGGCGCGGCATGTCTTCCACCGACCGATGCCGACCGATGGTCTCAAAAGCGGGGCGCTAGGGCGTGGCGGTATGCCGCTTCGTCTGGCCGTTCTCAGCAGGGGGCCCCGCCTTTACAGCACGCGGCGCATCGTCGAGGAGGCAAAAAAGCGCGGATTGGACGTCGAGGTCTGCGACCCGATGAAATTCTCCCTCGTCGTTGACAACAGGTCGGTGGACGTGCTGCACAAAGGTCGCCACTTCACCCACGAAGCCGTCATTCCACGAATTGGGCATTCCATCACACAGCACGGCGTGGCGGTGTTGAGGCACATCGAACAGTTGGGCATTTGGACCGCCAACACGGGGCAAGGCATCTTGCAAAGCAGGGACAAATTGCAAGCATCGCAAATCCTTGCACGCAACCGCATTCCCGTTCCCAAAACCGTCTATGTTCGGGACATTTTGGACGTTGAACAAGCCATCGAGACCGTCGGTGGCCTGCCGGTGGTCGTGAAGGTCACCCAAGGGACCCAAGGAGACGGCGTCTTTCTTCGCCACACGGCCTTTGAAGTTCGAAATTTGGTCCAGGGCCTGTTGATGACGGGGAAGTCCATCCTCGTCCAAGAGTACATTGCGGAATCCCACGGCAAAGACATCCGCGCCCTCGTCGTTGGCGACCAGGTCGTGGCCTGCATGCGTCGACGTGCACGCGGTCGCGAGTTCCGCAGCAATTACCACCTCAACGGAACGGTGGAGAAGGTCGACTTGCCCGAGGCGTACGCCGAAGCCGCTTGCCGAGCCGCCCGTGTGCTCGGCCTCAACATTGCTGGCGTGGACCTGCTTGAAGGGAAAGACGGCCCCCTCGTTCTGGAAGTCAACTCATCGCCTGGATTGGAGGGCATCGAGAAAGCGAGCGGCGTCAACGTGGCCGGCGCCATCATCGATTACGTCATCGACGACACGGCGTTTGCCGAGGTGGACATCGGCCAGTTGTTGCGAACGGTTCCCGGATCAGGCGTCCTCTCGTTGCAAATGCGAAACCACCCAAAAATGGTGGGGAAGCGCCTTCGGGAAGTCTTCGCATCCGTTCCGGTGTTTGCACTCTCACGGGGGGACCGCCTGGTGTGGAACCCCGACCCTGACCTCCAACTTCGCTACGACGACGTGTTGGTCTGTTACGGTGAATTGACCGAATTGCGCTCCTCCTTGCGCCAAGCCATGCTCGGCGTGCCCCGGGAAGCGCTCATGTTTGACGAGAGCGAGACCGGCAAGCAAACCGAAGGGTGAGGGCTACCTCATCTCGCTCGGACGATGATGTCACGATGGGAAGGTGAACCCGCCGCTTGGAGGTGGGTGTGTTCAGGGGTAGCGATGTATATGACCCACTGCAAGCCCTAGTAGACACCCGTCCCATACACAAGGGTTGATTGCACAAACCCATGAAGACAATCTTAAATCAGATATACTCCTCTTTGGTTTGAAAAGTATTAGGTTGGATATATGATTGACTTTTTTTCATCATGGCGATAGATTTTCCAATTCAAGCCCAAATAACAATATTGGGAAATCTGGAGAATATTCTTCGATTTTTGCTTTTACAAGATTAAATTGAGGCATTGATGTGTAACTTGGATTGATTTGATTTCTATCCTTTACTACAACGAGAATGGCTATTTTTAACAATGAATTCTTTTGACCAATGTGAAATTTAACCATATCTTTTTCGAAATTTGGACGCATTTCGACCTCTAAGAAAATGCGGGGTTTTGTTTGATTTGGGAGATGTGCAATTACATCTGCCTTGTAGTTAACCTTCGTAGAATAGCGAACCAATTGATGGGTTTGTTCCTTAGTGGCGTATAGGTTCACTGATTGAAAGTATTCTTCCGCTTTTTCCTCGATCATCTTAGCAAGTTTAGCCTGTGGCTCATCATTGCCCTGCCATGAATAATGGCCAATAATTTGGGTTAACATATCGTCTAAATCACAACCAAAATCGATTAACGATTGATAGGGATTATTTGAAGAGGACAAACTGCCCAATGCTACGACTTCTATATCGGAAATATCCACTGAAGGCATGATTTATGCTAATGAATGATTGACATAAACATAACTCATGGTGAAATGAACACTTAGATTATTTCTACACTTATTCAACGGGTATATTCAACGGTAACCCTTGTGTATGCCCGTGGCTACATGGGTACCCTCTCATGATATGCCTGTACTGTGGGTGTTCAGAGGGGTAATAATAA
>JAYOHN010000024.1:0-28348 GCA_038118245.1 Candidatus Poseidonia sp.
TTGAGCCGACACGCCGGTGATGTAGTTGATGCTGGCGAAGACCATCGGCAGGTCGGTGCTGTAGCCGGTGGTTTCCGGACCTGCGAGCACGTAGCCGTTTTGGGCCTCGTCCCAGGCATAAACGCCAACGCCAACGATGGTGGCGTGCTCGGTGCTCCAGAGCGGAGCCCACATGCCGTCCACGTAGGGGAATTCGGGAGTCTCTTGGTTTTCAGCAACATCGTTGAAGGTCTGCTCGAGGTTTTCACCAAACACCGTCAAGACCTCTTCAAGGCCAGAGTCGACAAAGGCCTCGGCGATGGTGACCAAGCGCTCGCTGGGCTCGGGTTCTTCCACGGCTTCTTCGCACATCGTTTGCTCTTCGAACGCCTCGGATTCACCGTCTTCAGTGAGGGTGACCGTGAGGCAGTATTCACCGTAATCACCGACGTCGACGTAATCCATCAAGGTCACATCGTAGCCGTCAAAGGCCACGGAATCGCTCCACACTTCCATCCCGTCAGCGTCGTGGAGAACGGCGTCCATCGTGATGTCGTAGTAGTCGCCGTCCCAGTAACCTGCATTGGCGTAGATTTCGCCTTCGTTGTTGTCAAACCAGAGGTCCATGGAGTTGATCTGAGGGCCGTTCCAACCCGTCTCGCACATGTCCATGTCGACCAGGAGGTTGCCCATGTCGTCGTAAAGTTCGGCCCCGATGCACTGCTCATACGCACCGTAGCCCATCGAATCCGTCATGGGAACCCCGGTGTTGACGTACATGCTGTCACCGAGGGTGTAGTAGACTTCACAGGACCAACTTGAGCACACCATCAAGTCATCAGCGTTCATGACCATGTTGTTTTCATCATCGTACATCCAAACGCTCAGCATCATGTAGAGTGCCTCGCCTTCGTCGCCGCCGTCCGTGCAATCTTCAACACCGTCGTTGACTTGCTCAAATGAAACAGTCTCGTCAACGCCTTCGCAGTAAAAGTCGGTGGGGTTGCTGGCGTCGTACTCATCCGAGCCGTCGTCGCAGTCTGCTTCGCCATCGTTCACCCACTGCCAGGGCACCTGGGTGGACCAGTCGTCGCAGGTGAACCAGTCGTCTGCAACCTCGCTCTCGGCGACTTCATCCGAGCCGTCGGCGCAATCCATTTCGCCATCGTTGGCCCAAGAGAACGGGATTTCAGAACCGTCATCGCAGATGTAAACGGAGGTTTCCTCGTATTGGGACTCGTCCGAGCCGTCGTCGCAGTCTTCGAAGTCGTCGTTGACCCAAGAGAGAATGAACGTGTCCGAGCCGTCGGCACAGGTAAACATCGAGGTCTCTTCACCGGTGGTTTCGTCATACTGAGACTCGTCAGAGCCGTCCATGCAGTCTTCTTCACCATCGTTGACCCAGGAAAGAGGGATCGTCGCCGATTGGTCAGCGCAGGCGAACATGGTGGTTTCTTCGCCTTGGTCTGCCTCGTCGGATTCGTCGTAGCAATCTGCGTCGCCGTCGTTGACCCACTCAAATGGGATCTCTTCGCCGCTGTTGCAAACGAACACCGTTTCATCATCGGCTTCCATGCCAATAGCGGCAGGGTTCAGGTCGCCGTTAAATCCGTAGGTGGGGTTGCCTTGGTCGTCTTGGCCGTAGGAGCTTTGGAGGTAGAAGTCCATCTCGTCGGACCCGTCGGAACAATCTTCGTCGCCGTCGTTGAGGTACCAAACGGAGATCACTTCGCCGTTGTCGCAGGTCCACTCGTACTCGCTGTTGTCCCAGTCGTCGTCGCTGTTTCCGCCGGCAAGGTCGTCGGCCCAGTCAGCGAAGAAGTCGCTCAGCGCCTCGTCGAGTTGAGCCTCAAAGTCTTCCGCTACGGCCTCGCCAAAGGAGGTGCTGGAGTAGGCCAACACGTTCCCCAGCAGGCTGAACATGACGGGGTTGCCCGGTGGGCAGGAGTCGCATGCTTCGGCTTGAACGGGTGCACCGTCGCCGAGGTCAACCTCGAGGGTGTCGCCCATCATCGAGAAAACAACCCAGCCCATCTCAGCGGGCTCGTTGTAGTCGCCGGCGTTCTCGAAAGCATCGGTGAGCGAAATGTCGAGCAGCCCGGCATCAAGGCCGATTTCTTCAGTAGGTAGGCCTGTGAGGTAAATCTCGTAGTCGGCCGAACCGGTGTATGTGCCTTCAACAAGGCCGCAGTCGTCGTAGACATAGGCCTCGCCCCATTCGTCTTGGACGCCGACATCCATGGCGTCTTCAACGCACTCCCATGAAGTGTAATCGTTCTCTGCGGCCTCGATGTAAATCGGACTTGCAGAACCGAGACGCCAGACGGCATCTGAAGCAATGCTGTACTCGAAGTTGATGCCCGTGTCAAAGTCCACGGTCAATTCTTCGCCACCGCCGGTCAAGACGATGTCAACACCGAGGTTCATGTCGTTGCCCACGGTCATGTCAACCACCATGTCGGCGCCCACGAGTTCGTAAGCGTCGTTGAGGTACTCGGTGTAGAGGATGTCCACGGTGAGGACGTTTTCGGCCTCAGCGATCACGTCGATGTCAAACGAAGCGGGGTCGCTTCCGAAGGTGGCATCGTCTTCCCAATCCGTCAACACAACGGCGTTTGATAGGAGGCCATGACGAAGGGTCACGTCGCTGGTTCGGCTCCAAACCTCCAGGTCGTTGCCGTCAGCGTCCTGCACGGTTTGTGCCGAGATGTCCTCGGTTTGGTGGACGTAAATGTTGGTTGCGCCGGTGGTGAGTTGCCCGAGGTCAAGATTGAATCCTGCGGCATCGGCGTCGTTCATGATTTCGGTGAACAAGGCTTGGATGTCCAGCCCGGTGACGTTTTGCAAGTCGCTGTCCAAACTGGACCAGTCGTATTCAACGCCGTAATAGTACTCGGAGGCTTGTTCAGACTGAGCTTGTACCGTTGCGAGCGGCGAAAGGGCCGTGAGCAAAAGAAGGGTCACAAGCAGGGCGGGAGGGGTGCGGCGCAGGGCTGACATCGAATGTTCGTATTTTCCATTCCATATTAACTCTTATCCCGTTGCATCGCAGTGAAATTCGGGGATGAGCGGCCTGAATGTGCTCTCTCAAGCGCCATCTCGACGTTTTCGGCAGACTTCAACAAAATTTTCGAACATTTCTTTCCCAAACTCCGAATCGTTGACCTCTGGATGGAATTGCAAACCAAATCGGTCGCCCTCGTTGTTCTCCATCCCTTGAACCTTGCACGACGGGCTGCTGGCCGTGATGAAGAACCCCTCGGGGACGACGTGAACTTCGTCGTTGTGAGACTCCCACACCGTTTGGGTGTCCCTGGTTCGTGCGAAGATGGTCCCGCCTCCTTCGATCAAGGCAATTTCCATCGCCCCGAATTCCGGCTCGGGCGATTCTCGTGCGTCGCCGCCGTAGTGCCGTGCCATGAACTGGTGGCCGGCGCAGATGCCCAAGATGGGGATGTCCAGTTTGAGGAAGGCGGCGCAATTGCCCAATTCGCCGCTCAACCCCACGCGCGCTGCGCCCCCGGAAAGAATGAGTCCGTCGAGTTCCCGAAGGTCGTCGACGGAAGTGGTGTTCTCGATGATTTGCGTATCGACCTTGAGGTAACGGAGCATGCGCCATTCTCGATGCGTCCACTGGCCTCCGTTATCAACCACATCAATGACCAGCGGTTTTTCCGTCATCGCTTTACCCGGCGGCGAGGAACGACCATGAACATGCCGATGCAACCAAGAGGAGAGGGGCTCTCCCCGTTGCATGGGCAGAACCGTCGCTGTGAGCCTCGCAGTTTGCTTTCTCATCTGCCTCATGCCGCCGGCGATGGCCTGCGAAACCGAAGTGGCCAACGCTCTGGAAGGGAAGTTCCCCTCCCCCACCGGCATTTCGCCAAACAAGGACGATTCCATTCGTGAGGCCGTTCACCTCGCCAGCATTGGCCAGCATGTTGGAAGGGAGATGCTCTGGCAAGTGCTGATGGGAGCGAACTTGACCGAACGACAAATTGCCGATGAAATCAACCGGGCCATGGTGGAAAACGGCTCAAACCCCGAATGGCCATCGTTCTCGACCATCGTTGCCTCAGGAGCCAACGGCGCCATTCCTCACGGTGACCCTGAAAACGACGGAGCGGGGCCAAAACAGGTCATGCCGGGCGATGTGGTGGTGATTGACCTGGGGGGCAGGGTCAACGATTGGGTCAGCGATGTCACTCGCTCCTACGTGATCGGCGGGACCACCAACGCCACCGTGCTGAAAGCCTACATGGCGGTCCACGACGCGCAAAATTTGACCTTCCCCCTCATCGAAGCCGGCACACCGGCATGGACGTTGGACGACATCGCTCGCACCCACATTGAAGAACAGGGTTTCGGCGACCGTTTCATCCACTCCTTGGGCCATGGGTTCGGTGTTTGCGTCCACGAGCCACCTTTGCTCTCCAGCGGCACCGACGACCCTCTCTTTGGCTTGTCCTACAACCAGCAACCCCTGGCCCCGTACGACGCCATCACCATCGAACCCGGCATTTACCTGGACGGGTGGTTCGGCATCCGAATTGAAGATGATTTTTTGGTCAACCAAGAGGGGCATGAATTTCTGACCGCCGACCTTCCTCGAGATCTGGACTGGTTCATGATTCAACGAGACGATTACGACCCGTCCTTGGCCTTTGTTCCAACGGTGGAAGATGTCCCTCCTTCCCGCGCCCTTCCGACCCCACTGGGCCTCATTGAAATCGTGTGTTTGGTCGGTCTCGCCGGTTGGCGTAGCCAGCGACTTCACTTGGTGAACGCCGAGGTGGATTTGCTCACCGATGGTGCACCGTGACGGTGCCGCAGACGCGGCACCAGACCTTGGTGCCGTCCTTTCGTGGGGTCGTTCCGGCGATGTCAATGCTGGCCCCGCACTCGCACTTGACCACGTTGTCCATGATGCCTGCGAAACGCGGGTGCTTCATCAAGTGAACGCTTCAATCCCATGCGATGGTGGTCTGAAAGACCACGAAACATCGGGTGGATGAAAAACCCTTGATTTCCTCAACCGACACCGCTTCGCACCCCCCATTGGACCGCTTTACAGCATCACGAATCTGCGCTGCGCAAGCCTCCAACGTGTCCCGCTCGACGATGGCCCACCCCCGCAAGAGCGAGCGGTCCGCTTTTCGAAACAACGGCATCAGGTGCGGGAGGTGGTCGAGGCTGTCGTGGGGGAGATTGACAAGAAGGACGTCCGCCTTACCGACAAGGTCCGGGCGTTCGGCCCAATTCAGCGCGTTTTCGCACACGATAACGGCGGGCTCAAAGGCGTCCAGTTCGGCCGTCCAGCGGGCGATGTTCATGGCAAGAAGGTCAACCGCATCCGGGTTCAGATCGCCTGCGAGGTACCCCTGGAGCAAGGCGGGCTCCGCCAACAGGAGCGGAAGGGAGGGGCCCACGCCCGCGTAGGGGTCGGCCAGCACGAGAGGGCGGTTCAAGACGCTTCGAAACCGCCGCAAGGCTTCCAAGGTTTGATGGCGTTGCGTTGACAGTCGGGCCGAGAAATACACCTTGCTGGGGTCCACCCACATCGAAACACCGTGTTCTTTGATTTGCGTGCGAGCCGAGTCCGAACCGTCCCTGCTCAGCAACGGACGCAATTGCCGCACACGAAACGCTCCTTCAACGCCGTCATCGGCGCACACCAAGCGAACGTTTGGGAGCTGGTCCAACATGGCTTGCGCCATCGCCTTTTCATGGGGCGCAGTGGGTGATTCCACTTTGACCATGAGCACGTCACCCTGGATTTCGTAGGCCGAAGGCCAAACCGATTCCGGGAGCGTTTGGAGTTCGGCAGGGAGGCGTTCCCTCCAGTGAGCGGGCCCCTTGGAACGGGGCTCAACGTTGACGACGGGGTTGCCCTCCCAAACGGCTGCGGTGTCTTCGGGCGCCGAGGCGTTCAGCGGAACAGCCCGAAGCCCCTCCTCAAGAGCCACAACGCCGGTGTTGGAAAGCCATCCATTGGAACGGCACAACGCCAACCAACGCTCGGTTTCATGACTCGGCACGCTCAAATGACGCATGGCCCTCGCCCTCTCCAAGGGCCTCGGTGGTTTGAGTATGGCGGCAGAAGCGGGAACCGAGAACAACCTTCCAGCAACGGGCTTGGTCCTCGTTGGCCTTGGGATGGGGACGGTTGCCGGAATGACCCTCGAAGCCCTCGAAGCGGCCAAGTCGGCCGATCATCGCTGGTACGAAGCCTACACCGCTCTTTGGCCCGAAGAAGCGCTAACGAACCTTGAGGAAACGGTTGGCCCGGTCGAACGGGTCATGCGCCCTGAAGTTGAATCTCCAGACCGTTTGTTCGCCTTGGCTTCCACTTCACTCGTGGCCCTTCTGGTGGTGGGCGACCCGCTCCAAGCCACCACGCACGTCGACCTTCAACTGCGAGCCCGCGAACAGGGCATTCCGTGCACCGTTGTCCACGGCATCTCCATCACGAACATCGTCACCGGCGCCGTGGGCCTGTCCAACTACAGGTTTGGCCGTCAGACGACGTTGACCTACCCGTACGGGCAGTGGGTGGCCACCTCACCGTTGGAAGTCATGGCGAGCAATTGGGAGCAAAACCTGCACACCTTGGCGCTGCTCGATCTTGACCCGACCGGCCAAGGGACGGGCACACAACGACCCATGCAACCGGCCGATGCCGTGGCTTCGTTGCGCTTGATGTGGGACAAACTCGCCGAATCGGCGGAAGAACCGCTTTCAGAAACCTATGTGCGCAAAGCGTTTCGTCAATTCGCTTCGAAACTGTACCTCCAGCAAAGCTTTGACGACATTGCGGTGGTGCTCTGTTCGGACATGGGGACCCCCGACCAACACATCGTCACGACGACGCTCGGCCAACTCGGTGACGAGGCCGGGGGGCGACTGAATTGCCTTGTCTTCCCCGCCGGAACGGGTGAGGTTGAAGAGAAGGCTTTGGCTCGTTGGGTTCGGGGTGAGTGAGTGTTTGGCCTGTCCGATGAGATTGTTCTGCTCGTGTCGTTCATCCTCTTCATGGGTTTTTTTGCGGGGGTTGGCCTCGCCTCCATGCGGGTAAAACAAGACACCACGGACGATTATCTGGTGGCGGGCCGGGGCATGCACCCTGCACTCGCTGCCTTGAGCGCCGTCAGCACTTGGAATTCCGGCTACATGTTCATCGGCTTCATCGGTTTCATTTTCGTTCAAGGGTATTCGGGAATTTGGATCGGCCTCGTCTCAACCATCGGGCAGGCCGTGGCGTGGATTTGGTTGTACAAGTTCATTCAGAAAGAGGGGAATGAGCGAGGTGTACGTTCCCTCTCGTCCCTCGTTTCCCGAACGACAGGGGCCCCTGAAGCAAAACTGGCCGGGGTGCTTTCCGTCGTGTTCCTCGCGATTTACGCTGCAGCCCAACTCGTCGCTGGTGGCGTGGCCCTCCGCGCCATGTTGGGATGGTCGGAAGTCATCGGGATCCTCATCGGTTTCGTCTTGGTTGTGGCCTACTGTTACGCTGGGGGCATTCGAGCCTCCATATGGACCGACGCTGCCCAGTCCTGTGTCATGATCGTCGGCTCCACCATCCTCTGTTACGTCGCCGTTTCCGAGGCTGGTGGTTTTTCGGGTCTGCATTCAACGCTCAAGAGCGTTGACCCCGGCATGGTGAACCTCTTCCCCGCCGACCTCACCTTTGGGGTCACCCTCTGGATTGGTGCGTTTTTCCTCGGTGGGCTCGGCGTCGCAGGTCAGCCGCAGGTGGTGTCCCGGGTGATGACCCTCAAAGACGACAACGACCGGAAACAAGCGGCCGTCTGGTTCTTCGTCTGGCAGACCCCGTTCATCGCTCTCATGTTCATCATCGGGTTGGCCTGCAGGGCCATTTTCCTCGATTTGGACGCCTCCGATGCACAAGACGGGCTTCCCCTGCTGGCCATGGAAGTGCTCAATCCGTTCCTCGCCGGGGTCATTTTGGCCTCGATTTTCGCCGCCACGATGTCCACCGCTGACAGCCAGGTCCTGGCCTGCACCGCCGCCATCACCGACGACGTGAAACCGGAATGGAGTCAAGAACACAAAACCACGAAGCGCGTCACCATGGTCGTCGCCGTCTTCGTCACCTTGATCGCGCTGGGCGGTCAACAATTTCCCGGGTTCGGGGATTCCGTGTTCGCCTTGGTGGTCTTGGCCGTCTACGGCTTGGGCGGTATTTTCGTACCACTGCTCCTGATTCGCATGATGGGGTACGAACCCGACACGCAACACACCGTGTGGATGATGGTCGCCGCTCTCAGCGCCGTGATCGTTTGGAGTGCCAGCGGCTACGGGGAAGACATCTTCCCGTCGATTCCTGCCATGAGTTCCGCCTTTGCGACCCACTTCCTCCTTTGTTGGAAGCGAGAGGCTTCCAACGACCAGCCGTTTGGCAGGTACAAGTTGCCCACCCAGCGAACTGCAACCCTTGGAGCCGTGGTGTTGCTCGTGCTCTTTGGCGCCCTCGAAGGGACCTATCAAGCGGTTGCACCTGACGGGTCGAGCGCCTCTTCGGGCAACGCACCGTACCAGTTGACCTACAGCGTAAGCGAATGGACGGAAAGCCAATCGTTCACGCTTGAAGACGGAGAAACGCAGACATTCGAGGTGGTCATCGACGAGTCCATGACCGCCGTGCTGATCGCAGAATTGACCGTTTCCTATTCTGACACGGGTGAAGCGGGCTTGACATCGAGTTGCGACGAGGTGGTGACCGAACCCGACTTCAGCGGTCTAGCCGGTCCGTTTTCGGAAAGCGATGACGGTTCGCGAAGCACAAATGCGTGCGACCAAACCACCTTGGTAGGCAGCATCCGCCCCAACACCGACTTGAACCAATACGCTGCAGAGGGAGCAGGGGATTACGCTTTGGAAGGCAAGGAGTCGGACATGCTCGGCATTCTGGAAACGCTCGGGTCCTCTCCCGAAATGGTCGGCACCCTGGCGATGGACGTGTCGCTCAACACCAACAGCGGCACCCCGTTCCTCGCCGATAGCGGCGAAACCGTGACCGTCACCCTCACGATGTTGGTGTTCCAGCCGAGCGGCATGAACCCGCTCACAGCGTGAACGACATGCCCTGCTGGCCCACGCGCCAGCCAAGCGACGTGACCGTCTGATGTTCAAGCGAAGCCTCGTCGTGCAGCGGGTTGGTGTGGTTGAGGTGAACAAAAACGATGTCGGGGTCGGCTTCCCGCCGCTTGCCCAATCGCTCAAGCGTTTCCTGAACAGGAGGGTGAGGAACTTCTTGTTGCGACCGCCCGTCCAGTTCATCGGCGCTCCAAAAGGTGCCGTCGAGAAGAGCCACGTCCACGGCCAAGTCCGCCAACCATGCACGAAGCGAGGGTTTTCCACAAGCGGCCAAGGTGTCTTCCCAGCGGTCATGGTCCGGCAAAAACAGGAGCGAGCGGTTCGGCCCACGAAACACAAAGGCGTGCATGTCCGAAAGTTCGGCCCGATGCGGTATGGGAAGGGCTTCAACCGACAGGCCTTGCCCCAACGGGACGGCTGCGCCCTTGCTGAGGGGGCGTGTCAAAAAGACCCCTTGTTCAACGAGCAGCGCCCATGCGGGCGTGGCGTTCACGAGTGCCAACATCGACGGAGACGCAAAGAGCGCCAGACCTCGGGCATTCACCGTCTCTCGACCAAACAGGCCCAAGCCGTCCACGTGGCCAAAATGAGCATGGGTCAAGAGGACCGACGCCAACTCAGGGTGCTTCCAGCGATGCAGTTGCTGGCCGAGAGCACGGGTGGCCTCCACCAGATGACCGACGCCGTCGTCGTCGAGAATGCCCAAGCTGACAGGGTCCCGAACCTGTTCGGCGTCCAACCCGATGCAACACGGTTTGGTGCACCCCGGTTGAGGCCTCCCTCCGTCCTGCGCCGTACCCAGCAACGTGACGGTCACCATGGGGCGACGATGCCCGCATCCGTCATGAGGGCTTTCACGCGAAGGTCTCAAACGCCCCCACCCGTCCGAAGCCTTTGGGGAGCACCGTGGCCGCACCTTCGAAAGTTGAGTTCCCCGGCAAAAAGAAGCAACGTATTCAGATGAAAGGGACCAAGCAAGCCAACGAAGCCACGGCGAAAAAATTGGCCCGCGACCTCGGCCAGTTTCTCGAAGACCCCAGAAGCCACCTTCCAGCGATGACGTTCACAGGGAAAATGCGGTGGGGGCGAACCGATCCCGTCACCAAGACCCTTGTTGAGATCGAAAAAATCATTCGCAAAAAGGACGATACGAAATGGTTGGCCAAACGCATGATGGCCAAAAGGGGCGACGATGTTGCCAAAGCCTTCGCCGGCTCCCTTCACGCCGCACACGACACCTCGTTCACGATGGTGGGCCAATTCAACTCGGGCTCGTTTGGCGGTGGCTCGTACGTACGACGTGGGGACGGAAAGCCGGGGTACATGGCGGGCATTCAAAATTTCAGCAACGTCACCCTCCGGATGCTCCCTTGGGAAGCCCACGCCAAGCACGGCATGTACTTCTTCAGTTGGGAGGGAGGGTTTGTTTGCACGGGCCCCAAGCCGGAACCTCCCGAAGCTTGGTTAGAAGACGTCCTGAACCGATCGCGCTTTTCGTTCGAGACCAACGAAGTGAACGGCCGAAGGATTTGGTTCACCGAGGGATTGGATGCGGAGGACGTCGTGGCGACAACGCCTTCAGGTCAAGGGTACCTCTCGCTTCATTTTCACGGTGGACAGGTCGTTGGACTCGGCCTCGATGCGCTTCAAACGTTCACCAAAAAGGACGCCCCGTTCATTCACCACCTCGCTCTTTCCATGCTGCCGCCGTTGCTGCCTTCCGTGTTGACCTTGCATGCGGTTTGGACCCCTGAAGGGTGGCCCGAAGAACGTCCTCTGCCCGAAGCGAGCCTGGAGAGTATGGACCGCATCATGGACGCATGGCAGGGACTGACCATGAACGAGGGCGTGGTTGGGCCTTCGATCAAAGAAGGCGTGATGGAGGGGCTTGAAGACGGCCTGCTCGTTCATGAGCGCTGGCTGGACGGCACCTCGTTTGACGACCTCCTCAGCGCACTGGAATCCGTATCTGGCTCGCCCGAAGAGCATCAACTCACGGCTGAAATTCTCAGGTTGGCCGTTACCCGCCCTGACGAAACCACGGAAGGGGTTCGCATTGAGGCAAAAGGAGGCACCGAACAGCGAGAAGGGCGCTGCATCCGCATCATGTCGGGCGCCACGTGCGGCGATATCCTCACGGCGTTTTGGCCCACGCACGGTTTGGAAGCCTTGGGTGTCCTCGGCTTGACCGGAACGGAAGGGGAAACCATCTGGGAAGAGCAGCGGAACGCTCCGAAGCCCTTTGGGAAGTTCCTGAAAAGTTTGGACCAGGCTCGGGCCGTGGCCAGGCAGCGCGCCCGCTTCCCAGCGTGCAAGGTGGACGGGGCCGCTGCGATGATTCATCGCTACATCGTGGACGGCCTGACCAAAGGCATGGGGTCGATTGAGCGAGAAGCCACCTCAAGGCACGACACCGTGGATGCGGCTGCAGCATCGTGGGCGTGGTTGGTGGCCGTGGGTCGTTCGGGAGGACAAGAGTGGCATTTCGAGCCAAACGCCCGCGACCGAGGCGGTGTTTGGGCTGTCCCAACCGGCGTGCTGGTGAAGGTCGGCGAACAGCTTCTCGCCGCCGAGGAGAATGAACTTCCTGAGCTTCAAAACCAATGGGAGGAGGCTTTTGCCACGTTGATGGTGAACACTGGCCAGTGACCGCACCTGCGGAAACGAAACCGCAACACCGAGGAGGGTGGTGTCGAGCGGCTCCATCAGACGACGTTCAAGGCTTGCTCGATGTCGCTCCACAGGTCTTCCACATCTTCGATACCGATGCTCAAACGGACGAAACCCGGCACGACCCCTGCGGCGATGCGGACGTCTTCAGGGACGGCCCCGTGGCTGGAATTGAACGGGCATTCAATGAGCGACTCAACACCACCAAGGCTGGTGGCCTCGTAAATGATGTTCAGACCACGCATGAATTTCAGCGCCGCTGGGTCGCCTCCTTTCACCACGAAGCCGACCATCCCCGAACCGTTGGGGATGATGCGTTGCGCCACCTCGTAATCGGGGTGGCTTTCGAGTTGGGTGTGGTACACGCGCTCAATGGCCGGATGGGATTCGAGGCGTTTGGCGATGGCAGCAGCGTTTGCACAAATTCGGGGCATGCGGACATCAAGGGTTCGCATGCCTCGTTCAAGCAAGTAGCAAGCGTGGGGGTCGGGACTTCCACCAAAGTGGGCTTTTCTCTTGAAGATTTGAGTGATGAGGTCGCTTGGACCGACCACGGCCCCTCCGATAAGGTCCGAGTGGCCGCCGAGGTACTTGGTGGTGGAGTGGATGACCAAGTCCACCCCCATGGTGAGCGGTTGACAGCCCCAGGGCGAGGCGAAGGTGTTGTCGATGACGATGAGGAGGTTGTTCCGCTTGGCAACCTCCACCATGGCTTCGATGTCACACACTTTCAACACGGGGTTGGTCAGTGTTTCAATGTAGAGAAGCTTGGTGTTGGGTTGAATCGCTGCTTCGTACGAAGCAGCGTCTCGCATGTCGGCCATGGTGGTTGAAATCCCGAAGCGGGGCAACTCTTCGGTGAGCAGCCCGTAGGTGCCGCCGTACACGTCGGCGCTCGCCACGATGTGGTCGCCTTGGTTGAGCAAGGCCACCATGGTGGTGGCGATGGCCGCCATCCCCGAGGAGAAGACTTCAGCGTCTTCGCCGCATTCCATGGCTATCAGTTTTTGAGCCACGGCGTCCGAATTGACCGATGACATTCGAGCGTACAGCAAGGTGTGTTGGGCACCGGCGGCCCAGCCCGCATACCGCTCATCGGTCAGCTTGTAGGTGGAGGACTGGAAGATTGGCGTGTTCACGGCGTCACCGATGTGTTGGGTTCCGCTGTGGACGGCTTGGGTAGCAAATCGCGTGTCGTCGTTGTCTCCAGCCATGTCGTTCTCCGATTGGACCAATGGAACCCGCTCTTTCAACCATTCTACTCAGGCGGTAGCAGGACGGTTTTCGGATTCGTCCGGTGACGTCAGCTCAACCAAAACGTTGCCAGCGATCAAAATGCCGCCTCCAACGACCATCCACCATGTCCACGGCACAAGCCCCAACCCCAGCCCGAACACGGTCGCCCACACAGGCTCAAACGTGTAGATGATGGCGGCCTGAACTGGATGCATGTGGCGCTGATAGATGTTCAGCGCTACCAAAGCAAAGAACGAACCTCCGACGCCGAGAAGGAACACCGGTAGAAGCACGCCCTCCCGCGTCAACACCTCCACCGCCATGGAGCCCGGAGAGGAGGATGAAAGAACGGCCAAGAAGGCGCAGCCCCCTCCGATCACCAGGAAGGAGATGAGGGAGATTTGGAGGGGGTCAAATTCCAGCGTCAACCGTTGCGTGTAAACGATGTGAAGGGCGAAAAAGAACGCACACACCACGGTGATGATTTCCCCCCAGCCCCAGGAGAGATGGGGTGGACCTTGAATCAGGCTTGCACCCAGCGTGGCGAGCAGCACCCCCCAGAGCAATCCACGACGAGGCGTTTGGTTGGCCATGAAGGTCGAAAGCAAGGCCGTCATCACGACGTAAAGCGAGGTGAGGAAGGCGGAGGTGGACGGGTTGATGTCGTTGAGGGCGACCATTTGGCTGACAAAGCCGACCAGCATCAAACACCCCAAGAACGCCCCTCCTTTCCACGCCTCCATCGAGACGGGGCCTCGCAGGAGTTTTGGGAAGCAAAGAAAGAGCAGCGGGACGGCAAGGGAAAAACGCACGGCGACCACAAAGGCCACCACCGAAAACGACCCGTAGGCCTTAATTTCCGGCTCGAGGGCGTTGAGGGCTTGCTTCATCCAGATGAAGGTCCCTCCCCAAACGAGGGTCACGGCGAACAGAATCACAGCGGCTTTGCGTCGTTGAGGGTGGAAGGTTGGCTTGGATTCCACGCCCTTTCACCAAACCATCGGGGGCTTTGACAGGTCAAGAGGCTGGTGGTTGGCTTCGCATCGTGAACCATACCCTCAAGGGGTGCCCATGTCCCAAACCGGCCATGGGAAGTCCTCGAACGGGAGACGACGTCGTCTGGAAGCAACCCATTGATTCGGGCCCCGCCCCCGCCGACGGTGCTGCCTTTGACGCCGTGGTTGTCGGTGGCGGACCCGGCGGCTCTGCGGCAGCGGGTTACTTGGCGATGGAAGGAAAACGCGTCCTCCTCATCGAAAAAGAAGTGTGGCCCCGGGACAAGATCTGCGGCGACGCCGTCGGCGGAAAGTCCCTCAGCCACGTGAAGGCCTTGGGCGTGAAAGAAACGCTGGAAGCCACACCACACTTTCGGGTGACCGGCATCGTGTTTTCTTCTCCGAAAGGCCACAGCGTTCGCGTGGCGCTGCCTGAAGAGGACGTGCAGCGCTTGGAAGCGGGGTATTCCCTTCCTCGCCAACAATTTGACCACCTCCTGTTCAACCAAGTTCAGCAACTTGTTCGGGATGCCGGAGGGGCCGTCATCCAAGGCGGCGATGTGCGCGACGTGCTGTACCACGACGGGTCGGGAGGAGACGATCCCGGCAAAGGCAGCGGCGAGCAGCGCCACGCACGAGGCGTCACGGTGCGAATCGGGGGGCGCAACGGGGAAGAGCGTACGTACCTCGCCCCCAACGTCGTTGGTGCAGCCGGCTATCGATGCCCCGTTGCGAAATCCATGCTCGAAGGGACCTACGAAGAACCGATGGTGGACCGCGCCCATTACTGCGCTGGCTATCGGGAATACTGGCGTGGCGTGAAGGGATGCGAAGACAACGTCGGGGACATTGAGATTCATTTCGTGGACACCGTGATTCCGGGATATTTCTGGCTCTTTCCGGTGGCCGAAGGCGTGGTTAACGTCGGCATTGGGATGGTGATGTCCCTGCTTGACAAACAATCGAAGAAACTCAAAGCCCTCCAAGCCGATGTCATCGCCAATCATCCGCTGTTCAAGGACCGTTTCGCAGACGCCACCATGATCGCAGGCACCGGTAAAGGCTGGCAGTTGCCGTTTGGTTCGCCACGAAAGAAGGCGAGCAAGCAACCGCGACGGTCCGCAAGCAACGGCATTTTCCTCGTGGGTGACGCAGCCTCCCTGGTGGACCCGTTCAGCGGTGAAGGGGTCGGCAACGCCTTGGTGAGCGGCGAGATGGCGGCGAAACACATCATGGAAGGCAAATCCCCCGAAGCCTACCAGGAAGCGTTGTGGAAAGCCCTCGGTCCGGAGTTAACCAACTCCTTCCGCATGCAAAAGATGAGTCGCCGTGCTTGGCTGCTCAATTGGTTTGTTGGAAAAGCCTCCAAAAAACCGGCCATCCAAGAAATGATGACGGAAATGATCGCCAGCAAAGAAGCGCAGGAAAACCTCCATTCGCCGTGGTTCATGTTCAAGACCTTGATGTTCTAAGGTGGAACCATGGACGCTTCCCTCGCTGACATTGACGCCGTGTTTCTCGACCTCGACGGCACCATCTACCTCGGTGGCGATTTGATTGAAGGGGCTGAGGCGTTTCTTCAACGGTGCGAGGTTCGCGGCGTTCAGCGCTATTTCCTCTCCAACAATTCTTCAAAATCGGTCTCCCAATACCTCACCAAACTCCACGCCCTTGGGCTTGAAGCCACGGAAGACGATGTGTTGCTCTCCACCCACGACCTCTTGGCGTGGTTGGAAAAGAACAACGTCACCGAAACATGGTTGGTCGGAACCGAAGGCATGCGGAGCATGCTCCAAGACCAAGGCATCGTCACGGAGAGCGAAGCGCCCCAGTACGTGGTTTTGGGCTACGACACGGAGCTGACCTACGATAAAATCGCCCAAGCCAGCGTGTTCATGCACGCTGGCGTCCCTCTCGTCGCCAGTCACCCGGACATGGTGTGTCCCAGTCCCGATGGAGGCTTGCCCGATGTGGGGGCCTACCTTGCGATGTTCAAAGCCACCACCGGCGTGGACCCTGTCCACATCACCGGTAAGCCGAACGCCGGGATGATTCTGCACAAAATCGAATCTTTGGGCCTGGAACCCGCGCGTTGCGCCATGGTCGGCGACCGACTCTACACCGACATGGCCATGGCGAGCCGAGCCGGCGTGGTCGGCGTTCTGGTGCTCTCAGGGGAGGCCACGCTTGAGGATGTTGCAGCCCTTGCGGCGGGGGCAGAGCAGCAACCCACCGTTGTCGTGAAAAGCGTGGATGAACTTCTCAGGTGAAGCCATGCGGTGGTCTCTGCGATGGAAATGGCTGCTTGAGCGCCGTCGGCGACACCCTCCTGACGAGATCCATCGTGCGGGCGAACAGGCCGAACAACGGTTGGCTAAAATTTCGAGGGCGGCGGGAAAGGGAAACGGCTGGCATGTGTTTGAGTCCGTTCGCATACCCGACGAAGAACAGGGCGGCATGCGGGAAATTGACTTGGTCGTTGTCGGAGGCAACCGACTGCTTGTGGTGGAACAAAAACACTGGTCGGGTACCTTTGAAATCAACGGTCAGGAGGAATTCGTCCAGCATCGCAAAAACGGGACGGTTCACAACCACAGCACGGTGAACCAGCGGATTCACCGAAAGGCACGGATGCTCGAGCGTGTGCACGCCGAGCGGCACGGCAACGAGAACCTTGCAGAGGTCCAAGTCATCTTGGCGTTCACCAATCGAAATTTGGTTTGGCCTGAAAACATGAGTGAACTGAACAGTTTGGTGGTGGACGAGGCGGGCTTCATCGCTTACCTCGAAAACGAATCGCCCGGCCGTTTGAACGATGCGTTGTTCTCAACCGTGGACGGGTTTGGAACCTGGGACGAAGTTCACCTTCACGGCGGACGTATGGCGAAAGGGGATGTTTTGGACCTTGGATTGGGCCGTGGGGTTGAGGATTGGTTGCGAGGACGGGTTGACGCTTTGACCGGCGAAGTTGTCCACCAACGCGGCGTCCTGTCCTTCTTTTCCAACCAGCCAAGTTCCATCCACCTCCAACATGGAAGTCACCGACTGACCGCCCAATTGCCCTTCGGACTCACGTTGAAAATGCACGTTGTGGGGGAAGACCAGCCACGTGAAATCCCGTGGGCGAACGTTGAGCGATTGAGCGTTTCAAAGCCGGCGGCGGATTGAACAACATCCACAGAACCTGGAGGAACAGCATGGCAGCGTGGTGGGTTGAAGGGATTGGTCTGCTCGCCGGGGCCCTCGGCATTGTGGCTTGGATTCCTCAAATCAAAGAAGTCTGGATTCATCAGCGCCACGAAGGGATTTCCGTCACAGCCTTCAGCGTTGTCTCGATAGCGCTGTTGCTCTGGCTCATCTACGGACTGATCGTCAAATCCGTGGCGATGGTGGTCGCCAACGTGTTCACCTTGGCCGTGATTTTCATCATCGTGTTCGGCGTTGTTCGCCTCCGAAGAACTGAAGGCGCAGCGTGAACCGAATCAGCAGACAGACTTCGTGGTCTCGATGATCACGGCGCCGATCTTGTAGGGGTCGCCGTTGGAGGCCGGTCGGCGGTCCTCGAGGCGACCCACCCAGCCGTCGGTTGGAACGGAAGCTGGAACACGGATGGAGGCGCCTCGGTCCGAAACACCGTACGAGAATTGGTCAATGGATTGGGTCTCGTGCAGACCGGTGAGGCGCTCTTCGTTGTGTGCGCCGTACACGGCCATGTGCTTCTCGATGTTGCGTCCAAAGGCCTCGCAGATGCTGTTGAACAGGTCTTCGCCCCCTTTGTCTCGCATGGCGCCGTTGGAGAAGTTGGCGTGCATTCCAGAACCGTTCCAGTCGCCCTTGATGGGTTTGGGGTGGTATTCGATGTAGTAGCCGTAACTCTCGGTCAAGCGGTCAAGCAAATAACGCGCAACCCAAAGTTCGTCGCCGGCTTGCTTTGCGCCCTTGGCGAAGATTTGGAACTCCCACTGGCCGCAGGCCACCTCTTGGTTGATGCCTTCGAAGTTGATCCCTGCTTCCAAACAGAGGTCAGCGTGCTCCTCAACGAGGGCACGGCCGTGGGTGTTTTTGCCGCCCACCGAGCAATAGTACAGGCCCTGGGGGCCGGGGTAGCCACCCACCGGGAAACCAAGGGGGAGTTGGGTATCAACGTCCATGATGAAGTACTCCTGCTCGTAACCAAACCAGAAGTCGTTGTCATCGTCGTCGATCGTCGCTCGACCGTTGCTGGGGTGGGGTGTGCCGTCTGGGTTGAGCACTTCGCACATGACGAGGTACCCGTTCACGCGTTGGGGGTCGGGGAAGATGTTCACGGGTTTCAACAAGCAATCGGAGGAACTGCCGTCGGCTTGGCGGGTTGAGGAGCCGTCAAACATCCAAATGGGGCATTCTTCAAGGGTGCCGCCGAAATCAGAGCGCACCATGGTTTTGCTGCGCATGTTCTGCGTGGGTTCGTATCCGTCAAGCCAAATGTACTCCAGTTTTGCTTTGTCATCCATGGGTATCAAATGCGCCGCTATGAGGACGGTATATGAACCATACGCTCACTTTTAATCCAATTATAACTATCAATTGCGCATAATCCTGCTCTCTTCTTGTTTTTTTGCCTAATTGTTGCCTCAAAACATTTCACTTCCTTCAGCGTTTGCGCGGAAAATCTTCCGCATTTTTCGCATTTGAACAAAGGGACGTGTTTCCGCTCAACGGTCGGATTGGAGGCTCGCCGAGCCACCTCAAGCGTTGTTTGCGGCATTTTCGCCTTGCGGCGTGATGAGAACGCTTGACCCGTCGCGTTCAATCACGGGGAAACTGGCGGTGGAAAGAGAGGGGAGAACATGAACGGTGCACGCCGTGCCGCATGCCGGGGCAAGGTAATCCTCCCCGGTGTCGGAGAGAACAAAGCGCAGACCGTGCCCCGCCGGCAAAAGAACGTCCATGCCCTGGAATTCCATCAGCAACGTGATGGTTTGACCGGGAACGACGGTTTGTGCATCGTAACCGCCCGCATGGTAGCGCACATCCATCGTTGCATGACCGAGCCGAACCCCGGTCGTGGCGTCTTGAACTTCAACGAAAATTTGCCCTCCGTCGAAGGTGGGCACGGCTTCGAGGTGGAACGTGGGGAGTCCGGCGATGTGGGTGTCATGATCTTCACTGAGCGCTGGACAAACGAGCTCAACGGACTGGCCTCCGCCAACCGCCGGTGCCCCACCTCCCACGAAGGCGCCCCCGATGTCGCAAGTGGACAAGTCGAGGTCGACCCACGTGGCGTCTTCGGGCGGCCATGTTGTTTCGATGCGCCACTCCCCGTCGTTGCGTTGGATTTGGGCGTGAAGCGCCGGACGCTCGCCGATGCCTTTGAGGTAATATTCCATCCACTCAAACAGGTCCTGTCCCCAATCCCAGCGCGTCATGTTGTGAATCGCTTCACCGCCGTACCCCGAATCTTGGTTGTTGTGTTTGGTCCACTGGTCGGGATAATTGTGCTCCCATTGGCCCAACATGCCGGCGACCTCGTAGCCTTCGTCGATGTACGTTTGATACCAGGACGTTCCCGGCGGCCCACCAAAGACCTGGTGCGGGTCAACGTTCCAATCCTGCATGCCTTGAACCCAGTAAATGCTCCCGTTGTAGGTGCCCAAGGCCTTGTCGATGTGGCTTCGCTCGTCGTAATACCTGTCCATGTAGGGGTCGAGTTCCCCCAATCCGTATCGAGCAGGCCCGGCGAGAAAGCCCTCGAGCACGTCACCGCACATGTTGTCCAAGTCATCGCCATCGTAATCCAAGATGGACCCGCCGTAATTTGAGTGCATGACTTGGCTTCTCGCTTCTGCGCTTCCGTTTTTGTACAGCAGCGGGCCGAGGGCGGTGGTTCCAGAAATGGGAACGATGGTTTTCAGATGCTCGCTTCCTTGGGCCGCCGCCTCCCATGCCGTGGCGCCTTCGTAGGACTTCCCGTATATCGCCACGTTTCCGTTGCTCCAATTTTGGGTGCCCAACCATTCAACAGCGGCGTGGATGCCCTGCCCCTCGCCGTCCCCTCGGTAATCAAAGCAACCTGTGCTTTCTTCGGTGGCGAAGACGGCGACTTGAGCCAGGGCGTACCCGTGAGGAACGAAATTGTCGTAGATGAACTCGCCTCGTCCGGCCCCCACCACGTTTGTTGGACTCGATTGGCTTCCCGGAGAACCGTAGTCAAAGTAGGGGCTCACTACGGCGATCACCGGCACCTGTTCGCCCGCTTCCGTGTTGGACGGGAGCCAATACGAAAGATGGACTTCGGCCGTGTTCGGGCCTCCTTCCCATGTTCCTGACGTGTCCACTTCAATGATGGCCTCTTGGACGGGGAGGGCTCGATGGGGGCCGGGTTCCAAAACCATGGCGTAGGTGCCCGTCCAATTCCAATCGAGGGTGTGACGCTCCCAGATGGAGGGATAAAGGCCGTCTTCGCCGGCCTCCGGCGACGTTTGGTTTTCACCAAAGCACCCAGCAAGCGGCATGAGCAACAACAGGACGGTCAAACCGATGGCCTGTCGCATGGCGGGACCAAGGCGGGGTCGGTCAAGAACATGATGCCCCCGCAACCGCCCTCGCCACAAGCATTGAGGAGGGGTTTCACTTCCCGTTCATCATGGACGCATCGACCGCATGGGGCAATCGATGGGAGATGGCGTCCTCCCCAATGGCGAAGCGGTACATGGAAGTCGCCACCGAGAAACGTTCGCTGGTCTGCTTGGCGGCCGACCGCAACACCATGGCGGGGTTGATGGCGTTGATCGATTCTGTCGGCCCTTACGTGGCCGCTCTGAAAACCCATGTTGACCTCGTTGAGGACTGGAGTCCCGAAAGTTGGTCTGCGTTTTGTCAAGCGGCTTCAGAGGCAAATCTGCTCGTGTTTGAGGACCGAAAATTCGCCGATATTGGAGGCATCAGCCGAAACCAAATGGCCGGTAAATACGACATTCGCTCGTGGTCGGACCTGGTCACGGCCCACCTCATCAGCGGCCCTGACATCGTGGACGGGTTGCAAGCGGCCTGGACGGATGTGGGCCGACAGGGTGGCGTGCTCCTCCTGGCGCAAATGTCCAGCCGAGGAAATCTGCTCCATCCAGCCTACACCGACGAAGTGGTTGCCAATGGCAAGGCCCATCCGGGCGTCTTTGGGTTCATCGGCAACGGCTCCCGGCCCGGTGAGCTGGCGGACTTGCGCCAAAAAGTCGGTGAAGAGAAGATGATTTGGACACCCGGCGTGAATTTAGCGGTGGGCGACGGTGCGATGGGGCAGCGTTACGGCGACCCCACTGAGGCGGTGCTTGCCGGTTCAGACTGCATCATTGTGGGTTCGGGCATTCATCGTTCAGAAGACCCCGAAGCGGCGGCCAAAGCCTACGCGGCGGCTTCATGGGCCGGCCTCGTGGAACGGGACCGGTGATGCCTCCATGTGGATGGAGATGCTGCTCGCCTCCCTTGGCTTGCTGCTCCCTGCGTGGTTGATTTGGAGGGCGTACGCCACGGCGAAATCCTTGGACGTGCGTCTTGCACGAGGCGATCCGACCCTGCTCAACGATGACCGCTTCAAGGTCGACCGTGTGACGCTTGGTCCAGCGGGGACCGAACTCATCGACGATGTTCAATTCGTGACGGTTGCTCCCCTCCCGGCCCAACAGGGGGGTGAAATGCATCGCTGACCATCTGGAAATCGAACGGCGCTTTTTGGTTGACGCTCGTGAGGAAAAACCCTGGCGGGACGGGGCAGCCGTGCACGCCATTGAGCAGCATTATGGCGTGAGCGACCACATCGAGAAAAACGGAGGTTCCTTGCGTTGCGATGGGGTTCTTCTTGCCGATTTAACGCCCAGCCAACTCGATGCTTGGAAGCAGATGGAGACGGCTGTTGGGCGTCTACGGAAGCGAGACGAAGCCTGGTACCTGACGTTCAAGTCGCGCATCGCCGCTGCCACGGCGCTGGAATTGGAATGGGAGATAAGCCGCGAGGCTGCAGCATCGTTGATGGTTCGCGGCCCTTACCCTTCGGTGGAAAAAACCCGGTATGTTTGGGAAGGAAGTGACGGCCATGTTTGGGAAGTTGACGAATTTGAAGGAGCGTTGGCCGGGTTGGTCTTGGCCGAGGTTGAACTTGATTCGGCCGATGAACCGCTCGTGGTTCCCGGTTGGGTGGGCCACGAAATCACGGGGTTGGCGTCGTGGTCCAACCGTGCTTTGGCTCAAACCCTTGAGGCTACGGTGAACAAGCACGAACAACGGTTTGAATGACGCGCTCCACGTCTTCTTCGGTCAACTGGTGATGGACCGGGATGGCCACGAGTCGGTGACAAACCGCATCGGTGACGGAAAAAGTGGATGCATGTTGTGGGTGATTCGCATAGACCTGTTGGCGGTGGCACGGCGTGGCGTAATAGACACGGCTGTCGATGTTGGCTTCGTTCAAGTGCTGTTGCAGACGTTCCGGGTCGTCAACAAGCAAGCAATACTGGTGCCATGCATGCCGCGTGGTGGGACGGACTTTTGGCGTAGCCACGCCCTTGAGGTTGTCAAACGCAGCGCTGTAGCGGTCGGCAACGCTCTGCCGACGTTCGAGCCAACCTTCGAGTCGGGCGAGTTGAACGCGCCCGATGGCTGCAGCGACTTCCGACATCCGCAGGTTGGAGCCGAGTTCATGGGATTCAAGACGAGCATCCCGGCCGTGGTTGACCAAGGCGTCCATCCGGGCGGCCAAGTCTTCGCGGCGTGTCATCATCATGCCGCCTTCTCCCCCGACGGCCAGATTCTTTGAAGGGAAAAACGAGAAACAAGCGACGTCCCCTGCCCCTCCGGCCATCGTGCCCGATGGCCCTCTTGCTCCGTGCGCTTGAGCAGCGTCCTCGATGTAGGCGATACCGTGCGTTTTGCACCACGTAACGAGGGCGTCGTCGCACATTTGGCCGAACAAATGCACGCCAATGACGGCTTTGGTGTTGGGCGTTCTTGCCCGCTCCAAAGCGTTGAGGTCAACGCACCAGTACTCGGGCTCAACATCGACAAATACCGGCGTGGCTCCCACGAGCGAAACGCAGGTCGCCGTCGCAATGTAGGTCAAGGAAGGGACCAGAACCTCGTCGCCGGGTCCGATGTCAAGCAGACGCAACGCCCCCCACAGGGCCACTGAACCGCTTTGACAAGGTGTGCCTTGAACCGCCCCGCAATAGGCGGCAAACTCTGCACCAAACGCTTTGCCTTGCGGACCCTTAACCCAATGGAGCGAGTCAAGCGTCTTCATCGCCGCATCCCGCATCTCGTCGTCCCACGAAGGGTGCGCCATGGCGATGCGTTTCATGGGCCGGCGTTGGGGTTCTCCTCCTTGAGTGTGCGTTTCTGAAGCACCCGCCATCGCGTTCTTCAAGACCCCCTGCGGTGTTCGCCCTCCCATGGTGTCCAAGGACGGGGACGATGCATCCCCTTCGGAGGGCGACGCGGCACCCGTCGGCGATCTTGTTGAGGACCTCTTTTCCACAGAAGCGACCGTCGCCTCCTCGCTCAAGGGGTACAAGCCCCGAGGTTTGTTTCTCGGGCACAGGCGGGACACGAACGAAGCCATTGACATCCCGCCTCAAGTGTTGGCTCGGCACGGGGCCATGCTCGGTTCAACCGGTTCGGGAAAAACCGTGATGGCCAAGGCCCTCATTGAAGAGGCCGCGCTGGCAGGCATTCCTTCGCTCATCATCGACCCGCAGGGAGATTTGGCTCGATTGGCGTTGGGCATTGACCCCATTGAGCTGGAGGAAAAGGACGGAATTGTCGCTCGGGCAAAGCGGTTGATGGACCGATGCGAAGTCCGCATTTGGACACCGCTCCGCAGCAAAGGACTCCCGTTGTGCATCGACCCTTTCCGTGCGCCGCCGGCTGACCTGGACCCCGAAGAAGCCATCACGGCTTGGGACATGGTGGCTGCGGGTTTCGCCAATCTCGCAGGATTTGACGTGGAGAAGGCGCAAGGAAAAACGGTGAAACCGTTTCTTTACGAAATCCTGGTTGAAGGCACAAGGTGCGGTTTGAACGTCGGTGATTTCCAAGCCTTGGCGAGGGTGGTTCGCGAACCGCATCAGGAATTCATTCGCCATCTTTACCCCGAATGTTTTGACCAAGATGACGAGGAGGAGAAGGTCGACCCACCAACATGGAACGAGGTGATGATGGAACATCGTCTGACGGATTTTGAGGAACGCTTGCCCAAATCCACCCGCAACGACCTCGCTCGTCGGCTCGCTGCCTTTTCCTCCGGTGTCAACCAACTCCTGTTTTCAAACGGCGTGCCCATTGACATTGACGCCTTTGTTGAACCGGCTGTACCGGGAAAAATACCCTTGAACATCGTCTACCTCAACACCATTCAAGACGAGAACCAGAAACAGTATTTCGTCCAAGAACTCTCTCGCGAACTCTACGATTGGATGCTCACCCAACAACCCGCCGATGGGGAACTCAAACTGCTGTTCTTTATGGACGAAGTGGCGCCCTACCTTCCTCCTCACCCTCGCAATCCACCGGCAAAAGACCTCATCAAACTGATTTTCAAGCAGGCCCGGAAATACGGCGTCGCTTGCGTGTTGGCGACCCAAAACGTCAGCGACGTTGACTACAAGATCCTCGCCCAAGCCAACACGACCTTCATCGGACGGTTTACCCAACCCCAAGATGTCGAAAAGGTACGCCATCTGCTCAAAGAGAGCGGGGGTGACCAAGATCTCGTGGCGCAACTGCCCACCCTTGGGCCAGGTCAGTTCCAAATGGTGGCGCCCGACGTTGACCCCAACCCGGTGCCGATTCAGTGCCGGTGGCTCTACACGGACCACGGCGCACCGCTCAACGAGGACCAGGTCGAAGAAATCATCACGCCCGAAATCCGAGCTTGGGCCAAAACACGTTCCGCAGGCGGCAACCGTTCGAGAGGTGCAGGAGCCGCACACGCCGCCAGCCGAGGCTCGTCGTGGACGGGAGGCACCGAATGGGAGGACGGGGCTGCGCACAGCATCGTGGAAGCGGCCCGAATCAAGTCGGCTGGTGGTATGGCCGCTGCAGCGCACGGTATCGTCGATGATTCAGCGTTCGAGGTCAAACTCATGGGGGGGTTGGCGGTGCTCCGGGACGGTCGCGACCCGCTTTACACCATGCAGGCGGCGGTGAACGTGGCCACGGTGGCGTTGCTCACGTGGGTGATGGCCGCCTTGATGCTGGCTTGGCGGGACGCCGATTTGTCCGGTTGGTGGCTGCTGGTGAGTGCGACCACATGTCTTGCTGCGGTCGGTGTGCTGGTTCTCGAATGGGTGCTCGGCCACGACGCTGAACTCTTGCAAAAGTTGAGTCGATTTGCCCACACCTTCCAGGTGCTTCAGGTTCTTTGGTTGTGGGTGCTGCTCGGCTGGACGATTTGGGGCTCGCTTGATTTGCGTGGTGCAGAGCCCTTCCTCGAGGTGGTCGTGGTGTGGGTCACCCTGTTTTCGGGAATTGAATACCTCACGCGATTTCAACTCGGACGCATCCGGTGGAACGGTGGTTCCGCCCTTGACAAGATCGTCGGGGTCTCGGCCCTCCTGACCAAAGCAGAACTTCGGGAAATGGAAGCCACCTCCCGGGAGTTGCTGAGCGCTGTTCGCTGGATGGTTCACGGCGCCACCTTGGTGTGGCTGTGCTGCCTCTTGGCTTTCCAGGGAGGCGTGTTGCCCAACGACGCAACACAGGCCACGTGGGGGCGCCCTACGTTGTGGTTGGCGTCGATTTACGGCCTCATGTTTTGCAGCGAAGCGTGGCTGCGCTTGCGAGGCCGATGGCCGAACGAACACAACCTGTCAAAGCCCTGAGCGAGGAAGGATGGCCATGGCTGAAACGCTGGAAGAGCCGGCTTACGAGGTCGTTAACACCCACGACGGGTTCGAAGTACGCCGGTACGCTCCTACCGTTCAGGCCCGCGTGCAGACGGCGGGGCGTGACGGGGGTGCTGCCTCGGGTGGCTTTCGACGGGTGGCCGGCTACATCTTTGGCGGCAACAATGAGCGAACCTCCATCGCCATGACGGCCCCGGTCCAGATGTGGGAGGAGGAAGGTTCGGGTTGGTTGGCTTTCACCATGCCGTCGGCCTACTCCCTGGAGAGCCTCCCCGCCCCCAACGACGCGGGGGTACGCCTACATCCAACCTCCTCGGTGACGGTCGCCGTGGCTCGATTCAGCGGCCGCACAACACCGAAAAAAACAGCACAGATCGAGGAAAAGATGCGCACGGCAATTGAACGAGAGGGGTACGTGGTTGCAGGGCCGGCGGTGCTGGCCGTCTACGAGAACCCGTGGACAACGCTGCCGTTCATGCGCCGAAACGAACTTCATATTGAACTGGTTGAAATCAACCAATGAACGATGTGCGCTTATCAACCGGCGACCGCTCATTCGTCCTGAGCCACATGGACGACCACGCTTTCATTCCGCTTCAGTGGACCGAACGGTCGCCCGAAGACATGTTGGCGCTGGCCGAGGCGAATTACGCCGAACTGAAGAAGCGCCGCACGACGCGTCATTTCTCGTCTCGCGACGTTGATCGCCGCCTCATCGAATTGGCGATTCTGTCGGGGTCAACCGCACCCAACGGTGCCCATTTGCAGCCCTGGACTTGGGTCGCCATCCGCAACGAGGAGTTGCAAGCCAAACTCCGTGAAGCCGCCGAGGCTGAAGAGCGGAAAACGTACAACGAACGCATGCCTGAAGCGTGGTCGGAAGTGCTAGCGCCGCTCGGCACGGACGCCGTCAAGGCCCACCTCACGGACGCGCCCTGGGTCGTGGTGTTGTTCAAACAAAAGAAACGTCAGCGCGACAACGGCGAGTGGGGTCCGACCTACTACACCGTTGAATCGTGCGGCATCGCCGCTGGGATGTTTATTCAGGCCGTCCACCGAATGGGACTCGTCACCCTCACCCACACCCCTTCACCGATGGGGTTCCTTCGGGAACTGCTGGACCGCCCCAAGCACGAGGAAGCCATGCTCGTCATGCCCGTTGGCTACCCGGCTGAAGACGCGCAAGTGCCCGACATTCACCGCAAATCGTTGGACGAGGTCGCCGTGTTCTTTGACGAGCAGGCTTGAGCGAAGGTCGCGGTGTTGATATACGCGAGGGCAGAGCGAAGGTCGGCGCAGGAGTCGCCCAGCTTGGTCAAAGGCGCTGGGATGAGGTCCCAGTCCGTAACGGTTCGCAGGTTCGAATCCTGCCTCCTGCACTCTTAATAATTCATAACAGCGCAAGGCGGGATGAGAACTGAGCGCAATCTCCGATTGCGCGTTGGTGAGAATCCTGCTTCCTACACACCCCTGGATTTTCCAAGGAGGAGGTCGCCAATCAATCGAGAATAATGTTCTCGTTGTTCAGGGCGTGGTGCCACATCCCGTTCAACCGCACGATGTTGTAGGCAGACCGGTCCACGCGGTTGACGATGTTGATGACTTCGAGTCGCATGGCTTTTCCTCCGAGCGTATCCGACTTCAGGATGGACAGCGCGGCCACCGCTTCCGCATGGGAGGCTTTCACGGCCTTCCAGTGTTCACGGACTTCATCAGCGGGGACTTCGCCGCCGTTGGTCAGGCACTCAATCGTGATGTCAATGAGTGAATTCAATGACCTGTGCATGGACGTCACAGGGTCGACGATATCGGATGGAAGTTCATCTGCATTCTCATCGAGTGAGCGGTCGGAACGGGCGATGTCTCGTGCGTGACGAATGAGTCGTTCCACGGTATCCACGGCTCGCAAATAGGTCGCAACGATGCGGAGATCCTTCATCAGCGGTTGGTTCAAGGAAAGAATGAGGAGAAGGTTGTTGGTCAAATCCCAATTCACTTCACGTGCCTTTGCTCTGACTTTTTTGGCCTCTGAATAGACCTCGCGGTCAAGTTTCGTAAAGGCGTCGATCGCGTCAGAATACACATCCTTTGCTTCTTCGAAATAGTCTCTCAAATCCTGTTGAATGGATTTCATTCGTTCGTCGAGTCCTGTTCTAATGGGCATGTTTGTTCACCTCAGCCAAAGCGTCCCGTGATGTACCGTTGGGTCAATTCTTGGTCCGGTTCGGAGAAAATCTTCTCGGTCTTGTTGAACTCCACCATCCTTCCAAGGTACATGAACCCTGTATAATCGCTGACACGAGCAGCCTGCGACATGGAGTGCGTCACAATGACGACCGTGAAATCCTTCTTGAGTTCGAGAATGAGCTCTTCAATGGCGGCGGTGGCGATGGGATCCAACGCGCTGCACGGCTCGTCCATCAGGATGATATCGGGCTCAATGGCAATCGTTCGGGCGATGCACAGGCGTTGCTGCTG
>JAYOHN010000025.1:0-27718 GCA_038118245.1 Candidatus Poseidonia sp.
AAGGTCCCGAAATCGCCCGTGATGTCTCCGGGGATGGCAAACTTGTACGCTTGCGTGTAACCGTACGACACGGAGGCCGTGGCTTGGCTACCGCCGGTCAGCGGCGTGTCGATTCCCGTTTCGGTACCGATACCAACCGTGGCCCACTTGTTGAGGGTGCTGTCGTAGACGAAGACGAGGTTCATGCCTGGCCCGTCCCGAGCACCGACCTGGATGTAGCCTGCGCCGTTGGTCCACAGGTTCTGGTTGAATTTGTTGGTCACACCGCTGCTCGAGTAAACACCGTAGGTGCCCTTGCTTGGGTTGGTGCTGCCGCGAGCGATCCAGTTGCCGTAGAAGGTGCTGGTGCCCGTGTAGAAACACTGTTGCGAACCGGTGCCACAGCCCGAGGTGTCAAACTCAAAGAAGTACTCGTCGGAGTCGCTGTAGTAAGTCAACTGTCGGTCAAAGTAGCCCTGGGGCGTGTAGTAACTGCTGGCGTGAACATCGGTGGTCAACACGGTCATCTTCTTGTGGGAAGTGGGTGCGTTGGCGGGGTCAACGACGTCAAACTGGTAGGGCGTTGGCGTGGTTTGCGAACCGGTCAGTGCGGGCGTGTAACCGACGTTGGCCGACGGGTTCTGGTTCAAGTCTTGGTACTTCCAATAGTAACGGAAGTCATCACCGAACGAGAGGTCGGGGGTGCGGGCCTTGAACTTACAGTCCGAGGACGTGCTGCTGCACGTACCGATGGAGACGAGTTCGCCGGCGTCAAACTGGTTGTTGGAGCCCAGGCCGTAGGTCGTGCTGCTCCAGGTGGAGCCGCCGTCGGTGGAGTAGTGGAGGGTGGGTGCACCGTTCGAGGTCGTGTCGATGCCGGACATGTCGGAGAGCTTGATGAAGAAAGTTCGCTCGCCTTCGATGTACGAATCAAGGCCGGTGTAGGGGACGTAGTCGGAAGTTGGAGCGTCCGCATCCGTGCCGCCCGAGTAGGTCACCAAGAAGTGGGAGTTGTAACTGCCCGAGGTGTAGGCGTAGGTGTAGAAGTAGGCGCTGCTCATGTAGCGCTCACCGACACCGAGGGTCCCTGCACCGTTCGTGGCTGCACTTGCAACGTGGGAAACGCCGCCAGAAGTTGCGGCGCAAGCGGTTGCAGAGCTGCACAGGGTGAGGGTCTTCCATCCGGTACCCGTGCTGCCAATCGTGGCGGCAGAGGGCGAGTTGCCCGCTGCGGAAACGATGCTTCGTGCCGCCGTACCACCGTAGTTGGAGGTCAAGTAGGACGACGAAATCGGGTTGCCGTTGCAAGTGTTGGACGTGATGCCGTAGTTGTACCGTGCGTCAAGACCGCAGCCTTCGAGGACGCTCATGGTGAGGGTGACGGAGTTGCCGTAGGCGTAGCTCATGTACTTCTTCCACTGAATTTGGTTGATGGTTGCGCCAGAGGGCAACTGGTTGTTGGAGGTGAAGGTGTACTTGTGCCAGGGCAGGTAGTAGTAGGAACCGTAGTATCGGTAGTGGTAGCGGTACGAGCTGGAGTAACAGTAGGTGTAGTAGATGTAACAGTAACCGCCAGCGTTGGAGTTGACGCGGATGGTTGGGTCAAGCGCCAACGGGAACACGCGGTCTTCGCTCATCAGCCAGTCGGCGTCCACGACCGTGATCAACACGATTTGTGGACCGTAGACCTGAACGAAGAAGGTCCCGACGTAGGGCTCCTCAACTTCGGGCTCGATGATGAGCGGTGCTGGAATCTCAGCCAACATCTCACCGGTTTCGATGTGTCGGATTTGGAGAGCGTCTTGGGTCGAGAAGAGTTCCTCGCCCAGCATGGTCTCGCCGGAGTAGAGTGCGTAGCCGACAGGCATGCGCAGGCCCTCGCTCAGACCGAACCACTTGGCGTTGTCTGGAAGCACAGGGGCCTCTCGGAGGATGAGGTTCTGCTTGACCTCGTTGACCTCGACGGAGTAGTCAAGGTCGTAGCCTTCAGCAAGCGGGTAACGGATGACGTTGCCGCCGACCTCCACGCCTTGAGAGGCGGGAGGTGCTTCGAAGGGTTGTGGGGCGGAACCGGTCTCGTCAAGCGTGACGATCATGGGGTTCAGGCCCGAGACGATGGGGTCGACGAATTCATTCGCCTGAACGGTCATTCCGTTGGCCACTTCCGGAGCAAAGGTGGTTGCGTAGGTGTTCTTGGTCACACCCCACCCCTCTGGGTAAGCCTGAATGTTCAGGTCAATGTCTTCCCACGTTCCATCAGCGTTGTAGTGGAGCGGGTCGCCGCTCACCATCTGCGTGATGGAGCCGTCCTCATTGAGGAAGGCTTTCGTGGTTTGGTCTCGCATCCCTTGAATCTCAAGCGATGGGTCGTATTCATAGTCTGCTTCAGCGATCTTTTCGGGGAGCTGGAAGTAATCCTCTGCTCCATTCGAACTTGCATCTACAAGTTCAACGGTTGTACTGTCGTTGTTGTCAACGTAGCCGCTCATTGGCATGAGCACCATCAATGCGCACAACAACAGTGCAATCCCGATACCGCCGAAGACGGTTTTCTTCTGGTTTTTCTTGTTTCCCAACATAGTCATTCACCCCATACGGACTGTATGCAGAGCATCCCACGCCTTACGCTATTTATATTACTTCGGGTGCAATTCGTTTGAATGCACCAGCAAGACCCCATTGGATGCTGTGAGTTGAGGGAGTGAGATGACGGTGGCCAATTCGGAAATTCTTGCGTTTTGAGGTCAAAAAAATATCAGCCTTTTTTTGCTGTTCACCGCAGGTGCTTTCCTCAGTCGATGGGCTTCAAAGTTCGACGTTTTGCCGATCCATCAAGAAGTCATACGACAACTCGAACAGCCCTTTCCCATCGACAACAGCGCCCCATGCGCCGTGCCCGTGGCCTTCAAGGGTTACGAGTTCGCTGTGGACGTCCAACTCGGCGTAAATCTCCTTGAGGGCAAGAGCCCCCTCGTACGGGGTGACGAGGTCCTTTCCGTCGCCATGAGCCATGAACAACTCTGGGTCATCGCTGTCGTATCGCTCCAAACCGTACACGGCTTCAAAGACATCCAATTTTAATTTCGACCCCCAGAAGTACACCAGGCTTTGAACCTCGTAGGTTTTGTTGTAGTGTGTGGTCGAGAGCGTCGGGTCATCATCAAAGGACAGTTCGTCACGGAAATCGCCCGTGTCAGAAATGCCGAGAGCGACCGTGGTGATGGCACCAGCGGAAGCTCCACCCACGGCGATTTGCTCGGTGTCGATCCTGTAATCATCGGCATGGGCGACCACCCATCGTAGGGCGGCTTTGCAATCCCTTTGAGCAGCATACATCGCCACCGATTGCTGGATTTGTTTGGTCGATTCTGCACCGGTGAACGAATGCCGAATCCATTCCTCGGGGGCAATTCCGCTGTAGTACTCAACGATTTCATCTTCTGACTTCCCGTCAAGATTCCCCAGTTCTTCGGTGGTTCGGTAATCAACGGAGACAAAGACCCAACCTCGGGAGGCAAAGTAATGCCCCATCTCGACAATTTCCGGCTTGTGCTTGTTTCCACCGGTAAATCCACCGCCGTGAATGAACATCAAAACGGGCCTGTCGGTGGAATTGCTCTCCGGCGAGTAGACGTCCAGTTTAAGGGGGATCGGAGAGGGTTCAACACTTGAAGCGGTGTGGCCAAGACCGCTGGCAAAGACCAGGTCCTCTTCGATGAGGACCTCAAAGGGGCCCCTTTCATAAACAGGCAAATCCCCGTCCCCAACACCGCTTCCGTTGTTTCCAAGGCCTCGCAAACACCCAGAGAGGGAAACGCTGCACATCAACAGCACGGTGAAAAAAACAAGAGGGCGCATCAGGTGGTTCACCTCCTTCTTTTCCGTTGCTTACCTCTTCCAACCTCGCTTCAGCCCGCGGTTGATTCGTTGGCCAAAGGGCGTTCAAGGAGAAGGCCCTGAAACCCCGCTAATGCGGCCGCTCAACCGTTGTGCACCCCGGTGGGGTGAATCTGGCTTGAGAGCGAAGAGGATCAGTAATCCCAGTCCTTGCCTTCGCCGCCTTCGCCATCGCCTCGAGAGAGGATGAAGGCGCCCACAACAAAGGCCACGACCACAACGCCAGCAATCATGCCCCAAGCGTACATGGGGATGCCTGCGCTGGTGTCGTCGGTGTCGTCACCGATGGTGCCGTTGCCGTCGTTGGCGTTGGAGTTGTCAACCGTTCGGACATCTTGGGCTTCGTTCATGTAGCCGGCGGCGTCCATGTTGCCCTTTGCGTCCATGCCGACCACGGTGAAGTAGTACGTCTTTCCGTTGACCACGGCCGTCGGCATGGCGACGTTGGCGGTGGTCGAGTCGACAGCAACTGAGTTGGTGCAGTCAGAAGGCATGTTGGCGGCGTCAAAGTCATCGGTGCTGGTGCAGATGTGCCACATGGCCACGTCGTCAACATCGCCGGAGACGGACCAGGTGAGGTCCCAGCTTTCGCCGTCTGCCCCAATTTCGATGCCCAAGTTGCTCACGGTGTACTCACCGTCGACCTGCTTGTCGGCAACGACGGTGGCGAGTCCAGGCGTGGAACAGCCTTCTTCGTTGCAAACGGCCACGGCCACGTAGTAGGTTTCCCCGTGGGTCGTCTGCGTACCGCTGTAGGTGAACGTGCGGACCTCGTCCTCCACGTTTTGCATGAAGGCGTCGTCGCACTCTTCCACGGCTTCACAGATGTGGACCGTGATGCTGTCAGAGGAGAGCAGCGTACCGGTGATGTCCCAAGCGAGGGCGATGGCCCCGCCCTTCTGGGCCGTTGCGGAGAAGCCGCTGACGGAGGCATCAGGGATGCTGGCCTGAGCGAGTTCGCCGCCCATCAGGACGAGTTTCCCTGCAGGAACGACCGGACTGTTGGCCGGCACGTCGTAGGTGAACATCTCGGTGGTGGCGTCGACTTCTTCAGCGATATCGGAGAAGAGAATCCACTTGCCCGACCCGTCGATGTACCACAGCGAGGTGGCCTCCAAGGACGTGTCGACCATCACGGAGATGGATTGCGACAGGATGTCGTTCGCCTGGAAGGTCGTGCTCGGTGCGTAATCAACGGCAGCCACGGCATCGTAGGTGCCCGAGAAGCCTTCGAGTTGCTGGCCCGAGTAGGAGGTCACATCGAGGTCCTCAAAGGTGGTGATGGTGAAGTTGCTCAGACCGAAGTACTGCAGCGGGTACTCGATCGAAACGCCCGAGGCCGAGGTGGCCGTGGCGGTTGCGTCGTTCCACACATCGATGGTCATCTCTTGGGAGACTTCGTCCCCGTGAGCGTCGGTCACGATGACGGTCACCACGAGGTTCCCGATGTAGCTGTTGAGGACCGGCGTAGCACAGCTCGTACCGCCTTCGGCTTGAGAGCCACCGCATCCGAGGATGGCGCCGCCCTGGTAGTTGTAGGAGAACAACAAGCCGTCACCGGACGGGTCGTCAACGTCAAAGGCCACCACGGAGAGTTGCAGGCCCTCGATTTGGTTGACCACAACGTCTCCCTCGGTCACGAGTTCAAAGGAAGTGATGACGGGGAGGTTGTTGAGCACATCGGCCACCATCGTCACGTCGTTGTTGCTGGGTCGAGCGTCACCGTCGGCAGCAGCGTCCCAGGGGATGGGGGCCGTGTCGTTGCCCTTGGTGTCCATCACGAGTTCAAATTCAAAGGTGTACTCGCCGGGCACGAGCTTCACAAAGGTGCAGGCGGAGCCCACCAGAGCGCCCATGCCGCCCAATGGCTGGAAGCTGTAAGGCATGTCGAGACCCGAGGTGCACTCCTTGATGGTGCCGGTCAGCGTGGGGATCTCTGCGTCTTCGTGGGAAATGGTGTAGTTAACCCACCAGTTGTAACCCTTCATGATATCGCTGCCTCGGTGCTCCACGTCGGCATAGACCAGGGCGCATCCGACGTTCAGGTCAGCACCCGTGCCTTCTTGGGTGAAGGTTGCAGGGAGACCGGTGCAGTCTTCGTCGTAGTTGTAGCCTTGGTAGACGCCCATCCGCGAGATGCGGATGTCGTCGTAGACGGACTTGCTGCCCGTGAGTTCGTCAAAGTCGGTCTTGGGTCGGTCGTCGGAGGACTCGGCCACTTCACAGAAATGGCGCAGGGTCGTGGAGTTGGTTTCGTTGCCTTCGCCGCCGTCGATGTATTCCTCGCAATCGGTGTACTGCCCGTAGAGGGTGTAGCCGATGACTTCCGCCGTGATTTGGAAGCGGGCGTCGCTGTTGCCGTTGGGCAGGAATTCACCGTTCAGCACTTCCGTGTTCTGGTACGTTAGGACGGAGCGAACCGCTGAAGTGGTGTTGTTGGTGTCTTCTTGGTGCTCAAAGGTGCGCACCGTGGCGTCCGTTCCAACCGTCATCGTGGTTCGGTCGGTGGGGTTGCCGTCGCCGTCGAGCAGGAGGTTGACCCCGTCAAGCGTGGCGACGTCGTAATCGCCCGAGACGATGATGAGGACTTCAACTTCACGAGGGGAGAAGATTTCGGAGCCGTTGGCTGTCACGCTGAGGGAAAACTCACCGGATTGAAGGTTGGCCATGTTGATGGAATCCTCGTTCCCGTTAGGGTCGTTGGTCCATGCGAGGTCGACGGAAATGTCGTACCAGTCCTCAACAACCACGTAGACAAGCTGGTTGTTGTTGGACACATCGGCATCTTCCGGTCCGGAAACGGCCACTTCCACGACGTAGTTTCCTTGGGTGGGCGTCCAGGTGATGTCACCGGCGCCGCCTTGAAGTTGAAGCGTCAATTTGCCGCCACCGAGGATGGACCCTTGAGAGAGCGGAGCGACCGACGAGTCGTAGTCGCAAATCGCACCGTCGTCGCACATGGCGTCGTTGTTGCTCCATGAAAGGTCGGCGCCCGTGCTGTCTTTGGCGACGTTGCCGGGGTTGCCGTTCAGGTCCGCCAGGTACACCGTCACGGAGTAGGAGAGTTCCGTAATGTCGGCGTCTCCGGAGTTCTTGATGAACGCAGAGAAGGTGGTGGCTTGACCCACTTGGATGGTGTTGCGACAACCGTTCACGGCGTCGCAAGAGCTTTCCTTGGGTGAGGTGATAGCGACCACGGACGGGTCGGCTCCAGCACGGGCCCCCGTTTCGTCGATCGTCACTTGGCTTTCAAGTTCGGTAAAGTTCACGCCGGCAAAGAAACTCGTCAGCATCAACATCCCGAGAATTACAGGTGTCATTTTCTTCATGTGTCTACCCCCGATGGTTCGGTAACCCTCCCCACGGCATGCGTTGTATTTATACTATAGGAAGGTTGATTCATCGGAAGAAAACCTCCAAAACAGGCAAAAAAGGCGGTTTTTAGAACAAAAAACTGCCGGACCTCAGAAATCGGAGCATTCCGTTTGTGAACGCCTGTGCGACGAAGGGCCGCCTGTCAACCTGACAAAAACGACACCGCTCATCGACTTCGCAACGCCGCTGAAGGGGGGATTTTGGCGGCTTTGCGAACGGGGAGGGCCGTGGCGGCGAGCACCACCAACCATGCAATAACAAACAGGCCGAGCGTTGAAGGCCAGGGGAAGGAAAACGCAACGCCTTCCGATTTCCAAAGGGCCTGGTACAGCATCGCATGAAAGCCGTACCCGATGAGCAAGCCGTTGAGCAAACCCAAAACGGCCACCCAGGAGACCTCGATGGAGAACATCCGGTGAATGTGTCGCTGCCGGAACCCGATGGCTCGCAACATACCGACGGTCCGGCGCCGTTCGCTCACGTTCCGCACGGTGACGACCCCAATGCCCGCCACGCCAACAACGAGGCCCAGCGCAAGGTACCCTTCAAACAAGGACAAGATCGCCAAGACAAGGGATTGAATGACCATGATTTCATCGGCAACCGCCTGCACGTTGACGTTGCTTGAGGCCAGTTGGCGGTCAAGCACGTCCTCGAGCTCCGCCGCTGCTTGCCGTTCCTCCACCGATTTTCCTTGGGCAGCAAGCGCCATGCCTGCGAAATCCGGGTCGGTCGCTGTTGCATCGTTGGAGACGCTGACGTACATGCGAGTCACCTCCCCTCCGAAGCGTTCTTCCACCACTTCGCCGTTCATCCACACCCCCGGCGAGAAAATGTAGGAGGATTGCTTCAAGAAGCCACCAACACGAACGATTTTGACGTTTTGAGGGTTTGAGAAATCAATAAGTGAAATTGAATCTCCAATTGAAAACTGCAAGGGTACAAGCGAGGCCCCATCGGCGGCCGATTCCAGCCCAAACGAGGCGTCGAGAAAGACGATGTCATCAAACACGGACACCGATTGCCAGGCCTCCTGCGAGGTGGCTCCAAGCGATTCGTCCCAAAGGTGGAGGGGCAACCCTCCGTGCTCGGTGAAGCCCCGATCAACCCCCCGCAGGAGGTAGGGCATTCGCTCACCTGCCTCGTCCTCCAAATGAATCGGGGCTCGGTGAACGGCCCCAACGGCATCGATGGCCTCGATGATGGAGGCGTTCACCCCCCAAGCAGCGGGGTCATCCCCCAACGTGATGGGGCGCGACCGACTTGAGGTGAGCAGCAGTTCAAATTCGCCTTCGGCTTCCTCAACAAAATCGGCAGAGTAGGTGTCGAACTGTTCAGTATAACCTGCAAGGACCACGACTGAAAACATGGTGATGGAAAACATACCCATGACCACGGCGGTCCGAACAGGATGCGCCAAGGGATGAGCAAGCGCCACCGAGCGAACAGGCCCCCCAGCAAAGCGAGCCCGTTTGCTCAGGAATTGAACCAACATCGGGGCCCAACTCGTCAGCACCATCACGCCAGCCAACACCTGAAGCAAGCCGAGCGCGATGAAGGCCAACTCGTTGGGCTCCATTTTCTGGCGCACGGGGTCAACGGGGTCAAGTGCCAGGGTCCAAAGCAAGAACAGCACCCCCACGGCGCCCAGCGTGTTGCGTGCAGCGTGACGAACCGAAGAAGTTCGTTGGCCACGGGCCTTCCAGACGGGCAACTCCCAGGTCAACAGCGGAGTGGCGAACATGATGAGACCCGTTCCCGTCCCGAGGTAGGCCGAGTAGGCAAGCGGGTTCTCGAAACCAAAGAGGACGAGGCTCGCCCCGGTAACGACGGCACCCCCGAGGCCAACGATTTGGACGACAAACACGCCCCACGGCACGCCGATGTTCGGCGGTGCGCGCCCGCCCTTCAAGGCACGAACGATGTTGAGTTGAGCGTTGTAGACCGCCGCACCGAAGAGCAAGAGGAGGGAGAGAAGGAGGCCCCAAACCCAACCGGCAACAAACGAATCCAAGTTCCATGAGAAATTGAACCGCTGAGCCCCAACGCTTTGGAAAATCGAGGAAAAACCCACCGATATCAACCATGCAAGGCCAAGGCCGAGGGCTGAACCGATTCCTCCCGCAACGGCCCCGGCCACCGCGCCCTCGTACACGAACATGGCACGTGCATCGCTTCGACGCAAGCCGAGCGCCCGCCCTGTCGCCAATTCGCTGCGACGTACATCGGCCAACAGCATGATGATGGTGAGGGACAACAACACGCCGGCGGCGATGGTGAAGGTACCAAAGACCAGGAACATCGCCGAAAGCACACCCGAAGATGCCTCAGCTTGCTCCTTCGCATCCAGTTGGACTGCCCGAGTCGAGAGGTGGACGTCGTCTGCGCTGCTTTGCTCATCAAACCACGCCTTCAGGGACTCAAAAGCCACCCCGTCAACCTCGTTCAAGCCGGGTCCGGAGAACATGAGGAGGGACCGGTCGTCCTCACCCGCCAAAGCCAGCACCTCTGCATCGTCCAAACTGACGAGACCGAGCACGACGGCGTCCAAGTCAGTGAGTTGCTCAAAGCCCTCGAGCGAGCTGTAGCGACCGCTCGCCTCCAATTCCAACGAGGAAGCGTTTCCGTAGGCGTACGGCAGCGCACCCGTTGTCTGGAAGGAAAGCACGCGGCCGTCCCGTTCTAAGGACGCCAGCCGTTCCGACGTCAGAAATTCACCCTGAGCAACCGATAAGGTGGCGTTTTCACCGCCGAAGGCGAGAACCATTTGAGGAAAGCGTCCGAAGCCTTCTGCGTCCGAGAGGACCGGAAGGCGGAGGCTTTCGACCAAGCCACTGGTTGTGTTGACGCGAGCGAGCCCGTCGGCCGTGGTGCACCATTGTTGGCCCGAACGGTTCAACGCAGCCACGCCGTTGCACACCGAGGCGGCCAGCGAGGAGGGTTCAACCTCCGAACCGCTTGGACCCATTTCAGGCCATTGCGTGGCGTCCACCGCCGTAAAAGTGCCTGAATCAAGAGTCGCGGCATGGTAGGACGTGGACAACAAACCCTCGACGGAAAGAAAAACATCGCCGTCATACGCCAAGCCGTAAGCGAGAACCGTGGAGGGAAACTCAAGGTCCACGGTCGCGGTGTTCATGTGATCCAGTTCGTCGTCAAAGCGGTGAAGCAGGACAGCGTCGTCACCTGCTTCAAGGGCGAGCCAACCCTCTCCCGTCGAAGCAACCGCAACGACCGGCGAAGAGGTGGCGTACGCAGCACGCACCTCCGAATCCACCAAGGCCTCGTCCACCAGAAGAAGGCCGTCCTGATGGCCCACGGCGGCGGCGAATCCCGATGGGCTCCAGGCCACGTCCCGAACACGGTCGCCTTCATCGGCCTGCCAGAGCCAAGCATCGCCGCCGGTGAGCGGTTCAAAGCCAAAGCCGCTGGAAGCGACGTGCCAGAGGGCATCTTCACCGATGCGAAGGGTGTGGACTTCGGCGTCGGCCAGCGTGAGCAGGGATTCGTTGTGAACCTCCACGTCGACGAGGGGGGCTTGCAAGACCTCCAACATCGCCACGCCGGGGGCAAGCTGGCTGAGGTTCTCCCTCAACGCCACAACATCATGTCCTGCAAGCCGTTGCAAACCCACTTCGGAGGAGATGGAAAGCGAGGCCGAGGCGGTCTCAACCGTGAAGACGAGACCTGCGTCTTCGGCCATCATCGAGGAATTCAGGAGATGGCCAACCCGTTCTTGCACCTCGCGGACTTCGGAATCTTCGATGTTCGCGATCGCCAGGTCGAGCGTCGTCAATGTTCCTTCCATCTCCATCAACGATTGAGCCGTGGCGAGGTCGAGGAAGACCGCGGGGGACAACGTGCCGGCCATCGCCCCTTGACCGGTGTTGGGAACGATGCGATGAACGAGGAAAGAAGCCGAACTTCGCTCCATCCCACCCTCGCGAGCAACGAAGTAACCGAGGTCAACGGTGTCGCCTTCCTTGAGTTCCAATTGTTCCGCCGCCACTTCGTTCATCGCCAACGAGGGCGTGCCTCCTGCGGCGTTCAAGGCGGCCAGGGAGGCGAATCGGTAACCATCCTCAAGGTCAAGCGGCGACCAAACACCGGCATCGTCCACCGTGGCGTTGCGAGCATAGAGGCTGACGGAAGGTTCTGCAAGCCCGCTGGGGCCGGTCACGCTCACCGTTGCACCGATGCCGTATTGACGGCCCTCCAGCACCGGACCGACCGTTTCATCGTCCACAAGAGCCGCCCAAACCCGCTGTGCCAGACCCGTTTCAAACCGGACCAACGAACCCGTGAGCGGGTCGATGCCCGAAACGGAAAGGTCGGTTTCACCCCACGCCGCTTCCACCTCGGAAGCCACCGTGGCGTCCAAAGAATCACCCACCACGAGGGACGAGGTGATGATGGCTGAAGCGATGACGAGGCCCGCCATCAAGAGGGCAGTTTGCCGCTTGCGTCTTCGGAGGTTCTCACGGGCGAGACGCCAAACCAAGAGCCGTTGGGGGATCAGCATGGGTTGGACGAACAGCAACGAAAGCGTGCCGGCCACGAAGCCCCCGACGAGAACGGTTGGTGACCCGACGTCCAACCAATGCAAAAACAACGCCGACAACACACCGTCAACAGGACCGGCAATCACCAGCAACCCTCGGTTGAACCAAGACATCCCCGAAGCATGGTTTGAAATCAACAACGTCCCGATGCCCAGAGCGAGGAGAACCCCGCCAAGCACGACGAGGGCGACGAACAAGTTCATTCCTCCTCGTTGGCCCTGCCGCCGAGGGCTTCGACCACCTGGCCGTCGCTCATGACGATGGTTCGTTGACATTGAGCGGCGATGGCCTCGTCGTGCGTCACGATGAGAAAGGTAGTGCCCTCCGTTTCGTTCATGGCACGCAGCAGATGCATGACCTCGCCGGACGTCCCCGTGTCAAGATTCCCCGTCGGTTCGTCGCACAAGATGATGGACGGACGGTGAACGATGGCGCGGGCCACCGCCACGCGTTGTTGTTGGCCCCCGGAGAGCTCTGAAGGGCGGTGGTCGGCCCGGTTTGCGAGCCCGACCCGGGTAAGGGCTTCGAGAGCCTCTGCGCGCGCCGCACCGGCGGGGTGACCCAGAAGGAGCAGAGGGAGTTCGACGTTTTCAACCGCTGAAAGGACCGGAAGGAGGTTGAAATCTTGGAAAATGAAGCCGAACGCTTTCCCACGCAAGTCGGTACGAGCGTTATCGGAGATACCGTACAGGGGCGCTCCGTTCACCGAAACCGAGCCGGATGTCGGCTCATCGATGCCAGAAAGGACGTTGAGCAGGGTGGTTTTTCCGCACCCCGAGGGGCCCATCACGGCCACCATTTCGCCGGATGCAACGGTCAACTCAACCCCGCGAACCGCCTCAACCGTTGAGTCACCCGCTTGGTAGAGTTTCCAAAGGCCTGAGGCCTGAAGAGCGGGGACCATGAAGCCACGAAAGGGAATTGCATTCATAAATCCCTGCACCAAGGGACACGCATGACCTCAACACCGATGCAGCACGCCGTTCGTGTGCTGGCCTTCGGACAGGTTGCAGAAGAGTTGGGCGGACGCCATCACGAGCACACGGTGAACGACGGGACAACGGTTCGTGACCTTGTGGCCTCGCTGGGCCTTGAACGATGGATACAATTCGGTCTTTCCGTAGCCATTGACGGCACACGATGCGATGTTGACACGGTCTTGAGCGAGGGGAACGAAGTGGCCCTCTTGCCTCCCGTGAGCGGCGGCTAAGCGGCCGTTCAACACCGACCGAAGGAAAGGCTTGAACAACGGGGAGCACCACCGTGGGACGAGGAAGGCCCATGATCGGTGGACTCGGACCGCTTGAACTCACGATTCTGCTCGGCTTGTTTTTTGTCCTGTTCGGCGCACAGCGTTTGCCCGAACTGGCCAACGCCCTCGGCCGGTCCAAAGGGGAATTCCAGAAAGGGCTGACCGAAACGACCTCGGCCGTCAAGGCTGCTAGCACCGTTGCTGACCTCGAAGCGGGAGGGCGCACACCCGACCAGCAGCTAATGGAGAGGGCGAAAGCGGTCGGTCTTGACCCCGTGGGCATGAACGTGACCGAACTCGAAACCAAAGTCAAGGCGCTTGAAGCCCTGAACGAAACCCAAGAAGACGAGTGAGTTCACGGCGCCCGTCGTCGCTTGACCAACATCGGGGAGCCGCACCGCTTGCATTCACCGGCAGGCCGGTTTTTGGAGCGTTCGACGTCGGCCGGAACATCGGTCACGTCACGGCAGCCCGTGCATCGCAACTCCCACAGCCACACCGCCTTCGAGACCCGATTCGCAACGGCCTCCACAACACCTCCTGCGTGCTTGAAGGTGTTCTGCATGCGGTAATCGTCCGTCACGAGCCTTGCACCCAACCCCAGAGCAAGCGCGAGCACGTCAAGGTCAACATCGGAGAGGCGAGGCAAATCCCCGGTCTCGCTGGCGTGATGGGTCGCCAGCGCAAGCCACGCCTTTGGGACGGCGCGCCACTCCAGTTCAACCGTTTCAACGAGCATGGAACGTGAAGCATCTAAACGCTGGAGTTCTTCTTGCTGGGAGACAGCGCAAACACCGCCCACCAATCGCTCAACGGGCCAATGAAGCAAGGCCGCCGTGTCAAGCACCCGCTCCATGCTCCCGTGAACGGAACCCTCTCCAAGAAGCCACCGCCCACCCCTATCTTCATCAAAGGCAAAGGTAACCCGACGGCATGGGTTGGAAGGAGAGCGTGCTCGAAGCCTTCGAAGTCTTCGGCCCCGCCAGCCTGTTCCTGTTGTCGTTCACCGAAGCCATCGTTCAACCGATTCCGCCCGACCTGATGTACATCCCGATGCTCGCCAACGCGATGGGCGATGTCCCGCTCGTGGTTTGGCTTTGGTTTGTCGTGACCGTGGCGTCCGTGCTCGGGTCGCTTGTTGGCTACGCCATCGGTGAACGATGGGGAACGTCACTGATGGAACGTTTTGGCCAGGAACACCAACTGGCCAAGCTGGAAACGCTCACCCACCGTTACGGTTCGTGGGGCATCTTCATCGCAGCCTTTTCCCCCATCCCCTACAAGGTGCTGGGTTGGATGGCGGGCATGGGCCACATGGCGAAGCGCCCCTTCGTGGTGGCCGGTTTGTTCGGACGGGGCTTGCGTTTCGGCCTTGAAGCCGTCCTCATCGGCCTTTACGGTCAACAGGCCCTCGATGCCATGGCGTGGTTCTTGGACAACGAACTCCTGCTCGGGGTTGGCCTTCTTGTCCTCGGTGCTGCGACCTTTGTGGCATGGCGATGGTGGGCAGGCCTGACCGGTGGACCTGAACAACCCGCCTGAGCCTTTGAAACGGGAACGGTTATCAACGGGTCACGGGTGGGCGAATCACCGCTGGTGTGGTGTAGTCAGGTCCATCATTACGGGTTTTCATCCCGTCGACCCGGGTTCGAATCCCGGCACTAGCATTTCTGCCTCGCAGCACGTCGTTTCTTGGCGATTTTCGGACCGGAAGTTTATCTATTCTGGGCCACTCATGGACCGCATGAGCAGCAAGCGAGACCGGAACATGCGGCGCTTTTTGCACGGCAAGGGGAAGCAATGGAAAAAGCCGGAACGGAAATCAAACCGTCAAAACCATGCGATTCAACCCCAGAGCATGAATCAACATCACGTCAAGCGCAACGAGATCCACAAAGTGGACCTCCACAACCACGGCTTGCATCAGGCAAAGAAGCGCATCAAGGAGGAATGCAAATACGCCGGAAAAGAGCAAACGGTCCAGTTCTGCCACGGTTTCAAAAGCGGGACCCAAATCCGGGATTTCATACGAAACGGACAACTCCAGCAGGCCCTGAACGACATGGGCATCGAAGGCGCCATTTGGGCTACGGACCCCGGCAACACATGGTTCAACCGAACGTGATTCCCAACAGAAAACCGGTGGGAGAAAGTTAAGTCTTGGCGCCAGCACGAGGCATCATGGTCACCGTAGGAGACATCGCCCCCGCCTTCACCCTCACCGCCACCGACAAAAGTCAAGTCAGCCTCAGCGACCACTCCGGAAAGCGTGTGGTGCTGGCGTTCTACCCCGCAGCGTTTACCGGCGTTTGCACGACGGAAATGTGCACGTTTCAAGACTCGATGACCCAGCTCAACGACGTTGGCGCAACGGTGTTTGGTGTCTCGGTTGACTCGCCTTTTTCCAACGGCGCCTTCGCCAAGGAGAACGGCATCGAATTCACGCTGCTTTCCGACGTCCACCGCGAGATGATCACCGATTACGGCATGGCTTTCGAGAACTTCGTCATCGACGGTTACACCGTCGCTAACCGGGGCGTCGTCATCGTTGAAGCCGACGGCAAGGTCGGCTATGTGTGGACGTGTGAGAACTTGGGCGAAGAGCCGGATTACGCCGCCATCGTCGCCCACTGCTCGCAGTGATTCACGCCAACGTGCCGTTCTGGTAGTCCTCAACGGCCTGATAGATCTCTTCCCGGGTGTTCATCACAAAGGGCCCGTAACGTGCAATGGGTTCGTCGATTTCCGGCCCACCCAGCAAAAGGCATTCACCGCCTTCTGGCCCAGCACGAAGGACGAGGTCGTCCCCTTCGGAGAGCAGCCCCAAACCACCATCTTCCAAGGTTCGTCCCTCGATTTCAAACGCCCCTCCAAAAGCATACACCATCAGGTTGTGGTCTGCCTCAGAGGCGTGCACATAGGTGGCGCCGGGTTGCATTTTGAGGTGGATGTAGGTGATGGGGATGACCGTGTCAATGACCGCCTCAACCCCCAATGCTCTGCCAGCGATGACCTTGGCCCAGACACTCCCGTCGTGCGAATTGGCTTCTGGGATGGCGTGAGAAGGAATGTCTTGGTACCGAGGGGCCATCATCTTGTCTGCGGCGGGGAGGTTCACCCAAATTTGGAACCCATGCATCCGGCCTCCGTGCTCCATCATGTGGTCTTGAGGCAGTTCGGAATGGATGACACCGCGTCCAGCCGTCATCCATTGGACATCTCCCGGATTCAAATCGCCGCTGTTCCCGGCCGAATCAGCGTGCTTCATGCCCCCAGCAAGCAGGTAGGTCACCGTCTCAAACCCACGGTGTGGATGGGAAGGCGCCCCCACCGCTTCACCGGGCCCGTAATCGACGGGCCCCATTTCGTCAAGCAAAAGAAACGGACTCATCAAGCGGCCCATTGCGACCGGGCGTCGGACTTTGAACCCTCCACCCTCAAGCACGGTGTGGGTTGGAACGATGGAACGGAGTGTGCGCTGCACGGTTTCACCTCACCAAACTGTGAATCATGGCTTCAACGGTTTCACGATTGGCAGGCTTTTTTCGGTTCGCCACCAAGGAACGGCCCACAACGTTGCAACCCAAAAACGAGAATTGGGACCGCATGGCCATGATGACATGGTGACCGCCGCCCCCAGAGTGGGTGCCCAAAGCCACCGTTCGGTCCCGAAACAAGCGTCGAAAGTCGTCGCCTTCCCGACTGAGCCATGCGATGACGTTGTTGAGAACCGGAGGGTAGGCACCGTTGTATTCCGGTGCGAAGACAAACCAACCCGAGGCCTCCTCAAGGCGTTCCATCAGCGAGGCGAGGTTCGAAAGGCGTCCAATCTCCTTCTCCCTTACCGCCGTGTAAAGCGGGAAATCGTAGGCGTTCAAACGAACCATATCGACGGTGTGACCCAGTTCCACGGCACGGAGGCGAACCTCTTCAGCCAGCGAGACGTTGTTGCCGTCCGATGCGATGAGGAAGGCAAGGTGGGCCATGCCCGAGGCAGGCAGTCCATGGATATATGAGGCTCAGTATCCAACCCGAGACCGTTATGGCGTCCCTTCGTCGTTGAGCGAATTGAACGCAGCGGTGAAGCGTTCCATCCAGGTGTCCCTCGAAACCGAAGACTCACCCGACATGATGTCTTGGTGGGCCTCGAAGTAGTGGGGCATCATGGCGGTCAGCATTTCTCGCAACGTGGTCGCTTCAAAATGAACGGCGCCGCAGTCCATGCACGCCATTCGGACCATGCCACTTCCAGGATTGGCCGATTAATTGAACTTCGCTCGCCTGCGTCAAAACAAAGCCGGCGGGACGGGGCACGACGAGGGAATTAAAGACCACGGCGGGCGGGAAAATCATGTGGCTGAAGCGTTGATTCTCGAGCATGCTGAACGGGCGAACACCGATTTTCTCGTCTACACGGGAAACTTTTGCGGGTACTGCCGAGCTCTGAAGAACCTCTTGAAAGGAAAGGGCCTCTCCTTTACCGAGCACAATTTCGACGAGCATCCTCCCGAAATGCGAACGGCGGTCGTTCAAGCAACGGGCCACCGAACCGTTCCGGTCGTGTTTGACCTTCGGGGCGAACAAACCATGTTCATCGGTGGGTTTGACGAAACCAAGCGCTACCTCAAGTGAACGAGCAGAGCCATTCACGCAAGGCGTCGTGGTGCTCAAGCGGGATCATGTGGCCCTTGGGATGCTCCACCAACTCCACCGCCCATCCCGCCGTTTCAAAGAGGTGGGCGACGGCCCAGCCGTCTTCGATGGGGACGCGAAGATCTTTCTCACCGTGCATCCAAAACAGGCGCTTCGGCCCCAATTCCTCAAGCCGGAGCCGAAGTTCCATCGGTCGAACCACCCGCGTCCCCATGCAAATGATGCCCTGTATTCGGTCAGCGACGGGCAATTGGAGCAACTCCTGCGCCATGGCGCCGCCTTGTGAGAACCCCCCAACGACGAGGGGGCCCATCGGGGCCTGCTCTGAAATCAACCGTTCCAGTTGGGACAAACTCGCATCAACGTCCATCAGTTCTCGCCGTGAAAGGTTCAACCTTCGCGTCACATCGGCGTCAAAATCTTCGTATCGCCACCATGTAAAGCCCCGTTGAGGATGCGGAAACCGAGCTTCAGGGACCAGAAGCGTCCAACCTTCCGGCAGTATTTTCTCAGCAAAAGGACGCATCATCGAGGCGTCACCCGTCATCCCGTGCATCATGATGAGCGTCGGCATGGCGAGGCCTCACAGGCTCCATTGGGTTGCAATCGCCCCCGCCACCTTGAGGTGCAACGAGGAGGCGTCTCCGCGGAGCGTGACGGTGAGGGAATAATCCCCGCTGATGGAGGGAACCGTGCCAATCGCTCCCTTTTCGGTCGCCCCCGAACCCCACGCTCTTGTGAGCGGTGAAGCGCCTTGATGGTCCTTCAACGTCAGGGTGCCTGACCCTCCGCTGGAAATCCCGACATCGAGGTACCACACAAGCACATCCCAGGCCTCCCCGTCAGGATGGCCGCTGTCGAGGAAAGAGTCGTAGATGTCGTTGTCGTTTTGTTCGTAGGTGCTGTCAAGCAAATCCCGCGCTTGGTAAAAGTGGACCTCTCCTTCATAGCCGGATTTGGCCTGATTCAGCATCATCCGGAGTTGTTCCACACCCTCGCCGTCGGTCCACACCAAGGATTCGAGGAACCCAAGACGGCCACTGAAGCCGTAGGCCAAACGGTGACCTTCGTCGGAGGATGCATCGACCTTGACCACACCGTTGTAGATGGACATGGTTTCTGCAGACCATGTTTGGCCGAGAAGCGTAAAACCCCAGGTTTGGCCCATCTCCCAAGGGAAGTTGAACACCGGTTGGGGTTCTCCTTGTTCGTAAACGGCAAGCCCGTCAAGCGTGATGCGTCCCAAAAACGGGTTGTGGTTAATCACAGCGTGGCGTTGGGCTTCACGTTCGCTGGAGATGCCCAACCGGTAAAGACCGTCTTCCTCAGAAACCTCGGCCACCACAAGGCGGGCGCTGTCCTCACCGAACTGAGGCGTGCTGAAGGTGTACAGCCATTGGTCACCGACTTCCCAAGCCGGGAGGACCAATTCGTCGGCCATGGTATCGCCTTGGCCTCCCGAATCAACCGTAGGGCCGCTCAAGCAACCTGCGAGGTTCAACATGGACATCAGGGCGACGAGAAACCATGCACCACGCATGATGGACTCACCGGCCGGGGCTTTGAAAGCCTAACGCATCCGAGCGACGAATCGGCCGTTTCAGAGCAAACCGTTCTGCGTCATGACATCGGCGCCGGCGAGGACGACGGCAACGATGGACATGAGTTTGATCAGGATGTTCAACGAAGGCCCAGAGGTGTCCTTGAACGGGTCACCGATGGTGTCGCCAATGACGGCAGCGTCGTGCGCTTCGTCGCCTTTCTTGGCGCCGGGGATGTGGTCTTGCTCGATGGCTTTCTTGGCGTTGTCCCAAGCACCACCGGCGTTGGCCATGAAGAGGGCCATCAGCACACCGGAAACAAGCGAACCGGCCAATAAGCCACCGAGTGCATCGTAGCCGAGCCCGTAGCCAACGACCACAGGAGCAACGACGGCGACCACGCCGGGACCAACCATCTCACGGAGCGCAGCCTTGGTGGAGATGTCAACGCAGGTCTGGGAGTCGGGCTTGACGCCCTCCTTACCTTCGAGCAGGCCTGGGATTTCCTTGAATTGACGGCGGATTTCAACCACCATGTCGCCGGCAGCCTTACCAACCGAGGTCATGGTCATGGCGGCCACGACGAAGGGCAAACCGCCACCAATGAGCAGACCGATGACCACCATCGGGTTGGTCAACTCCAAGTTGAGGTTGTCGGCACCGATGGCCGAGGTGTAGGCGGCAAACAACGCCAACGCAGTGAGTGCAGCCGAACCGATGGCGAAGCCTTTGCCCACAGCGGCCGTGGTGTTGCCGATGGAGTCAAGTTCGTCGGTGATGGCTCGGACATCCTCGCCAAGAGCGCTCATCTCAGCGATGCCGCCAGCGTTGTCAGCCACAGGGCCGTAGGCGTCCACCGTCATCGTAACCCCGACCGTTGCCAGCATGCCCATGGCGGCCATAGCGATGCAGTACAGGCCGTAGGTGTCGCCACCGAGTTGGTTGGCCCCGAGGATACCGAAAGCGATGAGCACCACGGGAACGAACGTCGACATCATGCCGACGGAAAGTCCAGCGATGGCGTTGGTGGCCGGCCCGGTCTTGGACATTTCACCGATGTGCGGAATGGCCTTCGTCTTGATCCCCATGACGGGTTCAATGCCCGTGTAGTACTCGGTCACCAAGCCGATGAGAATCCCGACGATGCTTCCGAGCACCACGGAGTGCATGATGCCCATTTCAACGTTAATGAAGCCCTGGCTGATGGCTGCATAACCGCCAAGCCAAAACAGGAGGGCGCCAATGAACGTGGTGTTGCGAAGCGCCACAGCAGGGTCCTTGCCGTTCTTGAGGAAGGCCATGGAGAAGACGCCGATGATGGAGGCGATGTAGCCGATGAAACCCAAGAGAATGGGCATCATCACGTAGTCCGTGTCCCAACCGGCAGAAGTGCTGGCGATGATCATGGCGGCGATGATGGAGCCGACAAAGGATTCGAAGATGTCGGCGCCCATACCGGCGACGTCACCGACGTTGTCGCCCACGTTATCAGCGATGACACCGGGGTTGCGTGGGTCGTCTTCGGGGATACCGGCTTCGACCTTACCGACCAGGTCGGCGCCGACGTCTGCAGCCTTCGTGTAAATGCCGCCGCCGACACGAGCGAACAGCGCAATCGAGGAGGCGCCCATACCGAAGCCAGCGGCTGCGGAGAGGTCAGCGCCACCTTCGGCGTCGAGCCAAAGAGCGACGAGCGAAATGCCCAGAAGGCCCAAACCGCCGACGGACAGGCCCATGACGGCGCCCCCGTTGTAGGAGACAGCCAGCGCACCGGCTCGGCCTTCGGACATGGCAGCCATGGCGGTACGGCCGTTGGCTGAGGTGGCGGCACGCATGCCGGAAAATCCTGCAAGCACCGAAGCCACGGCACCGAGGAAGAAAGCAATGGCCGTGTTGGCGTCGTTGATGACGAAAAGCAGCCCGCCGACAGCCACACAGAAGATGGCGAGCACACGGTACTCGGCAAAGAGGAACGCCATGGCGCCCTTTTGAATTTCTTCGGTGATTTCGGCAACCGTTTCGTTGTCGATCGTCACTTTGTTCACTTGCTGGTATAGCATGAACGCAATCACCAATCCGAGGGCGCCTGCGGCCGCTGAAATCATTGCAATGTTCTCCATCATCGGTTTCACCTGTTGCATCGGCCACTTGAGAACCCTTCATAAGGCGTTCCCACCGAAAACACCCTCCGGAAACAATTTGGAAAGCGGGGTCACGCTACGGCGAGGATTTTTGCAAGCAATCGTTCAAAGAGGAGGAAGCGGTCCCCGCACCATGACCATCACGGCTGAGGAAATCCTCGCTGAAATCGGTCCCGTCCAAGCGGTGCTTGACGAGCACGATGGCGTCGTGACCGTCATTGACACCGCAGATGGCAACATCATGCTCTCCCTCGACGGCGGATGCACGGGCTGTTCGTCCACCCCGATGACCGCCATGCAAATCTACTACTCCCTCAAAAAACTCGAACCGGTCAACGATGTGATCTTTGTGAACGGTGAACTTCCCGAATACATGCGGACGTTCATTGACCAAAAAATGGCCAAAGAAGCCGAGGAAGGAACAAAGGTTGAGCAAAAGGACGACGATGGCCCTCAAGGCGAAATCGTCTGATCACTCCTCTTCTCGGCTTTTCCCGATGCTGTGCGGGTTGGCTCCAAACGACACGTTTTCGCCTTTGATGTTCATACGGGCCGACAACGCCAGGATGACACAAAACAGCGCCAAGGGCCGAGGCAAATAACCCGAACCCCAAAGCGAACCCCCGACGCTCGGAAGCATCCATAGCACCGCAGCGGCAGCCATCAACAACAAAAAAATCAGATTTTGGGCCAGCGCTTCGGCTTTGGGCGAGCGGGAAAAGGTGGCGATGAAGGTGAACAACACGGCGGAGAGACCGCACAGGGCTTCAGCCAGCCATTCCACCAAAGCCGCATCCACCATGCTGCTGCGAACCGGCCCCGCTTCTTGAACATGGGCCTTGGCGAACCTTTGTAGAGGGTTGACGGTGTCTTTGTTCCATGGCAGGCGGCTCCTTCGCACTCCCCAAACCACGGCCGAGCGGCCCACCGTTTTTCTCCCGCAATCAGGTGGCGAACGTCCTTCACCAGGTGGCCGTTCTCTTGGAACTCCAAGGGGCCAACGTGTTCCGTGTACGCTCGTACCAAAACGCCAGCCGCATGCTTGGCAGCCTGACCGAGGACTTGGGCGAGCTCGTCGCCAGCGGTGAAATCTTCGACATGAAGGGCATCGGAAAAGGCCTTGGAAGCGCCCTCAGCCAAGCCATTGGCGAAGGGAAGTGGCCGGACGATTGGGTTGACCTGCACACCTCAACCCCTCCCGGACTCATCGAAATGCTGGGCATCCCTGGCCTCGGACCAAAGCGAATCAAGCTCATGGCCGATGAACTCGGTGTGGACTCCGTCGCCAGCCTCAAGCAGGCAGCGCTCGACAACAAAATCGCACCGATGAAAGGCTTCGGCGCCAAATCTCAACAACGCATGCTGGACGGCATCGAGCTCCTTTCCCGATTTCGTGCTCGACGACGCCTTGACATCGGATTACGCTACGGCGAAGCCTTTCAGCGAAAAATCGCTGCACTTGACGGTGTGCATCGAGCCACCCTTGCCGGCAGTGCCCGCCGGCGCAAGGACACGATTGGCGACTTGGATGTCGTGGTCGCCGTGGATGACAACGACCACGAAGCGGTGGCCAACGCCATCCTCAACCTTCCGGGCATCGCCGATGTGAAAGGCGCCGGCGACTCCAAGATCAGCCTAATTTTGGACACCACCATCTTCGACGAATCCTTCACCGTGGGCCACATCGACCCCAACGTGTTGGACGCCATCGGGGGTGACGATTACGAACAACTCGAAGCCGGAGGCACCATCGATGCACAAGTTCGCCTCGTCCCCCCCCACGTTGAGCCCTTCACCTTGGCCTACTTCACCGGCAGCAAGGAGCACAACATCGCCATGCGCCAACGGGCCATTGACCGAGGTTTGCGGCTGAATGAATTCGGCCTCATCCCCGAAGCAAAAGCGGGGGAACTCAAGGGGATGGATGCGGCCGTTCATTCGCTTTCCGCCGCCGATGAGGCCGCCATTTACGCTCATCTGGAGTTGGCGTACGTGCCGCCCGAACTGCGCGAAGACATGGGCGAGGTGGACGCTGCCGCTGCTGGCGGCCTGCCGAACCTCATCCAAACGAGCGACATCAGGGGTGCCTTGCACAACCACACCACCCTTTCTGACGGCGAGGCAAGCTTGGAAATGATGGCGGACACCGCACGGAAAATGGGCTGGAATTGGTTGGGCATCGCCGACCATTCCCCGACCCTCAAAATTGCGAACGGCGCCAGCGCAGAGGACCTTTTGGAGCAAGGGCGCACCATCGCAACCTACAACGCTGCCTGGGCCGATGAAGGCGTGGATTTCCGGTTGTTTCACGGCGTGGAGTCCGACATCCTTGAGGGCGGGAAACTCGACCACCCTGACGATGTGCTGGCTGAATTGGATTATGTCGTGGCCAGCGTCCACGCCATGACGAAATGGCGCGGGCGTGACGAGATGGAAAACACCGAAGAACTGCTCAAGGTCATCGACCACCCCGCTACCACCGTTCTTGGACACCCAACCGGTCGTATCTTACAGGGACGGGAGGGTTACGAGGTGGACTTGTTTGCCGTGCTTGAACACATGGCTGAGCACAACGAGGAGGGCCGCTTGAAGGCGATTGAGTTGAACGCCAGTCCTTACCGCTTGGATTTGGACTGGCGCTTGTGCAAGCACGCCAAAGGCCTCGGCGTTCCCGTCGCCATCAACCCGGACGCCCACTCCATTCGAGGACTGAGCGACATTGCATACGGCGTCATGACGGCGCGTAAAGGCTGGATTGAAGCCCACGACACGCTCAACGCCCTTGACGCAGCGACCCTCGCCAAGCGGATGCATCAACGGGGATGAAGCACACCTTGATGATGCACGAGGCGTTGGGGGAATCATGCGCACCCTTCGGACCGTCATCATGGGGACCATGATGGTCATCCCCGGGTTGCTTTTGGGCCTCATGGTGTGGTACATCAGCGGCAAGCCTGAGAGCGAACCTCTCGAAACGCTGATCTGCAACGGCATCCCGCTCACCTCCATCGCGCTCGGTCTTTACTTCGGCTGGCAGACCGGCGAGGAGTACAGCGCGACGTACGAAGGCTAGGTGAAGGCGTGAAACGGCAGGAAAAAGCAGACCGTATCGCTGAGCAATTGGAAGCCCTCTACCCCGATATCCCGATCCCGCTGGACCACTCCAACGCCTTTGAACTACTCATCGCCGTGCTGATGAGCGCCCAGACGACGGACCTGAAGGTCAACGAAGTCACGCCTGCTCTGTTTGCGAAAGCAAGTTCGGCCTCGGCCATGGCCCAACTCGATGTTGAAACCATCTTGGCCGACATCCGCCAGGTGGGTCTCGCACCCACGAAGGCCAAGAACATCAAACGCTTGTCCGAGATGTTGGTTGAGGAGCACGGCGGTGAGGTCCCCGCTTCCTTTCAGGCGCTCGAAGCCCTCCCCGGCGTGGGGCACAAGACCGCTTCGGTGGTGATGTCCCAAGCCTTCGGTGTGCCGGCCTTTCCGGTTGACACTCACATCCACCGCCTCGCTGCACGGTGGGGATTGTCCAACGGGAGCACGGTTGAAAAAACCGAACACGACCTGAAAGCGGTCTTTCCCCGAGAGAAGTGGAACGACCTTCATTTGCAGATCATCTTCTTCGGTAGAGAACACTGCCCAGCTCGGTACCACGACCTCACGAGGTGCCCCATTTGTTCGTGGGCCGCAACGAAAAAACGAATTCGCGAAGAGATGAAGCGTTGAGCCTCAGAACAACGAGAAACTTCGTCCAACGATGCTCGTGATGAGCACCACGGCGCCCAAAACAAACGCAATGCGCATCGCAACGTGCTGCGAAGTCTCTTCTTGGGCTTCCCGCACGAACGCGTAGGCCAGCAAGGTCAAGGACGCCGTTTGAAGAACGGACGCCAAGGCACCGAACACCGAGATTTGGGTGGCGTAACCATCGACGTCTTCCTTGAACTGGTCGGCCTCCTTTTCGCTGGTCAAATCGTAATCGGTGACATCCGGCTCCGAGGAAGCCAACGGCAGTTGGGCAAAGGCTGAGGCGATGACAAGGGAAACCAAGCCGATCATCAGCCACTTGGAAAAGCCGTAGATGTTGCCTTTTGACATCGCTGAAGCGGGCGGCTGGTATGGAGAGGCGGCTTGAACGGATGCAGGCGGCATGGGGGGTTGCATGAGCCTTGTTCTGGTACCCTCGGGGTATCAATGTTGCCGAACGTCAAACGCTGAAAATGCTGCTTGCGCCTTCAAGGACCAACGCGGTCACCAACGAGGCCAAACCCGCAATCCATGTCAGCTGAATCATCTGCCCAACGGCGCTCGTGCGCGTGCCCCCTCGAAGCCGAGTCGCAATGGAGGAGACGGCAACGACTTGCATCAAAATGAGAAGGGAAACCATGATTTTGAACATCCGAATGTTGTCTTCCACCGAAGAAGCATCTTCCATCACCGGCAGCGCAACGCCTCCACCAAACTCAGCAAGGGTGCTCACATCGGTGTCGGTCAGCCCGGTGGCCACGCCTGCAATCGCTTCACCCAACTGCAAAACGATGGCCGTGGTCACGTTCAGGGAAGCCACGCTGGAGATGAGGAGACCAAGGGCCACGCCCCACATGGTGTTGGCCGAAAGGGCTCGGCGGTTGCGCAGGGAAAGCAGGTTGCCCACCGAACGGGAGACCATTTCGGCGGTTTCGGCAGGCTTGCCCGAGGATTGGGCGCCTTCGATGTAAATGCGGGTGTAGCGGGAAATCACGGCGGAGTTGGTGTCGGCGGTGAAGTAATCCCAGGCACGGTCGGAATCGATGCGGGTAGAAAGACGCTTTTCCAAACGATCGATGGAATTGTCCAACATACCGAAATCAATACCCCGCAACGCCTTGATGGTTGCAGAGGGTTCGGCAGACCGCGCTTGGGCCGTGCCCCCGAGGGCACGAATAAAATCGGGATAGGTTTCGTCGCGCCGCTGGATTTGGTTTTCCTCCCTGCGCACCATTGCGGCCGGAATCAGGAGCGGAGAGAAAGGAACAGCGATGAAGAGCAAGCCGTACTTGTCCCACTGAGATGTCAAATCGTCCCAGACCCAAATCAACGTCAAGGTCGCCAACAAAGTCAGGGCGAGCGTGACGACGCTCGAAAGAATGAGTGAGCGGAGGAAATTGATGCGAAACGGCGTGTCAAGCTCGTCCCGAGCGAAGGTCACGTCCTTGGGAATCGTTGCCCTGAAAGCGAACACGGCACCCACCTGGATGAACAAAAACACCAGAGAAGCCAGCAGCAAGAAGCGGAGACGGCTCGCCACTTCAATGGGCGTGTCGTTGGCGCCGCCAACCTCAAAGAGCACGAGATGAATACCGGCGATGACCAAACCGAAGAGGCCTGCCGTGACGAGCGAGACGTAGATTTCCTTGAGGGTGTCAACCGACTCGAGTCGGGTGTCGTACAGGGTGTTGTACTGCTCGGCGATGGTTTCTTGCTCGGACCGCATAAAGTCGTCAATCGGCTGCCCGGCTTCAATGGAAAACGCCATCCTGTCGAGGAAATCTGACCAGAGGGGGCTCGGGCTCTGGTGGGCCACAATACGGGCGGCTTCGGGAAGCGAGGTGTGCCACTTGTCAACCAAGGTCTCAATGCGCTGAACCTCGGACGCCAATTCACCGTAGTCTCGCATTTGCTTAAGGATGTCAAAGATGGACTGAGCACCCACTTCACCGATGGAAAGAATGCCCATGCGCGTGATGAACATGTGCATCTCTGCCTCGATAAGGGTAGCAGAACGTTGCACTTCCAAAACAGGAAACGCAATCGCCGCTACCGTGGCCATCAATGTCAACAAGAGGACGAAGAGCACCCCGGTGATGCCGGCGAACAGCGCTCCGTCGCCCAAGCCTCCGGTGAGGGCCACCAAAGCGATGGCGATGAGAAAGGTCACGCCGACGATGGGGGCGACGTACAGCGCCAAGAAGCGAGGAACCGGCATCTCAAGACGACGGATCGCTATTTGCCACGTTGGCATACGCTCCATGTCTCATCCGCCTCAATTGTGATTGACCCCAACCCAGGTGTTGATGGCCCGGTCAAAGTGGTCCCATCCGTTGGAGTAATACAAGCCAAGGAGGTCAAAGACATCGTCGTAATGGGTCAGGTCTCGGTCAGCCATGCGTTGAATCGCATCGGCCCTCCGCAGCATTTCATCGTAGATGTCCCGCTTGTTGGCGAACCCGGCCATTGCGGCGATTTTGTTCTCCAGAAGATGGGACTGGAACATTCCACGGAAGTAATGCTTGTCCTTCACCGGGTCCCACTCGAACATGCCACGGGTCAACA
>JAYOHN010000026.1:0-26837 GCA_038118245.1 Candidatus Poseidonia sp.
CCATCGCGATGCCACCGTCTACGTGGGCGTGGCCAAGGTGGCCGGAGGGGCCTTCCGTGGGGGTTTGGACCTTGATGACGATGATGAAGGATGGGATCTTGACGACCTTGCTCCCCTCGTGAAACCTCGAGAGGTCACGTTCATTCTCCAAAACGGCGAACGCCATACCGCCCAACCCAACCCAAACGAATTGCTCATTCAGACCTACGAACGGGTGATGGGGCGTCCTCGTGATGGAAGCACCATGGAAATTTATGACAACGATGGTGGTGTGGTCAGCAGTCGAAACGCCCACGACATGGTCGGACGCTCCTTCCGCGTTGGCCTTCGTCAATTCCCCGGAGGTGCCCTGGGTGCAAAGCGAGGGAAGGGCGGGAGCTCCCGTCCGTTTTCGCGCCAATCCGCCCAGCCATACCCGGCAAAGGTCCCCAAGGAGATCATTGAGCAAACCACAGCCTTCACTCAACCACGCGGCCGACTTGAAATGGGTGGCCTTCTGATAGGCCACGTTGACCACGAAGGGAACAACGTGGTCGTATGCGGTTTCTTTCCTCGCCAGGACGAGGCCTCCTCGGGTTACTGTGAATTCAGCGGTTCCTTCAACGCCATTGCGTCTGCAGCATGCGATTTTGCCAACGAACGCGCCGGTGGACCGCACACGCCGCCCCTCCGCATCATCGGTTGGATCCACACCCATCCCGATATCGGCATTTTTCTTTCGGGGATTGACGTGAACACCTTTGGCATCTTGCGTCGTGCATCGTTCCAGCAACGTAGTGTCGCCGTGGTGGTCGACCCCCTCCGCGAAGAGCACGGGGTCTATGTCAGCGAAAAGAAGGCGAACAACCGAGACGCCGAACAGGCCAATGCCACGGTCGTGTTGTCGGAAGACCTTGAGGCTCGATACCACAAGTTCCTCAACCGAATGCGTTCGCTTCAAAACAAGATGGGGAAGGAAGAGATCCCCTTCATCCTCCCAGGGGTCCTCTATCAGCAACGCAAGGCCATGGGCGATGTTGATGACGTCATGGAAGCCAAGCTTCAGGCCTTGGACAAACTGCACCGTCAATCCGTGAAGGACGGTGCTGCATTGCGAAATCACGAACGTCGGTTGAGTGCCGCCGAATCAAACCATGCAGCAACCAGCGCTTCGTTGGAGCAGGTGAATGCCAAGCTCGCCTCGGAAGTCCATTCGCTCCGCACGTCCCTCGGCATCAAGACAAAGAAAATTCAGACCCTTGAAGAGCGAATGGAACTCGTTCGGAAGAAATTCCTGGCCCAGGACAAGAAACTGGTCGAACTCGAAAAGAAGTTGCGTGCGCTTTTGCCTCGGCTAGAGCCAGTCATCGAGGACCCATCCAATGAGCCAAGCACCTCAATGCCCCAGGGCAACGATATAGAAGGAAGGGGGTCGGCACCGAATGATATGTCTAAGGATACCACTCACTCATCCCGAGAAACGGTGGCGTCAGCAGCAGAGTCACCAGATCAACTCCATCGGGATGAAACTCACAGCGTAAAGGAGTGAGATTTGATGAATTTTTTTCATTGTCCTTTTTTGCAATGAGTAATTTGGCGAGAATGCTTGGAAGTCACATTTCCCAGAAATTGCGAAAGAACGTTTCACTTGCTGTGATTTTAGGAAGGTGTTTGATGGAATTGGCCGCCAAGTAGGTGGGAGGGAATGTCCCTGTTGTTTCTGAACATTTGTCCCCGTTGGCTGTGTTCAATCCGTTTGATTGAGTAAGTTCGTTAGGAAGAGTGAGTGTAGATTATTTTCATGCTTCACATAGAACTGAGGATGGTTTTCCAACCAGGCGATTGCCTGTTCAACATCACGTTTATGGCGGAAATTAAACGCCGCCAATTTGGAAATTTTTGAATGATGAAGGTACACATCACCCCGATGACCGTATACTTTAGCCCATTCCATTTCAAGGGATTTGTCCAATTCTCGTTTTGCTTTATCTGAGTAGGGACCTTTTGGGTAATTTAGGTTCTTCAAACCCTCGTGATAAATTTTCATGGCTGAATAGAATCCGGCATCATTGCCGTACTTCTGCATAATCTCCTGCATGTAACGCTGTTTCCAAGCATAACCAGCCAATTTTTCAAGCTTTTTTGCTTCTTCATAAGTTGATGTGATTGTTTGTTCATCTCTTTAAACCACTGCGCCTGCAAGTGAGATTGGATACCCGTTCGGCATTCGTTTAACGATGCGATCAATGAATGCTGTCAACCACCCCCATATCTTTTCATCATCAAGGTCGCTTGATTCATTTGCCAACATGACGTCATCGCCGGCAATAATCCAAGGAATGAGATTGCTGATTCCATTTTCGACCAACGTCTCATGAAACGCTGTCCACCAAGTTGAGTTGTGGATTTGTGCTTTGCGTTGCATTCGGATAATCAAGTCGTGCCGGAAGTAGATGAGTTTCTCTCTTTTCTTTCTGTTTGGATCGATCTCTCCCTCCACTTTTGGGAGTTTTATTTCTTTGTATAAAGACGATGCTAATTTCGCTTTTTCTTCATCATCAAAATAAGGCATGAGATCACGTTCATCTGCCGAGTTAAATTTGGTAAATATTGAGCCAATACCATTTCCATCAAACATGACCAAATGGTTTACAGTGGTTTGTGGCCCAAAATTAACGACGTTCGTTCCGTCTACCAAAGATAAATTGCCTTTTTGTCGGGTTTGAAAGAGATTGCCGATCTCGAAAAGGAAAAAGTGGAAAAAGCATACAAATTCAATCCCTTTCCCTATTATATTCGCTGGTTTACTACTTAACTTCCCTTTCTTTTCGTTGCATAAACAACACTCAAGGCATTGCTGTGGGAGGTGGTTTTTTTTCTTCTCCCAAAGGAACTTCCCATTCTCCAAATCTTCTTTATCCGAATATCGAAGCGGAGGGAGAAAGTGCTTCAAGCCCTCCCTTCCAACAAAGTAGTTCCAAAATTTCGAATTTGCTTTTCCGCTTTCGTTTTTCATGCCCTTGAATGTCTCTTCGTCAAGTCCCAATCGGTCCAGAAATGGCTTTGACTTCGGCTTCGTGAGTAATGTAAGATAGTCATTTGCGGCACGTTCAATAATGGTGTGATAGGGGTGAGAAAGGATGTTTGGCATCAGCAATGAATCCAGAACAACGTCCTGGATGAATGTTTTTTCCTCATCCTTCGAAACGGTCGAGATGTAGCGTAGCTGGCCCCCTCCATCAACGACAATTGAACCTGCCCTTCTGTGTTCCAAAATTTTTGTCCGAAGAGCCGACAAGCTGGCTTCAAGCATGCTGGATGCGCCGATAATCATTTTGTGAGACACATTGGGGTGTAAACATCTTTCATCTTCGGGTGTTTTGAATTCTGGTGTTCCCCATTTCAGTATCCATTTTTGAATATGTGCAAACCTAACACCATGGATCAAGAAATTCCTTCCCTTTTTCCTGCCTTCGTCAGCATTGAAGAACATATGTGCGCCTCTATCGAAAACTTTCCAGAAAAGTTTGCCTTCTTTGTCCATTGTTGGCCAATACTTTGAGGCTATTTGAGAGCGAACTTCAGTGATGAATTTAATTTCGTCTTCGTGTAATTTTTTTGGTGAAAACTCCTTTCTATTTTCCTCAGCCAAGTCAATACCAAAAGTGCATCCTTTGCGGATGGACATCATGAGGTAATGGAAGATTTGGTAATAATTCCGAGTACGCTGAGGTCCACTCGCATCGAAATTAAGATCGTGATGAAGAATACATGTTGGCAACGAGTGCAAGGTCGTTTCATTCTCCCCTATCGGGTAAATTTTGTCCAGGAAAGACGACAGATGAAAACTCAACTGTGCGTCTTGGTTCAGTGGTTCGTCAAGAGGACGTCTCCCTTCTCGGATGAGGGGATAGCCTGAGATAAGTTGCATGATGCGGAGATGTGCTTCCTCCTCTGATGCCTCGTAGGCTCGCTCTTTCCCTGGCCAAATACGAAGAAGATGGGCCATGGCGCTGAAGGGGGTTTCATGCCCTTGGAAAGGTACCCAATGAGGAACTTCGTGCCGACGTTTGTCCGGGCACCAGATATCCAGGCTCCCCACACCCCGTTCATCATCTTCATCCGGCATGTGCGCCGCTACCACGGGCACGGAAATGAAGACTTCTGTGATGCAAACACAAACTCATTCGATGAACCAAGTTTTGTCTTTTTGATGCTTAGGGCAGGAAAGGGATTGTTAATCACTTCATCAGTGACTATGGTGGTATGTCGGTTCATGTTCGCATTCAGTGTGACACAAGCACCGGCTTGTTCGAACGAATCGTTCCGTCTGTCCTCGGCGACCCGCGCAATTGGGTTCTCGTCCTGAGAGGGTCATGAAAATCGCCATCAGCGTGGTTATTCAATCCAGGCCCCGAGCAAACCCAAACCGATGGTATTGATGAGCACATTGGGGATCTAACCGGTATGGAGGACTGACCGAGGGGCCAGCCTTTTGGCCGCTAACCCTGATTGGATTTATATGGGGTGAAGTGACAAGAATCAGCGATGTTGGCGACCACGGCGTTTGGCGAACTTGACTTTCCAACCACCCTCGCCACCAGGCAACGGGACGCCGTCCTGCGGGCGCTCTCGTGGTGCGATGAGTTGGCGGACACGAGCGATGTTTGGTCGAGGCACGTCCACGACCTCTCCGACCACGGGACTTCGCTGAACCGAGAGATCAACGGCAAAACCCTCTCCATTTACCCCTTGGCGGCCGCTCGCTTGGATGCGGGCTTGTACGTCCGTCAGGTCGATGTCAATCACCTTCCCGTTTGGGTGGACGGGCACAAGATTTGCGTGGTCGGCAAACGAGGGCGCGGTCACGACCTCCACACCGACCTCGTTGCGTCCCTCATTCTACTCTTTTGCCAGGAGGAACCCGTCTATCAGGCGCTTCCCCGAACGCTGGCGCGGGCGATTTACCCACAAACTGGCACGAATGGTTTTGGACGCTACCGACTCAACGTTCGTCCGGCTGAACAAGAAGCGGTGTTTGAACCGTTTCGAGAGCATTTGGCTGATGGCGAGTGGGAACCTTGGGCCTACCTGATGGACCTTCCAGACCGGGATTGGTCCATTCTTCGTGACCGGTTTGCGTGGGACGACGAGCCGGAGGCAGCGTTGAGCATCGCTTACTGGGTGATGGAGGAGCACGAACGCCCCGCAAACGACCATCTCTGGGTCATCAACACGGTTCGCCAACATGCGCCTGAAGACTTGGAAGGCGTGCTTCGCTCCTATCTCTACGCTCCTCAAGACGAAGTGCGACGCCAAGCCCTCACCGAATTCCGCCCTGAGGAGGCTGAAGTTGCTTGGCGTTGGCTTGAACCCCTCTTTGAACACGAGCAGGAAGACCGTCATTTGATGCTCGTTCATGCCACCTTGCAAGACTATCCGGACCTGGAGCCGCTCTTGGTGCAGCGCAGCTTGCAACTTGTTGAAGACACCGAAGCGGGCCCGTTCCAGCGGAGCCTCATCGCTTGGTTATCGCACCGAGTTGACATGGATGAATGGTTGTTCGACCTTCTTCCAAGCCTTGAGCCCCACGAATTGGGCGGTTACCTTCACGAGATTCAAACCTACGGCGACTGGTTCGAAGACTTCGCCATGGAATGCCTCCAGATGCCCTTTGAGGGGGTCCACCTCGGTGCGGTTGCATGCAGCGCCACCAACCTCAGTTTCAACCCCTTCGAACTGTGGCTCCCGCTGATGCAGAACGGTTCGGGCACCATGAAACTGAACATCATGAAACACCTCCACCGACTTCCGCTTGAGGAAGCCTATGTTTTGCTGGAGTTGGGCTGGAGGAGCAAATGGCGGTTCGTGATCACGGCCACCCACCGAACGGTCGCCAAAGAGTTCCCCGACTACCCGCTGCGGGCTGAAATGGAAGCGCACGGTTACGATTCGGTGGAATACTGGAAAAGGCGATGATGCGTCATCACGACCTTCAACTTCATCATGCCGCTCTCATTTTGAGGGCCGCTGAGCGAGCACCAGAGACTCACATCTTGGGCTGAGGCATGTCCACAGCGGCGTTGCCGAAGGTGTACATCTTCATGCCCGCATCTTGGTAGATTTTGGGCATTTTGCCGTCGGTCGCAAAGCGGTAGAGGGCCACGACGGCCACCTGTTCAGCGGCGTTGACCCAGGCCACGAGAAGGCCGATCAGAATCGCACCGACCAACAAACCCGCTGGTCCGATAGCTGCGGTGAGGGCGAAGGTGAGAACCACCAGAGGAATCCCAAGGAGGAAGCCAACCAAACCAATGCCGAGGCCCGAGGTGATGTTCTCGCCCCAGGTCCCAAAAAAGGTGGATTTGCTGGATTTCAAAGCATCTCCAAGCCCCTTACCCTCGATGATGAGGTGAGGGAGCATGAAGAACGTCATCACCCACCAAGCAAACCCGCCCACGAGGTGAATCACCATCGCGAGGGCTTGGTTGGCGCTGTTTTCGCTGCTGCGCGCCGCCCCTTCGAGCGCTTTGAGCAACAAGCCAACGGTGCCAGCGATGATGCCCCAGAGGATGATGATGGGGAGTTTTTTGACCGCAGCGTTGAATCCGTCGCCAAAACTTGGGTTCCCGCCGGTGAGGCGAATGTTGGCGTTGGCCACGATGGCGCAATTCCAAAACACGACCACGATGCTCAGCAACATGTAGGCGACGAACGTGAAGCTGAGGTAGCCCGGGGTGAACGACCCGTCGGGGTTGACCGCCCAATCCATCTCCAGGAATTGGGGCAAGGACATGGCGACCAAGCAGCCCAGGCTCATGAGACCTGAAAGGATGACATAGACCAGCAATTCAGGGTCTTTCTTCACCACGCCCATGCTCAACTTACTCATTTCCCACCCGCGGCCGATGGTTGCAAAGAAACCCATGCAGGCTGGTGCAAAACCTTGCCTTAATTCAGTTTCCCAGCGATTGGCGCTGACGAAGGGCTTCCACGGCCATCACGCTCACGGCCACCTGCAGGTTGTAGGAGGGAACGAAGCCGTCCATCGGCAACTTCACGACGGCGTCGGCGGCTTCCAAAACGGCTTGGCTGACCCCCTCCCGCTCGGCGCCCACCACCAGCACCACGTCACCCGTGAGGTCCTCGTCCCACGGACCCTTCTCCCCAACGTCCTCCGCCACCACCATGTGAAGTCCGTGCTCCTTGGCTGAGGCGAGGATGGCTTCGGTGGTCGTGTAAATGACCGGAATGAATCGGTCCGCCCGCATGCTGGCGCGGCGAATGGTGCGCCGCTCCTCGTGCGTTTTGGAGACGTTGAGCAGGACCGCATCGGCGCCCGAAACCTCAGCGGTACGGATGGCGAAACCGAGGTTGGTGGAGTATTCCACGCCGTCAAAAAACCAGATGCACCCGCCAGCCTTCATGACCTCGTCGAGCATTTTGTTTTGCGGTCGCCCGGTGAGCGCCAGAGCGACTTGGGCGCCGTCGGCCGACATGCGCCACAGGTCGTTGGTCGAACCTTCCTCCAGCGGGATGCCTTTCGCCTCGCACAGGGCCCGTAGTTCGGTCGTGTCGTGGTCGCGGTCCACGAGCACCCGGTCCACGGCAACACCGGCGCTCAAGGCCTTCATGACGGCCTCCAACCCGGTGATTTGGCCGGCCATGCTGACGGGTGGGGCGATGTGCTCAAGAGGCTACCTCCTCTGGCAGGGACATGGCCAAAAAGCACAGCCCGCGTTTTCTTGCTGCGTCCGAAATGGCTCGTCAGGCCGTCACCGAATGCAGCGCTGCAGAACTCCGAGCGATGATGGAAGACGGCCAGCCTATGGTCGTGCTGGACGTTCGGGAGCGTGAGGAATACGACGCCGGTCACCTCGAAGGCGCTGTTCACCTCGGAAAAGGGGTCATCGAGCGGGACATCGAAAAGCAAGGATTTCCCGACGACCTTCGCTTGGTGTTGTACTGCGGGGGCGGGTACCGAAGTGCGATGGCTGGAACGTCGATTCAGGACATGGGCTGGACGAACGTGATTTCGCTTTGGGGTGGATGGCGCGCCATCCAAGCCGAAGGCCTCCCGCTCTGGCTGCCTTGAGGTTGCAGAAACCGCGTGGGCAGGCTCATAAAGGGGAGATTGGTCGGCGAGATGCTGAGAAGCAGAGGTGAACTCCATGGCACAAGGATTGTACCAACACGTTCGTGAGACCTGGCGACGTCCAAAAGACGCACTGCCCCACATGTACCGCCAGCAACGCATGGCGCAGTGGCGACGTGAACCCGTCAACTGCCGCATCGAGCGACCCACTCGCCTCGACGCTGCTCGCCGCATGGGCTACAAGGCCAAGCAAGGCGTTGTCCTCATCCGCACCCGCGTCCGCCGTGGTGGACTTCGCAAGGGCAAGATTCACATGAAGCGCAAGCCGTCCAAGGCCGGTATCTCCAAGATCACCATGGCCAAGAACACCCAGCGCATCGCTGAAGAGCGTGTCAACCGCCACTTCCCCAACCTTGAGGTCCTCAACTCCTACTGGGTCGGCCAAGATGGCAAGCACAAGTACTACGAGGTCATCCTCATCGACACGCACCACCCTGCGATCATCAACGACAAGCAGTTGGGCGTCTTCTCTCGAGCCAACGGCAAGACCTCCCACCGAGGACGAGCCTACCGCGGCAAGACTTCCGCTGGCAAGCGCGGTCGTGGTTTGCACAACAAGGGGAAGGGCGCTGAGAAGTTGCGACCTTCGCTGCGTGCCAACTTGAACCGCGGCAAGTGAACACCGTTCCATCGCCGGCGAACCAGCCGCTGATGGGCCGTTGCGGGCATTGATTTATTGAGGGTCAGTCCTCACCCACATCCATGGTGGTGGGCAACGAGGTCATGTCTCAATGGACCGGCCTTGACGTGTACCTTCCGAACGGCAAAAAGTTGGGCGTTGTTCACGACGCCGTGATTGACGCTGAAGGCCTCCAGTGCACGCATCTCTTTGTTCGAGACACCCCTGCCGAATTGGTGGAGGGCTCCATCCCGCTGGCGGTGCCTTGGCGATGGGTCCGGGCCATTGATGAAATCGTCCTGTTGCGTTGGTTCCCCCCCACGCCCATCCCCCTGCAATCCTGAGGTGCAACCATGGCGTTCGATGTGCATGTTCTCGGCACCGCCTCAGCGCGACCCACCGCTGAACGCGCCGTCAGCGGAAGCCTCGTCAAAGGCCCGGAAGGAACCGCCGTCATCGATTGCGGCGAAGGCTTCCAATCCCGATTTACCACGCAACGTCGGCGACTCAAGGCTCAAGCCAAAGGGGACAGCCTCAAGCCGGGCAATGTCGATGTGTTGGCCTTCACCCACGGGCACCTTGACCACACCTGGGGGGCGTTGCCTTGGTTGCAATCCATGGATTTGGAGAACCGGACACGGCCGCTCCTCGTCATCGGCCCCTCTTCCACACCTGCGCTTCATGCTCTCCTCAACGGGGAGCCTTTTCCCGCCTCGGTTCCGCCGGCAGACCTCGCCCGTCAATTCGTGGCTTGGTTTGCGTTGGGCGCCAAAGGAATCGGTTTTCCGATTCAATGGGTGCTCGGCGATGTGGAGGCCGATGTATGGGTTCGCCTTGACCCGGTGAACGATGTTGCTGAACGGCTCGACGGGATGCCTCAGCCGGACGGTTGGAAACGGTCTTCGCTTCTCCCTTGCCCCAGCCACCATACGGTACCTTCGTGCGGATGGCTCCTCAAACAGGGCCCGACGCCGGGTGCGTTCAATCGGAAGCGAGCAGACGAACTGTCCCTCAACACCAAGCAACGGGCCCGTCTGGCACGAGGCGAGGACATCAACGCCGCTGACGGGACGATGCTTGAAGCGGCTTGGTTCCGAGGCGAGGAGCTCCCGGGAACCAGCGTGTTGATCTCGGGCGATACGGCCTCATGTCCGCCAGCGTGGTCGGCCGAATTGGCGCCAAACCTCCTCGTCCACGAGGCGACCTTTCTCAACGAGCAGCAAGACAAAGCCCACGAACACCTCCATTCAACGGCGGCGGGTGCCGTTCAGACCGCCCGTTCCATCGGGGCGACCTTCCTTGCACTCACGCACTACAGCAACCGCATCAAACACCTCGATGAGGTGTTGGCTGAAGCCCACGGGCTGGCCGATGGTCTCCCCGTGGTCGCCTTGAACGACGGCGACCGATTGACGGTGGGGGACAACGGCCGGGTCAAACATTTGGCATGGACGGAGAACGCATGGCGTGAAGCGAACACGGAACCCCATCGTTGAAATGCACTCAGGGAGAGCCAACATCATGCGCTGGTTGACCGCACTTGCGTTGGTCGTTTTGCTCGTTGTCGCTCCAACGGCGACGATGGCCGACGCTGGACGGGCGGCTCCCGATTGCGTCACGGCGGCCGTTGGCGACCTGCAATCCACGGTTGAAGTGGACCCTGGCGCCTGCGTCATCGTTTGGCTTGGCACGCTGCAACCTGGGGACGTGTACGACCTCAGCGTGATTGTGGTCGACGACGCCATCGACCTGCTTTTCTTTGATGAAAACGGCATCCAACCTTACGAGTTGGGTCAATCCTACCGTTCCTCCATGGCGCAACCGGCCAGCACCGAATCGGCCTTGGGTGCCTTCGAGTTTCATTGGAAAGTCCCTCCTTCCATCGCCGCCAAAAACTGGTACATGGTTCTGGACAATCAGGCCCATGACGGGGACGCAGGAGAAGGCGACCAGGGCGGTCAACGCAGCACCGTTTCCGCCTCTGTCAACCCGTTGGCCCAAGCCTATTGGACGCCCTACCACGATTTGGTCGCCGTTGCAAGCGACACCTACAGCGTTCTCCTCTCGGGCGACGAGCTTCGTTTGGACGCCGGCACCACGGTGGTCGTTTCTGCGTGGGACATGGAATTCGTTGGTGACGTTTACCTGCAGACCCGTGCGATGCACGACCGCTATGTTTCCGGAGGCGTTGGCGTCCAATTCATTGACGGTGGTGGACTGCAAAACGTGAACACCCCCAAATCCCTCACTTGGATGGTCCCCTCCTCCCTCGAAGGCGAGGAGTTGCTCCTGGTGGTGGACAACACCGACACGCCGCTTGGAGGTGGCAACGGCAGCGAAGACCTTCGCGTGACCGTTCGTCTTGAACTGGCGCCCCCGCTTACCCCGCTGGTGGTGGACGACGGTGGCGGTGAGGTGTCCCTCGGGCAATCGCTTCGGCTTGATGCGACCAGCACCCCTAACCGGTTGGGTCAGCGGGGTACGTTTACTTGGGATTTTGATGCAACGGTGGACAGCAACCAAGACGGCAACGACACCAACGACGTCGATGGCGAGGGCTTGGTGGTGGAACCTTCGTGGGCAACGCCGGGCACAAAAACGGTCACGGTTCGGATGACCGCTCCTTCGGGCGAGTCCGCCTCAACCTCGTATACGGTGGACGTCGTTGACACGCAAGACCCCGTTCCTCGGGTGCAAGCCACGGGCGCCGTCGTCATTGCCGAAGGGTGGCGCGTGAACGTCGGACAAACCGTGACGCTCAATTGTGCGTCAAGCACCGATGACCACACGGTGGCCTCCTGTGCGTGGACGGTGGACGGGGCAGAAGCGGGAAGCAACACCACGGTGAGCCTCTCTTGGGAGGAAACCGGGACAGCTGCGGTATCGTTAACCGTGACCGATGCAAGCCAAAACAGCGCCACAAGCAATGCATCGATTCGAATCGTTGACCCTTCGGTCCCCGAAATCGGCCCTGCTGAGGGTGCGTCCTTCCCCGAAACCCTCGACCAAGGCGATTCGGTTTCGTTCCTCGTTGAGGTGGCCGATGCGTACGATGACCCCGCTCTGCTTCGCGTGCATTGGGACCTGCAACCGACCAAAGACACCGACGGGAACGGTGACCCTCGCGACGATGCGGACCGAATGGGCCTCGCGCCCAAGATCACCTTCGCCAGCGCCGGCAAGCAAGACATTGTGGTCACGGTGTTTGACGCTTCAAACAACTCGGCCTCGTTCGCTTTTTCTGTCAACGTCGCCGCTGAACCTCAAGAAAACGCCTCGTTGGGCCCCGGTTTGCTCGTTGTGGCCGGGTTGATGTTGTTGGCGGGTGCAGGGGTCGTTGGCTTCCGTTTCTGGCAGCGGCGCTTGGCGGTTGACATGTTGCTGAACCGAGGGCTGAGTCTTGAAGAAGCGAGAGCACACATGGACCTCGTGGCTCAACAAACCTCCCTCTCACTCTTTGCAAAAGCGCTTGCCTACGCCGGGCTCGACCAGGGCGATGTGCGCCCACAAGCCGAGCGGGAAGCCGCCGAAAAACAGGCCGAGTTTGATGCGATTTACGGTGCTTCAAACGAGGTGGACACCACGGCAGCGTTTGCGCCACCGGCGTACGCCGTTGCCCCCATGTCCCAAGCGAGCAGCCAAGCAGCGGCAGAGGCTGCTGCCCTGCTGTCTGACGGCGAAGTTGGAAGTGCTCTTCGCCCCGTCTCCTCGGGGATGGATGCCCTCAGCGCCCTGATGGACGAGGACGACCCGGCGGAGGAACCCCCGTCAACGAACGCTGTTCAACCCCCCTCCGGGAACGCCTCCGTTTCCCTCCCTCCGATGGCGACTGAGTCCGCCCCCAAGACCTCGTCCGATGCATCCTCAACCGAGGCGGTTGTGCCCCAAAGCACAGCCGTCTCTCTCCCTCCAGCGCCCTCGGTGGCTTTGCCCGAAACGGCGCCTTCCAATCCTTCTCCCCCTCCAGCACCGGCGCCCACGCTCGTCCGGCACGCGTGTTCTGCTTGCAATGCCGTGTTTGAGGTGGATGTCCCTGCCGGCCTGACTCGCGCTCTGGTGGGTTGCCCGGGGTGCGGTGTTGACCAAACGGTCGTCGCTTCGTAAGGTCCCTCAAAGCGGGTGTTTGTTGGCGCAAGGCGGCGAATGCTTCTCAAAGGAGGAGCCGCAAGAGTCGGTTATGGATGAGCATGCGCTGCGCGTCGTCAGGCCGGGGGTGGCTCAACCTCGCCGGCGTGGGCGCCTCGCCATCATGCTGGTTTCCGTGATGCTGCTCTCCATGATGCAACCCGTTTCCGGGAACGTTTCGGTGGCGACGGACGATTTTGGCGTGCTGGATGCCTTTGCAGCCACGCTCGCTGACCGAGCAGCGGAAAGCGAATCCTTGGTGGCGCTCCAAGGAGCCGAATCGTCGTTTGCTTTGCTGGATGCTTCAAAACGGGAGGTTCGCCCGGGAGATGCGCTCGCAGACGCCGAAAGTTACCTCGATCAGGTGGAATTGCGGGACACCACGCCGCTTGAAACCGACCACCCTCGGCCGTACGAATTCCTCATCGACGCCTCAACTCAACCCGATGGCTGGCCATACAACCTCTGGGAGACGCTCTTCTCGGTCGAAAGTTTGGGCCTTGACAACCTGTTGGGCGTCGGCATCAACACCTATGCGATTTACGTGAACTTCTCGGCTCGCAACAACGGGCCTTCCTACGAATCTTGGGACTCAGGCACCTTTACCGGCGAATTGCTTGTGGGGACGAATCTGGTGCTTTTTGAGAACTACATCGACATTGACGGTGACGGCACCGACGACCTTTCCGTTGCGCTCACGCTGGCTGGACTCACCACCCAAGGGGAAGGTTGGGGCATCGAATTGAGCGGCGGCTTGATTCCAACACCGACCGAACTTTGGGTGCGGCCCACCTTCCAGTGGGCCGTCAATGCGTTGAACATCAACGACCCCCTGTGGGACGAATTGGAGCATCTTGAGGTCTCGTTGATGAAGGGGCTTGCCTTTGACATCACCCTCTCCAATTCGGAATCCTACGCCGTGGTCATCGACACCCGTTTCACACAACCACCGGCCGACGTCACCTTAGGCGTGGGCATCCAGCGGATTTCATTTGACATTGCAGGGACCTTTACTTCGGCCGCTGAACTCGTGCTGGCCTTGCTCGGCGGTCAAGTCAATTCAAGCGATTTGGCGTTGACCGGCATCACGGCGCCCTACGCCATTCGGTTAACCAACCCGAACGCCGCAGGAGGCAACCTCCAAACCGATTGCAGCGAGACGTTCAATTACGATCCTGCGAACGACTGGGACGCCGAAAGTCGGCAGCACAAATGCGGCATCGGCATCGGCGTGGGTTACGTCCATTTTGACGAGGTACGCAACGACAACAGCATCCCCGTTCTTGAATTGGCTTACCTTGACGTCGGTTTCCATCCCGAGGAGGGCAGCACGTTGATCCCGAGCGAAATTGATTTGACGCTCCGCAACGACAATTACGGAGACAACACCTTTGACACCGTAGAGGTGTACAGCGATGTCGGCACGGACGTCTACATCCACTACTACGAAGACCGTTCAAACGTCCCAGAAGGCGAGAGCCCCTTCGGCAACATCACCGATTCCCGCCTTTGGATTCGCGGTTTGCCTTCAGGTACGCTGCACGACGACGAAATCGCCGCCATCTTCACCACCATCGGCGAGGCTCCCGGGTCCGCCAACCTTCCAGGCGAGGTCCCCGAGCGCCTCTCGCTCATCGTCGCCATCAAGAATTTCTCAGGTGACGGAACGCAGAACGTGAACGACCCCACGTTGCCGGTGAACCCGGCGCAACCGCCAAACACCCTCTTCCTCATCGCTGGGACGGAATCGATTGACACCTTCTCGTACGTCTCAACCTTCAAACGGATGGGCTACGCTGGCGACGCCTCATCCATGCTGGTGGAAATGGAAGACCTTCCTCGGGTCATCGTGATCCAGGGGAGTTTCCAGATCTCCTCGACGGGCGTGAGCCGCATCAACTACGACAATCCCAACCTGAACACCATTGCCCAACTCCTCGACAACGCCTTGCTCACCATCATTGAGGTCGTGCTTGATATCGGGACCATCCTCAACGGTTTGCCCACGGCGGTGGTGGGCACGGCCGGTTCAACGGGTGGCGAAATTGACATTCAGTGTTTCAACCAAGTGAAGAAGAGTTTGCCGACAGGAAGCCGAACGGCGATGCAAATCGAGCATCTTCAATTCGCTCTGGCCAGCAGTCCGCAGCCTTGGCTTCCTGAGATGGACCACATCCTCCTGTCCGAAGACACGAGTCTCGCCGTCGTCGACGGCCGTTTGGGACCGGTGGACCCGCTCGTGCCGGTGGCGATGAGCATGCGAATCGGAGGCATCAGCCATGTTCGCCACGCCTTTGACCCGATCAACGAAATCCGAGACATGCAACTCGAGGGCGACGCCGCTGGCTCCTTGCTCATCGGCCACATCAAGCACGACGACGGAGACCTCGCCACCGCCGTGAAGCAATCCACAACGGTCTCCAACCGTCCGGGCAGTTTTAACGTCCTCCAGCAGGCCGACGCCCTTCAGTACCAAGCCAGCGAACCCATCGGCACCATCACCTACGGCGGGCAATCGGGCGACCAGCGGAACGCCATCCGACTGACGGGGCTGCCCGCTTCGTTCACGCTTGTTCTGGGCGACACCGTGGGGTACGTGGCCGATGCGCCGATGGACGCCATTCAACTCCAAATGACCAACGCCAGCACCCCTCTCACGATGGACGGTGACCACATGCGGTTCTGGGTGAACGAGGACACCGCCGAAGCAAGCCTGAGCGTGCAACTCTCGGACATCACCTCCATTCAACGCTTGAGCCCCCTCGTGCCGGGTGCAACCGGCCCGGAAGGCAATTCACTGGTGGAACTCGTCCGAGCAACCTCCTCCCCTTTCAGCGTCTCCTTTGAAGACCAAACGATGCATGAAGACCCCTTCTTAGGGCTCAACGGCAAGGTCTACTTTGACCCGCTTCCGGCCAACATTTCCATGACCCTCCCTTCCGACGTTGATTCGGAAGGCCTTGAGCTTCCAACCTTTGGCGAGGAAGAAGGCATCGAGGCCTTGTCCTTTTTCCTCGGCGACATCGTGGACTTTGGACGCGTGGTCAACGATTTCGTCCACGCGTTGTCCGTCGATGTTGGCGGTGACATCGGTGAAAGCGATGACATGAACATCGGACTTGAATTGTTCACCGGTGAGGCGTTTAACATGACGGTGGACCTCAAGAAAGGGTCCAATCTTGAGGCCGAACCGGCGTGGATGCACGGGCTCGGCATGGAAGCGCTCGAGCAAACCTTCGTCGAAGCCAACCTTTCCCGGATGCCCACGTTCACGCTCTCAAGCCGTGAGGTCATGGCCACCCTCCTTGAGGACGGACGCATTGACGCAACCGAGCGAGACCAAGCTTTGTCGGTGCTCCTCGCCATCAACATCACGGCGGCTGAGCCGCTGGTGGCTGCGCTGGAAGACGGCCGGGTGTACGATTCAGAATTGGCAGGCGTGAACATGACCTTGCTCGGAGAGCAGGGCCTTTCGCTAAACGACCGACGCTCGTGGCATCTTCGTTCTTGGTTGCCTTCGCTCCCCGCGGGTGAAATCGAACTCGTGTACGACTTCCGCATGCTCGCCGGCGTGCCGACGTATGAGGTGGACCTCAGCATGACCCAATGGCAGCCGAAGTACCCCCAACTCACGGTGGTGGCGAACGGACTTGAAGGGCAAGACGTTGAACTTTTCATCGATGGTTTGGACACCTCCACGCCACGAAACGTTGAGGTGAACGCCCTCTTCTCCACGCAGGAAAACCTGACCGTGCCGCGTGTTTCGGTTGACATGCACTACGACGCCGGCGTACGCCTCAAGTCGGCCCATGCGATTTTCATCGACCACCAGGCCCTGACGCGTGTCGAGGCCCTCGTTGTGGGCATTCCGCAATCCACCGATGTCTCAGCGGTTATCGGGGACGTCCTGATTCTGGATTTGGTCGTGCCCGAAGTTCATCGCATCAACGGCCATTCAGCCGATGCCCTGATGCTTCAACAACTCCGTTATGTGGACGGGTTGTGGTGGCCTTCAACCGCTTACATGCGGGATTTGCCGGGAGAAATGCACCTCGCTACCGAGCCGGACACTCGATTTGACATCAAGAAGCAAACCGCATTCCAAGGCATGCGCACGCTTGACTACGCCTCCAACACGAACGACATGGACCTCTACCTCGAAGCGAGCGGACGGGCGATTGACGCCAAAGGCGATGTGTTGATGTTGGCCGAAGACCTTCCCACCCGGTTCGTGCTGGAACTGACCGACGACTTTGGTATGCGGGTGGACTCTTCCGGCTCAGGCGTCAAGAGGGTGTATGTTCGTCAAACCGATTTGCCTGCCGCACCGGGAGTGACGATGGACCGTGTGGAAGTTGTGGGTCAAAACCTCAAGGGGGCCACGATTCACATCCACTCCGGGCCTGGCCAATACCCCCTCATCGTCATTGATGACATCACGGACGGTCGATTGGTCGCCAGCGCTCAAATCTTCCTTGAACCAGGGTACGAAATCCCGTTGTTTGGTGATTTCAAGTTTGAAGGGCGAGGGGTGCTCCTCGACGCTCAATTCACGGGCATCGTACCAACGGCCTCGTCCATGGGCGTGAACGGCATCGTGACCGATTTGTCCCTGATCGGCTCCCTTACGGGTGAATTTGTCGAAACCCGTCACATCATGGTGGTTGACCCCATCAGTTCCGCCATCGCCAGTGGGTTGGCTTTCTTGTTTGGGTGAGCACGATGACCGCACCAACCGAAACCGAACTGCGCCAGGGTGGAAGTCCACCCGAGGGCGACGACCTTGAGGCGTGGGAAGCGGCTCAAGAGGCAGCCAAGTTGCTGACCACGCTTTCCAAGGAAATCACCCCAACCCGCGTAGCGATGGCCGGCGCCGTGCTTCTCCTCCTCATCACGATGACCTTGAGCGGGTGGTATTGGCTGCTACCTCGGGACGCCGTGACCGTGGAGACGCATTACATGCAGCGGGGCGGCCATTTGATGATGGCAGAATTGCACAACGACGGGAGCCGGCCCATCACCGATGTGGTGTTGGAAATTGAATTCCAAACGCTGGAGGGTGAGGTGCTCGATCGGATGGCGTTGGAACTTGGGAAAATGGAAGCTCATACCTCCATTTCCGGGGACGAGTTGGAGATGATGGTGATCGGTCACACCGTGTGGGCCGAATACACCGTCGTCGTTGACATCGAATATCGCGATTACGCTGGGTCTCTGCACGAATCCTCCTGGACACACAAGGTCGGCGTGTGGTCTCAAGAAATCTTCCACGACAAAGCAGAACGGCACATGTGGCCGTTCAACTGAACGAGCCAAGACACCAAGGGCGAAGCGATAAAACACCGGGGCAAGAGGGGAAAGCATGGCAGACGCGTTTGGTTCACGTCCTGCCATTCTCCTCGTGTTGGTGCTCTTTCTCTCCACGAACAGCGCTCTGTTTTACCCCGATTCAACCGACGAGGTCGCTGAAGACCTCCAACCGGAATGGGTGCGCTTTGAAGTCAAGAAGGACGTCTACTTCAACGCCGAGGGTTCGTTGGACGAATCGTTGGCTGAAGAAGCGCGAGCCCCGCTCGCCATCGGACCGTTTGGGACCTTTGACACGAACGGCTTGACGCTTTCTCGACCGGTCCCCGAATCGTGGCTTGAACCCCGATTTGACCTGCTGATGTTGCTGGTCTCTAACGAACAGCGCCTTCACGAGGTGCGCACCGAACTCAGCGACATTGAGGGCCTCGCCGTTCGCGAATACATCGCCCCTTCGGGCCTTCTTGTTCAGGGCACGCCTGCAGCGCTCCGAACGGCGGAACAGCACCCAACGCTCCTCGCTTCCCATGCTGTGCCGTTGGGCATGCTGGTCGACGGCGACCTGCTCGACGTGGTGTTGTTGACCGACGGCGAAGTGGCGCTTCGCGATTCGCTGGTTCGTCTGGACGGATGGCGCGACGACAACGGCCCGCTTGAAACGGTCTCGTTGAGGGACGCCGACGGCGGTCTGCTTGAACAACGGCTCGGTGAGGTGGCTCAACGTGCTTTGGAAAACGAGCGTCCCTGGGACGACGGGCGCTACGAAGGCCGCTTGGGTGATGCGAGCCTGAGGCAACTGGCCATGCAACCCTCCGTCATGCAGATTCGTCCCGACCCCGCTTTTGCCGCTTTCAACGACCAGGCGCGCGGCCACATGCAAACCAACACGATGGCGACCTACTTCACCACGGACCTGGACGGCTCGGGTCAAATCGTCGCGGTGGCAGACGCCGGATTGGACGAAGACCACGGCGATTTTGGGAGCCGAGTGATCGGTGCCTACGATGTCATCGGTGACGGGTCAACCGCCGACAAACACTCTGGCCACGGAACACACGTGTCGTGCACCGTGCTTGGTGACGGCTTCCGCGGCGGTTACAGCGGTGTGGCCCAAGCCGCCGAACTGTATTTCCAAGCCATGGAAAACGACAACACCGGGAATTTCCAATCCCCCTCCCTCAACAACCTGCTCAACACGGCGTACAACGCCGGTGCGCGAACCCACACCAATTCATGGGGGTCTTCAGCCGCCAGTCAACAATCAAAGTACAACTCGGAAACCGAGGATGTTGACGACCGGGCGAACAACTACGACCGATATTACAACGGCGCCGAGGGGCTGACCATTCTGTTTGCTGCCGGGAACGACGGGCCGGGTGCAAGCACGGTTTCCCCGCCGGCGACGGCCAAGAACGTGGTTTCGGTGGGCAACCACAAGAACCGGGGCAGCGGTTCGCCCGACGTGATGATGTCCGGTTCGTCGAGAGGTCCAACCGAAGATGGCCGAATCAAACCTGACTTGGTGGCTCCGGGCGGCTTTGTGCGGTCGTGCCGAGCGCAGGAAGCAGGAGATACCGGGAGCGCCACATGGTCGAACACCTACTACATGGAATACACCGGGACATCCATGGCGACGCCCAACGCTGCGGGTGCAGCGCTGATGATACGGGAATACTTGGAGGAAATTGCACAACGCCCTTCTCCGCAAGGTGCCTTGGTCAAGGCGCTGATGGTGCTCGGAGCGCAAGACCTCGGCACTCGGGACATCCCCAACGACGACGAAGGGTGGGGCCGGGTGAATCTTCGGAACACGCTCGCACCCGCCACCGGACAGGGCATCTGGGTGGACGACAGGTCGGTGATGTCGGGCACGGGCAACAGCAAATCGTACCCGTTCAACGTCACCCAAGCCTCCGGCTTGTTCAAGGTCGTTCTCACATGGTCGGACGAGCGAGGGTCTCGCTTTTCGACCGCTCAACTTGTGAACGATCTGGACCTTGAAGTCACGGCCCCGGACGGCACGGTGTATTTCGGAAACGACTTCTCCAACGGCCGTTCAGCGACGGGAGGGACGGCCGATGACGTGAACAACCTCGAAGTCGTGCTCATCGATGCCGCTGCTGCCGGAACGTGGACGGTGAAGGTGAAGGATGCGCAACACAGCGGTTCCAAGACGCAACCCTACGCCATCGCCGTTCTCGGACACGGCGTCAACGATTTGCGGCCGGACCCCAAGGTCGTCCCGGAAGATTTTACCATGAATGTCGGCATCCCCCAAGTGGACGACCCCGTCCAACTGACGACTTCGTTTTTCAATTTCGGCAACGTGAAAGCCAACCTTTTCCCCATCGCTTTTGAGGTGGACGGAACAGAAATTGACCGACAGTCCATCGAGTTGGGGGCAGGCTCCAGCAAGGTTGTGTTTTGGCCGTGGACACCGCAAGTTGCGGGGAGCACGACGCTTTCGTTCATCATCGACCCTGACGATGCGATGGAGGAGATTCGCGAGGACAACAACCGGCTCGATGTTGTTGTCAACGTCACGGCCCCGGGGGTAAAACTCGAAACAGAGAGCCTTCGTAAGGTGCTGGCGAACAGCGAGATCACGACCACGTCTTGGAACGTTTCCCTGACCAACACGGCCCTCATTCCGACCAACGCCTCGATGCAAACCGGCAGCGTCGTTCATGTTGCTACGGGGCAGACGATGCCCTGGTACGTGGGAAGCACGGATTCCAATTTTACCATGGAAGGCCAAGCTTCCGAATCCATCACCGTAACGCTGGTTCACCCCGCTCCACCCGCACCGGGAACCTATCGCATTGACCTGCTGGGGTTGGATGTGGACAACGGCGTGGATTATCCACTCAACCTCGAACTTGTGGTCCCCGACCTGCCCGAAGCGGCGATTGAATTTGATTACGAGGTCGTTCCTGTTCATCCCTCTGACCCCACGAACATGACGGTCAGGTTCTACAACAACGGCAACGCCCCCATCGGCTACGACCTCTTTTTGGAGGCGCCTGCGGGATGGCGAGCAGGTTTCACCAACCTCGGAAGCGAAGCCGGGGCCACATCGGGTTCAACCGGCCTGATCAACAGCGAAGCCTACCGAGCCGTTGGGTTGATGTTCACGCCCCCTCAGGTCATGACGGCTGCAGGTGCAGAACGCATCGTGAGGTTGACGGCCGTCAGTCAAACCGAGCAACAGGAACTCACCTTGTTCGAAATTCCAATCGAGGTGTTGACGGTGCGCGAACTCTACGTCAACATCGAATCGTCCATCGGCACGCAGCGCCCCGAATCCAGCGTCACGCTGCGCTACTCACTCGAACACAAAGGAAACGTGGACATGCGCTTGGTTCCCTCGTTTGACCTCCCTCCGGGGTGGTCGGTCACCACCTCGCTCTCGCCCGTTGATTTGCCTTGGGCCACCAGCAAAAACCTCCTCTACACCCTTGAAGCGGGAAAGAACGCCCGCTCAGGCGACCTTGTGCTCAACCTGGACAACGGGTCCACCCGATTCTCTTGGGAGGGGCAACTCGAGGTTGAACTTCTTCCTGAACCGGAATTGACGTTTGCGGGACTTGATTATGCAGACGGACGTTCCTTTGGCGTTCCGCAAGGGGACGGCTCCCACCCTTCGGGCGAATCGATGACCTTCACATGGTTGCTGAGCAACACCGCCGAGACCCCGTGGTCTCCCAGCGCCAGCCTTCAACTCGAATCCGGCTTGTTTGGCGAATGCACACCGGTGGACACCGTGGCCATGAACGACGTCGTCCCCGTGGTGTGCACGGTCCTTATTGCCGCCAACATGCCCCCGATGAGCGAACCTTCGTTCACCTTGCTCCTCAGCGACGGGGGCGTCGAAATGAGCACCAACGTGGGCCTTTTGGTCGCCGTTAACGAGCAGACGGCGTGGGACGTCGGGAATGTACCGTTGCTCAACACGGGAGAGGACCGCCAAATCACGGTCAAAATCACCAACACCGGGAACACGGCCATCCAGCGGCAACTCGTTCTCGATGTCCCTTCAGGGTGGACCGTCTCGGTCGACGGAGACGACATTGTTGACCTCGCCGTGGGCGAATCCGTCTTGGTTCGCCTCGATGTTCGAGCGGACACCCCCGGAAGCGCCACGCTTGGCCTCTCCCTTGGACAAAGCCCTTCCTCGTCCTCCTCCTTCACGGTGAACCTCCAATCAGAGGGAGAGCCGATCGGCACGAGCGGAAGCGCAGGATTGAGCACCAACATGGCCCTTGCGCTGTTCGGCGCCATCTTGTTGGTCGCATTTGCCGTATTGGGTGTTCAAGCCATGCGTTCCCGAGGCGACCAAGCACCGCCCAAGAGGGGCATGCTCCTGACACCGATGGTGGCCGCCCCGGGGCTCCAAACTCTCAGTGTTTCGCCCCCTCAACAAACACCAACGCCCGCGATGGCGCAACCTTCAGTCGCTTCGGCTCACCCGCCGAATTCCCCTCCTCCAGTGTGTTGGACCTGCCGCCATCCCATCACGACCGTTGCCTTGGGTTGCCCGTCTTGCGGCGCTCGGTACCACGGCGACGCATCCACGGGCTGCACCGCTTCTGAGGTGACGGTTTGCGTTAACTGTCAAGCCCCGGCTGAGCACTTTGTAAATGCCTGAGGATGCGCTGCCGGTGATGCAGCGGAAGCACAGGGTTTTGATAGGAGAACGGCGAGGCGAAGTCATGGAGCCTTGTGCGACCGCGAACAACACCGCTCGTCGTCAAGCGCTGTTCCTCGTCGCTCTCATGTTCACGGCTCTGGTTCCGTTGATGGCGCCAGCCGCCTCGGCCGATGGCGGACGAGCCATTTCGGTGCAATTAACCGCGATTCCAACAACGCTTGAAGTGAACCCTGGCGAAGCGGGTGAATACACCATCCGCGTTCGAAACAACGGTGACAACCCCATCACGGTCCAGCTCGCAAGCGCCAACGAAGGCAGCGATTGCGGCGCTTATGCCTCGGCCGTCTCTCAAATCACCGCCCCCATTGAAAGCGGGTCTTACGAAGAAACCTCCCTCAACGTCACCCTCGGACAAAACGCCGAGGGCAGTTGCGACACCACGGTCACGGCCACCATCAACGAGCAGGTCACGCCCCCCGATGTGGCTGAACCCACCACCCAAGAATCCGTGACGGTGACGACCACCGCTGGTGACGGCTCGGGAAACGCCTTGTTCGGCGTTGACCTCATCATTTCGGAAAGTCAACGCAGCAAAACGTGGCAGGGGGAGGACGAATTGAGTTGGTTGGTCACGGTGGAAAACACCGGGCGCTCCAACCAAACCGTGAACCTCGCCATCGACGACGGTGACGGGTCCAATTGCGCTACGTCGTCCGACCTGACCGTGACGCTGAGCGAATCATCGGTGAACGTTGATGAAGAAGACTCGGAAACCGTCACCGTCACCGTGGAAATCGACGACGGGCAATCGGCTGAGACCCACTGCTGGGAAATCACGGGCACCGTGGCGAACGACCCCCAACAAGAAGCCAAGGACACCGAAGATTTTGACCTCACCGTGCCCGAACTCAAGGAATGCACCGTGGAACTCAGCAAAACCTCCGTGAGCGTGAATCCCGATGCCACGACCACCATCACCGCCACCTACACCAACACTGGAAACGTCGGTTGGACCGTCTACGCCGCTGGGTCCGGGCCAAAAGCATCCCAATGGCTCAGCGTGGACGGGCAATCCTCTGGCCTCTTGCCTTACGACAACGGGAACGGACAGCGCCAATTTGATTTCATCGTCTCTCCCGACGACTCGGTGACGGCAGGAACGGAAACCGTCATCACCATCGGCGGTAAAGAAGGGCCCAACGACCCGCTCAAAGCCGACTGTCAGGTCAACCTGAGGGTCATCGTCGGGCAATCACGAGGCGCCAGCATTTCGGTGGCGAGCGCTTTGCTCTCCAACATCGAGCCGGGCAGCAACAAATCCACGACCTTGACCGTGACCAACCAAGGCAACGGACAGGACAACCTGCGCATCGCCTCCTCCATCGCCCCCACCGGTTGGGCTGTGCAACTCGAACAGAGCACCGTTTCGGTTGGCTCCCGCCACGGGAACGAAAAATCAGTAACGGTCGGCGTCACGGTCCGCGTGCCGACCCAAGCCCTCGCGACCGAAGAGGTTGAACTCACCTTCAGCGTTTTGCCTTCAAGCGGTGGTGCTGCCTACGACACCGTCACGCTCCGCGTCACGGTGGCCGCCGTTCATGGATTCGACATCGAGACGCCGGCGACCGATCAAACCGGACGGTCCGGGACCGAAGTTCGCTTCCCCATTGACCTCATCAATGAAGGCAACGTTCGGGACACCATCGGCCTCTCCGTCGTGTCGCAGACCGCCAGTCCGGCATGGGGCGCATCGTTTGAGGACGAAGCCGGCATGCCCTTCACCGACATCGACATCGACCCTCAGGCCACCACACGGGTGTACCTTGTTGTGAGCATTGACGGCGAAGAAGAACTTGAGAATTCACGGCTCACGGTGCGAGCACGTAACAAGGACGACCCCAACGGCCAGGATCGGGACAACGACGGCATCCCCGACAACCAACGGCAAGGCGAATTTTTGGCGATTTTGTCCGACCGAGAGTTCTCCATGGATTTGCGCCTCCAAGACACGGACACCGCCACCTCGGCGTCCGTCGTTCTTCCCCCAAGCGGCGAGCAGGTCATCGGCATGTGGGTCAAAAACACCGGTGACGGCAACGACGATGCGGTGTTCACCCTCGGTGGCCTTGAGGGCATCGCTACCCGTTCTTTGACGGCTTACGGCATGCCCGTGACCGGCGAGTTGTCCGTTCCCAAAGGCTTCGGCATTTGGGACGTGACCAACGCTACCTATGTGCTCGAAGGGAGCGGGCAACCGATTCTTGAATCGACGCAGGACGGCGCTGAGTTGAAGATGCTCGAGATGGGCCTTGGTTTCGAAACCTATCGGGCCCAACCCTTCGAGGTGTACGTCGAGTTGACGCTCAGGGTGAATCCGGGGGCCCAAACAGGACAAGGCGGGCTGCTTGAGGTGCTGGTGACCAGCGTCTCGAACGCCGCTGACCGCAGCGGTTTGGTCGCCGTCTCCTTGGAGGTGAGCATCGTCCACGAAATCACCTTCCTTGAAGAAGGCGCTCGACAGGAGCTGGACATCGTGTACGGTCAGAAAGCAGCTGTTCGGGAGATTTCAATCGTGAACACGGGCAACGTGCGCTCCGAAATCCGGGTCTTTGCCTCGGAGAACCTCCGAGGTTGGTCCGTTGTTCTTGACAGCGACAACCTTGACTGCACCACTGAAAACACCGATCTGCTCTGCATGTTGGACGAGGGTGAACGCCTTTACGTGAACGTCACCGTTCGTGCCCCTTACGGTGCTGAGATGGAAGATTTGTACAAGTTCACGGTCTCTGCTGAGCCGACTGAAACCGGTGTTCTTGACCGACAAAACATCGAGTTTGCCGCGCAAGGCATGCCCGAGGAAGGCGTTCTGGGCCTTTCCTCAACCACGGTGGCCCAGGCCGCTGGCGGCTTGCTGTTGCTGCTCGTTTTGGCGGCCCTCATCGCCCGCCGAAAGTGAATCGCAAAACCGCCTTGGCGTTCCTAAAACCAAGGTCCTGCGCCGTTGTTCATTGAAGGCCCGATGGGTGCTTGGCTTGAGGGTCTTTGACAACGCTTATTGAGGGGCCTCAAGTCGCAACAAGCAGAGAGCGTACGCGTTCTTAGAAGGTCGACGCATGTCAGGACTTGAATCGGTGCCCAGTGCTTACCTCTCCATTGGTTTCTTGACCGTCGTGGGCATCATCATGCCGTTGACGAACTTCATCATCACGTGGCTCGTTCGTCCCAAAGTCGACCCGGCCCGCCCGCACGTGACCCGGTCGTACCTCTTGGAGGGCTACGAACGGGACCACAGCCTCTACCCACGCCGTTTGACAACGTTTGAGTGCGGCAGCGAACCGGTCGGCGAAGCGATGATTCAATTCCACTTCCAGTACTACTGGTACGCCATCATCTTCCTTGTGTTTGACGTGGCGTTCATGTTCCTCGTGCTTGGCGGCATGGTCGCCGCTGATGCTACCGCTGTTGACGTGGTGGACCGGGCGAGCGCCGTTGAGAAGGCCACCGACGCTCTGGTCATTCTGGGGACGTTCTTCGCCACCATGTCGTTGGGCGTCTGGTACGTGTTTCGCAAGCGAGGCCGAATCTACATTTGAGGTGAGTGAACATGGCAGGACAGCAAGAGAACTACGCAGCCTTCAACAGCCGTGCCCTCGTTGAAATGGTCGGTGATGTGACCGATGAGGCCCTCAAGGCGACGAAGATCAAACAATTCCTGAGCGTCCTTGCAGGCCGCTACTTCAACTGGGCCGGACGAAAATCGCTGTTCACCCTCCACTTGGGCATCAAGTGCTGCGCCATTGAGATGGCTGCGGCAGCAACCCCTCGCTTTGATGGGGACCGCTTTGGGGTGCTCTTCCGCTCCTCTCCACGGCAATCTGACGTGCTGTTGGTCAACGGCCCCATCACGAAGAAATTCGCCGATAAGGTCGTTCGTCTCTGGGAGCAGATGCCCGAGCCCAAGTATTGCATCGCCATGGGCGAGTGCGCCATTTCCGGCGGCC
>JAYOHN010000027.1:0-23865 GCA_038118245.1 Candidatus Poseidonia sp.
CGATGGCCAACGACGAGGACGTGGAAGGCACGCTGGTGATTTACTACCAGCACGGGGTGGAAAACAAGCTCATTGAATTGCGCCATTCCCACGCCATCGAAGTCTCCTCCTACAACCACCAGTGCCTTTCCAACAGCCATACTTGCGTTGACACGATGCACATTCACGGCACGGCCGGCTCGATTCGCCAAGCCTTGGAAAAACTCCACAACACGCAGGACATTGACCGCGTGGCGTTCATCGCTGCGCCCATGCGTGCCGAAGGATGCTGCTGACGCACATCACTCAAAGGCGAGCGTAGGTTACCTGAGCGATGACCACCGGTTCTCCGTTCAGGCCGGTGATTTCAGCCTCCGATACTCACAGCCTCCGAATCACTCGGGGGGGGTGGGCGGGGCATAGCCCCCGTCAACGGCTTCCTGAACGATGGCCATGTCCGAGTCCACCATCATCTGCACCAGTTCCTCAAACGAGGTCTTGGGCACCCAACCCAGTTCCTTTTCGGCAAGAGCAGGGTCGCCGATGAGCAGGTCCACTTCTGCGGGGCGGAAGAATTTGGGATTGGTGCGGACACGAACGACGCCGTTTTGGTCAGTAGCGATGGTGTCCACGCCTTCGCCGGACCAGGTCAAGTCCATGCCGACGTGAGAAAAGGCAAGCGTGATCATGTCTCTGACGCTGTGGGTGCGCCCGGTAGCGACGACGAAATCTCCGGGCTCATCTTGCTGGAGCATGCGCCATTGCATCTCGACGTAATCCCCAGCGTAGCCCCAGTCGCGTTTGGCGTCCACATTGCCAATCCACAGGCATTCGTCAAAGCCGTGGGCGATGCGGGCCGCCATCATGGTCACTTTCCGGGTCACGAATTCAAGACCTCGGCGGGGGCTCTCGTGGTTGAAGAGAATCCCCGTGCAGGCAAACATATCGTAGGACTCTCGGTAGTTGCGGGTGATTTCAAACGCGAAGACCTTGGCACAGCCGTACGGTGAACGGGGGTGGAAGGGTGTCAATTCGGTTTGAGGCACGTCCCTCACCTTGCCGAATTGTTCGGAGGAGCCGGCCTGGTAGAACCGGCAGTTGGGAGCGTTCTTTCGAATGGCCTCCAAGCAACGCAGGGAGCCAAGACCGGTAATATCAGCCGTCATCATGGGCGAACGCCACGATTCTGGAACGTAGGACATGGCCCCGAGGTTGTAAAATTCATCGGGTTGGGTTTGACTGACGGCGTTGTCAATGGAATTTTGGTCGGTCAAATCGCCGTTGATGAGGTGGAAGTTTTCATGGTTCATGAGGTGGTTGATGAGGCTGCGCCCGGAGGTGGGCTGGGAAACGCGCCGAACAAAGCCGTACACGTTGTACCCCTTCTCGAGGAGAAGTTCTGCGAGGTAGGAGCCGTCTTGTCCCGTGATGCCCGTGATCATGGCGGTCTTGCTGCCCATGTTGAAGGCCAGATGGTTTTCCTTTTCAAACGGTCGCTTGAACGACGGCCAATAACCATCGGTCAAAACGACCCTTGGATTTTATAGACGCCTCGACCAGCGTTTGGTCATGCCACTGGAGAACGAAGGGGTTCGTCCTCGTGTTCTCATCGTGCGCGGTTCATTTGCCACCATGGGGGGCGCTGAACGTGAATTGCTCCAACTCATCCGCATGGCCCACGGGAGATGGGATGTCCATTTGGCTACCCTGGACATCGCCGAAGAGGCGGAAGAATTGATGCTCCCTGCAACGCCCCCCCTCATCAAGCCAGCCAGCGCCTTCAGTTGGCCCGAAGGAGCGGTTGCGGAGGTCACCGCTGCGGCGAGCAAAGCGGCCGAAAAGGCGTGGGCGGCCTTGGACATTCCGTGGGAGAAGTTCGATGTGGTGCACCTCTCGGTGTGCCGCGGCTCGCTAGAAATATTGCCGCTTGTTCCCCCTCACCTTCCCGTCAACTACCATTGCCTTGAACCGCCCCGATGGCTCTACGAAGACGTGCTTCACCGCCATCCCGACGGACAACCAAAGCGCCCGCTTTGGCTGACTCGGCTCGTGTTCACGCGGCAACGACGGCGGGACCAGCGCTTCGTTCGTACCCTGCTCAAGCGCCCCAAAAGCGCCGTGTTCGGCAATTCGCCCTGGAGTCAGATTCTGCTCGAGCGCACCTACGGCTTGCCTTCCGACCCCACCACGACCAACGGCCATCCACCTCGTCGGGATGAGCACCATCGCCCGCTCGAAGGCTCCCATGTGCTGCCCACCGTTGACCTCAGCAACTGGCCCGCTCAGGCCACGCCCGAAGAGATCAGCGAAAGGGGTGATGTGGCCCTTCCTTCCGGACCCTACGTCGTCACCATCGGCACGATCTCCCACGTCAAAGGGACCTACGATTCCCTCCGTTCGCTGGTGAACACGCCCTATGCACTCGTGCAGGCCGGTGGCGGCTCAGCCGAAGAAAAAGCGGCGCTGGTTGCGGAGGGTCAGCGTCTGGGGGTTGAGGTGGCGTGCATGCCACGCCTCTCCCAAGCGGCGCTGGTCGGCGTGGTTCGTGGCGCTCACGCCATGGTCAGCCATGCGCATCACGAACCGTTTGGATTCACCCCCCTCGAGGCCATGGCCGTGGGGGTTCCACCCATCGTGGTGAACGAGGGCGGTTTCCACTACACGATGAGGGACGCTGGAGCCGGTGTGCTCGTCGAGCGTGGTGACCACGAAGGTTGGATGGCGGCCTACGAAGCGGCAGCCCATCCAGAAACTCGAAAGGCGTGGGCCAGCGCAGGTCGAAAACACGTCGAGAACAACTATCCTCCCGAAAGCCAGCTTGAAGCCATTGAGCGAATCATGGCGCCGTTCTTGAATCGAAAATGAAGAGGAAAGCCCTTTTTCTTGAGTTGTTTAAATACTTTCGAACGATTTCTCCCTCATGAACGAAGAGGGAAAACCCCGCAACCTGCTGTTGGTCGGTGCTGGAGGCATCGGCACCCAACTGACTGAACTCTTGGTCCCAGCCTTGCGCAGGATCAATCTCCAGGGCAGCATCACCTTGATGGACGCCGACGTGGTTGAAGCCACCAATTTGGGCCATCAACGCTACACTGAAGACGACATCGGTCAGGCCAAGGTCAGCGCCATCGCCAAGCGACTGGACGACGAACACTCATCCCTACGAGTCAAGGCCATCGTCGAAAATTTGCGAACCGCCGAGCAACTGGAGGGTTTTGATTTCATCGTGGTGTGCGTTGACCGTCCAGAGCCACGTCGCCTCGTGCATCGACTCAGCGTTCCTTGGTTGGACCTGCGCTGCAGCGGCGACGGCCATGTGGCCTTGTCCTCCCAATCTCTTCCCGCCCTGGTTGAGCGCATGACCCCTGACCACGAGCCTGCGAGCTGTCAAGTTCCGGGTGCGCTTGACGCTGGCAACCTCGAATACGGGTTTGCTTCTGCCGCCGCTTTTGGAGCCCAGTGGGCCACCCAGCTGTGGCGTGGGCGACCTGCACCCGTTCAATCCATGGGCAGCATCACCTACGGTGCTCTTTCCTTTCCGGAGGTGAGCGCATGATGGTCTTGCCCAACGCCCAAGACTTGCCCATTGACGAGGAGGCGTGGCACCGAGCTTGCCTCGCTGCTAGCGAAAAACGGGTGGACGACGCCGACCTGCTCGCGGTCCAAACCGTGCTGGCCCAAGCCAAGCGTTGGGACGGCGTGTACATCCTTTCGGTCATGGCTGCTCTGGAAACCTCGGTGCTCATCGACGCTGACGACAAGGTGTTCATCGACTGGGGCACCGCCGGCCAAGTCACCCTCCAGCCCCCCGTGGGCGGCCGATTGCCGTTCAAACTCTGGGTGCACACCCACCCAAGGTTCGCTTCCTATTGGAGCAACACCGACACCAACAGCCTGGCTTTGGGAGCGACGATTCTCGAATCCGCCATGGTCCTTGGCCAACCGGGGCCAAAGTCCAGCTCCAACCGAGGCTTTGTGGAGGTTGACAACAATAGCATGATTCGCGAGAACGGGCCGCTGAACCAGTGGACTGAAGAAGCGCCCGTCCCTTGGTCCGATTGGTACCTGAACAACGACATTGCACTGGAGGAAGCCCAATGACCGCACGAAGCCCAAAGGACGAAGAAGAGCGCATCAAGGCCATCTTGGCCATCATGAACGGGCACGGGCGAAGCATTGCCGACGTGATTGAGGAAGTCACGGGTCAAGCACCCTCCGAAGAGACCGTGGAAGCCGTCACCAACCGACTCCGTATGGCACAAGAGAGCGGCGAGAACATCGACATCGCTCAGCTCGTTGGGGCGTTGAACGAGATCGCCGAGCGCTGGGCTTAACGCCGTTGTTTAAGCGTTCACTCACCGATTCTGGTAGGTTGGACGTCGGTTTTCAATCAGCGCCGAGAGCCCCTCAAGGGCATCCTGCGTGGCAAAGATGGTGTGAAGCCCGTCGAGCTCCTTCTGCAACCCGTCCTTGAGAGAGGTGGTGGCGGTGGCGTCGATGAGGTCGCTCGCCATGCGCAACCCGATGGGTGCCGTGAAGGAGAGGCTCTTGATTTGGCGGGCGACGCTCTTTTCTTCGGTGCTGAAGCCCTCGGGGCAGCCGCCTTCCATCAGAACCGGCATGTTGGCATCGTCAAAGAACGAGGCGGCGAATTTCGCCACCGGTGAATCAGGGTTGGCGGGTGCACCGGGATACTTCTCGGCGGGCTTGCCTTGCTTGGCCAGGGTTGAGATGCAAGCATCGACGCCCGCCACATCGACCAAGTGCGTGACCAGTCCAAGGTCCGTGGCTGTTTGGGCGTCCATGAAATTCCCAGCAAGAACGGCCCAACGTGCGGCAGGAATGCCACAAATGCGGGCCGGTCGTTGAGAACCCCCCAATCCCGGGTAAATCCCGATCGAGGTTTCTGGGAAGCGGAACTGGGTGCGACGGGTCCCGATGCGGTAGTCGCAAGCCAGGGCCAGTTCAAGGCCGCCACCCAACGCCAGACCGGTGGTCAGCGCCACAGTGGTCTTGGAGGAGGTTTCCAACGCTTCGAGCAAGCCGTGGCCTTCTGCGGTGAATTCGTAAATGTCTGGAATGGCGTCGGCACGAATCTTGTCGACAAAGAATTTCACGTCGGCGCCGGCGACGAAGGCTTTCCCGGCCCCGTCCAACACGATGGTGTTCACCTCGTTGTTGGCGTTGGCAGCCGCAACGGCCTCGGTCAATTGGTGCACGACCGTGACGTTCAGGGCGTTCATCGCCTCAGGACGGTTGATGGTGATGGTCGCCACGCCGTCGTTCACCGTGGTGTCAACGTACGAGAAGTTCCACGGGGTGGAACCTTGTTCGGAGAAGAACGCCGGAACGTTCCAACCTTCCCCGGCAACCGCTGCATACGCTTCGGCCATGCGGTGTGCTTCGGCAACACCGATTCGGTTCATCAGCTCGAACGGACCGCGAGCCCAACGAAGGCCCACTTTCGCACCGCGGTCGACGTCCTCCATGCTGCAGATGTCCTCCTCGACGATCTGTGCGGCGACGCCGAAGACCACACCCAAGAGGCGTTCGGACACGACAGTGTATTGCTCGTCGCTGTAGGTTGCCTCCTCGGAAACGTCCCACTGTTCGTTCGCCCCGACCAAGGCACGAAGGTTTTCTGCACCGGTGTAGCGGGGGGTGTGGAGTTGCTCCGCAAGGTAATCCGTGGAATGAAGCGCAATCGGCGGCCCGGTCAGGTTCATCAGGCCGAAAGGACCGAGTCCGATTCGGAAGGCCTTGCAAGCGATGGCGTCGATTTGGGCGGCGTTGGCCGCTCCTTCCTCCAGCAACAAGCAAGCTTCGTTCAGCCAAGGCACAAAGAAACGGTTGACGACGAAGCCCGGCCGGTCAGCGCACACGATGACCACTTTGCCGAGCATTTTGCAATACTGAACGACCTTGTCAACGGTCGCCTGACTTGAGGCTTGGGCAGGAATGACCTCAACCAAACGGTTCTTTGCGGGGTGGTAGAAGAAGTGGAGGCCGACAAATCGGTCCGGCCGCCCGGTCGCTTCGGCGAGGGCGTTGACGGACAGGGATGAGGTGTTGGAGGCCAAGATGGTGTCCTCGCCGCAAGCGCTGTCGAGCGCCGAGAAGACGGCGGTTTTGACATCGAAGTCCTCAAACACGGCTTCGATCACCAAATCCGTATCGGCAGCCGTGTTCTCAACCCCGACCACACCGGTGATGCGGCCTTGAACGGCTTCCACTTGTTGCGGCGAAAAGATACGCCGTTCAACCGCTTCTTCGAGGAAATTTGCGATGATGGATTGGCCTCGCTCCACCCATTGGAGTTCACGGTCAACCATCTGCACGTCAAACTCTTCTTGAGCGCTTTTTTGAGCGATTCCGGAGCCCATGTTGCCCGCGCCGACGACGGCGACGCGTTGGATAGGTGCTGTCATGTTGAGCGGGACTCAAACGCCGCTCATGAAGGATTTGGATGCTCACAATGAGGAGATTTCTTCCCATGCTTTGGCCATGTCTCGGTAAAAACGCTCCGGAGACAAAAAGGAAACATGGTCCATCAACGCCAACGAGGGGGTACGAGGCGCCCCGTTTCGTGCCTGCCACGCCGAGTGAACGCGAACGATGGCCTCTCGCCAGGCCGCTGCGTCTTCGGGAGGCAAACACGCCCCTTCGGGCATGAGTTCGTTGTGCGCTGGTCGGTCGGAGGCCAGAACAGGTTGGCCTGCAGCCATGGATTCCACCGGCGGGTAACCAAATCCCTCAGCGGCGGAAGGGAAGAGAAGGGCCTCGCAATGCCAGCGGTAGAGGTTGAGAACATCATCGCTGATGTTGGAGCCCACATGATGCCAGTTCACGGCTCGTTCTTGGGCGAGCGCCGTTGCGGAGGCTTGGCCAACGGGCGAGGCATCTCCCCCGATGTGATGCACCTGAACGTCTGCAGCAATGGATTCGTCCAAACCGCTCAAGACCTCCATCAAGAACGCAAGCCGCTTTCGAGGGTCGTGGCTGCCGACGACGAGCAGATGACAGGCAGGGCGGGCAAGCGCCTCAGGAGGCGCTGGAAGCGGTGTTGGAGGTGCGTAGGAGGCCACCTCCAGAGCGTAGGGGATTTGGTACAGCGGGGTGTTGGGAAAATGCTGGCGGCACATCGACGCGGTCGCGTCGGTGTTGCAGATGAACGCGTCTGCACGACGCAACCCTTTCATCAGCCGACGAAGGTCCTGTTTACGCACCCGGGAAGGTGCCTGGTCGCCCACTTCAACGGCTTGACCCGACAGCGTCACGGTTTGAGGGAAGAGGTGGAAAAAGTCGTGGACGTAAACGACGACCGGAACATGGGAAGATTTGGGGACCAGGTGGGCCTGTTCCTGATCGCTCACATGAACCAACGAAATCGATCCCTCACGGTGCAAACGGTCGATTCTCCGTTTGACGCGCCGAGGGTGGGTCACCCAGCGGGTTCGTAAGCGCAAGAGCGGGGATGGGTTCTTGCCCAAGTCGTACTCTTCAACACCCGCCGATTTCCACGCTCCGATACGTCCGTCTTCGAGGGCCAGGCGAAGGTCATGGAAGGCCCCGCCAAGACCGGAAAAGGGGGTGAGGGCCCCTCCTCGAACAAGAAGCACCCGAGGGGGCGACTCGCGGGGAGAACTGGGTCCCATGCCCGAACGGAGGGAGGGTTTCTTCTTCAAGCAACCACCTTGTTTTGGTCGTGCAGAGCCGCAAAAGGGCGTCTTTTTGGTGTGGAAAAGACATCAAGTAGTCTGAACCTCTACGACCTTATGACCGACCATGCCAACTCCGCCGATGAAACTCCCACGCGATGATTTTGAAGCGGTCCAAACCGGGATCGACCAGACCATCGACGAAGGGACGAGAATACGGCAGCGGCTGAGCAAGCACGCCAACGGAGGTCCGTACAACGCCGAGTGGGAAGTTGAAGCCGCCGTGGAGGCGCTCCATGTCTTTGGGTCGAGGTGGACGATTGAAATCCTCGCCACACTCTACATCACCGGCCCTCGTCGGTTCAACGAAATGAAGACCATGCTGGCCGGCATCTCGAGCAGAACCCTGTCGGATAAACTCCGATTCCTTGCCGAGGAGGGTTTGGTCCTGCGCACGGTGAACGACGGGCCACCCGTCAAAGTCACCTACGAACTGAGCCCTCACGGCACGACGTGCGGTCGGTTGCTCTCGCCTTTGGTCGCCCACCTCAAAATCGCCGCAGGGTCGGTTCAATCGGCCTGATCATCGCTCAACGCGTGCTTGTTGTACCACCGAGCCCGTCTGCAAGTCGTAGGCGGTCAGCACCTTTGCCCCGTTTTGCCGGTGGTAAACGCAGGTGTCGATGCCCACCGCAGCGTTCCGCCCGTCCTCAAGCATCACAGGACTGAGCCACACGTTGCCCCAGTCGGTGGAGGAATGGCCTGGAAGGGATGCCGTCGGGGTATGGCCGAAAATCACGGCCCGCTTCCCATCAACCGGAGCATCCGCTTGGTGGAAGGAGTTCCGAATCCACAGGTATTCGTCATGGGATTGTTCGTCAAGCGGCTGTTGGGGGTCGTACCCCGCATGAACCAGTCGCCATGCATCCAGGACGATGTGGGCGGGCAGCGAAGCGAGCCACGTTCGATGCTCAGCCACCGTTTCGTACATCGCTTCGTCGTCCTCGGTCCCGTCGGTTTTTCGATGGGCTCGTTCGTAGGAATACACGGTGGTTGAACCGCCGTTCTGCCACCAAAGTCGAACATCCATGTCGTTGGTTTCAAGGCGTTCCAAACGAAATTGTTCGAACATCATGGCCTCGTGGTTGCCTAAAACCGAGGTCATCCTTGGATGGTCTTTTACGGCAGCGACCACGCCGTAAGAATCGGGGCCTCGGTCGATGAGGTCCCCCAAGAACACGACCCAATCTTCAGGCCCTAACTGGAGTTGTTCAACCAGCGCTTCCATGGTTTTGAAATGACCATGAACATCTCCGACGACCCACACCCGGTGCCCGTTGTTCAAGGCGTCCTGAAGGGTCAACTCAAGCTTAGCATCTCGAACGTTTTCTTCCAACTTCATACACCATTCAACGCTTCTGAGGGTATTTAAGCAGAGAAGGCTGGACCGAACATTGGATGAAAAACACGCAGGAAAGCGATGGTTTCTTTGAGGAGAAGGCCAACCTACAGGCATGCCTCTTCTTGCCCAGTGGACGCGTCAGCGACCCTGGTTGGTCGCCGGTTTTGCCGGCGCTGCAAGCGGTGTGGCCGGTTTCGCGGGCGGTTTAGCCACGGTCGCCGGCACGGTCGGTGCGATGGCCTTCGGGGGTATCTCGACAAAAGCAACGGCCTCGGCTGAACATCCGCTGCGTCGCAGGATTCTCAAAACCCTTGAAGCACGACCCGGCCTTTGCTACCGGGAATTGCAAACCGTCTTGAACACGGCCAACGGCACGCTACGCCACCACCTCGATGTGTTGCAAAGCCAACGATCGGTGACCGTGCTGCCCGTCAACGGACGAACGTGTTACTTTGCAGGCGGCCCGAGTCAAGTGGAGGTCCTGCGCAGCACGGTGGTGGGTGAAGACCGCATGGCGCAACAACTCCCCATCGGCCTTTCACCGGTTCAGAGGATGATTTTGGAAAACATTGACCGAGAGGGCGCACCGAAGTCCCAAGCCGAACTCGCACGACGCCTCGGAAGGAGTCGGGCCACCGTTCACAGCGCCGTCAAGGTCCTGCGACGGCGAGGCATCCTTCGAGAGGACCGAATTGAACTGATGCCGCACATCGATTTGGAAATCTACTCCAGAGCTCAGCGGAGCGTGGATTACGCCTATGTTGACGAGCGACGATGACGGATTCATCTTGAAATGCGGATACAAAATCTGTCGTTCAAACAGGATTTAATGCGCCAACTTCAAAGGCCATCGCCAACGACCGAAATCCATGTTCTCGCTTCGCTTGGTTGAGCAACCCCTCCCTTCGCTGGACCGAGATGTTGACGGCCTGGTCGCTTGGTTGGTCGACACCCTCTGCCTCGTTCGAAAACGCGGCGAAGCAACCGCCGATCAGGGGCGCGCCGGCGTGGTTCACCGCCTGTTGCGCGACCACCTCTTTGGCCAACCGGACGTGGCTTGGGACGCCCAAATGTTGGCCGATGAACTCGCACAGATGCCTGCGGCGCTGAACCACCATCTGGGCCGTTTGGTCGAGACGGGGCTCATCGGTTACACCAACGAAGGCAAAGGATGGCGGAAGTACTACCTCCGGGGCGGCTCGATTTCAAACGCCGTGGCCCATCTTCAACAACACGCCACGCTCGTGCTTGACCAACGAATGGCGCTGCTGGAAACGCACTGGCGTCGAGAGCCGACCCCTTTGCCGTTGGAACTGCCTCAAGACGAAACCGCCCCGTTCGCCCTCGGGTTGGTGGACCATCGCCCCGTGCAAGATGATATCGGGAGCGTCCTCTCCCATTGGATGAACGACTTCGGCCTGTTGGGCGAGCGACCTGGAAAAGAACTGGCAGCCGATTCCTTGACGGTTCGGTTGTTCGTCACGTTGCTGGAACGCCCTGCACCGTTGTCCTTGGACGAAGCAGCGGAACTCCTGGACGGGCCGAAAGCGCGTGTTGGACGCATCCTCGACCGCTTTCGAGCCACAGGGATGGTGGAGCGTGTCCCGCGCACCGACCGTTTGAGCACGGCGCTTTGGACCGCCATGACCACGCAGCATCAACGACGAGGTGAGGATTGGCTGCTCAAAAAGGGCGGGTTTCAACGCCTCTTGAACGACCAACAGCAAAGCGACCTCCTCAAGGGCCTCAAAAACGGGTCACTCTCTGTTGACCATGTCACCGAGCACCTCGCCTCCGTGGACGCCCGAGAGCAGATGTTGCTCCTGAACTTGCTCGGAGGACGCCTCCCAATGGGATACCGCATGGCGGGTGCAACCTCCGCCGCCGTGCACCGCCAAGTGCAAGACCGCTTGGATCGCGTGCTGCGCAGAATGGTTCGCGTCGCAGGTTTACTGGACGAAGCCCTGGCCGAGAAAGAGCAGCCGTAGGTGGACGTATGACGACGTTCATCGGACCAAAACACGAGGCATGGGACGGACGGCCACGTCCGCTGTTTCTTGCACCGATGTCCGGGGTTACCGACCTCCCGTTCAGACTTTTGGCCAAGGAGTGCGGAGCGGATTTCACCATCACAGAATTCACCAATTCCACCGCACTCACCCGCGAAGCCGCCACGTCATGGCGACGCATGGAGACCCACCCAAGCGAGTCGCCCTTCATTCCGCAAATCTTTGGTGGCGACGCCGGCGACATGGTGACGGCAGCCGAAATGTTGGCTCCCAACGCCGACATCATCGACCTCAACTTTGGTTGTCCTGCCCCAAAGGTCACGAACATTTGCGCTGGTGCGGCCTTGATGGGTGAACCGGACCGGTTGGTGAGCATGGTCGAAGCCATCGTTGAGCGCGTGGACGTGCCCGTGACGGCGAAAATGCGTCTTGGAACCGGCAAGGGGGCCAACAACGCCACCAGCCTGTGCCAGCAGCTCGAAGAGGTGGGCGCGCAGCGCCTGTGCATTCATGGCCGCACGCTGCGCCAGCGGTACAGCGGCGTAGCCGATTGGACCAGCATCAAGGAAGCGGTGGACGCCGTCAACGTGCCCGTGGTGGCCAACGGCGATGTGGTGGACGCAGCCAGCGCCTCAGCCTGCCTGGAACACACGGGTGCTTCGGGCCTCATGGTCGGTCGAGGCGCCATCGGCCGTCCAACGGTGTTCGCCGACATCAAAGTCGGCCTGGGTTGGGTGAGCGAGGACGAACTGCCTTGGGTCAAGGCCACCGAAGGGTGGTTTGAGTTGGACGAAGGCGGTCAAGCCTTTGCTTCCCGCCGGTGGTGTTGGGACCGTTACATCGAACATTCCCATGCGACGGTGGGGTTGCAGGGCAAGTGGATGCAACGCCACGCCATCGCGTTCACGAAAGGGCTCCCAGGTGCGAAAAAAGTCCGAACGCTGATGCACCAAGAAGCGACGAACGAAGGCATGGCGGACGCCATCAGCCAGTTTTTGGCCGGCGAAGCGTGAACTCAGAAGGTTGATTCCCAGTCCGTGACGTCGTTTTCTTCCATCGCAGCCCAGGCTTCGTCGGTTGTTTCGCCTCGAACCTTCAGCACCTCTCGGGCGAGGAGCCAGTAAATGAGCGCAAGCGACTTGCGGCCCTTGTTGTTGGCAGGCAGCGCAATGTCCACGTTGCGAAGGTGGTTGTTGGCGTCAACCAGTCCGACGATGGGAAGACCGGTGGCCACGGCTTCGCGAAGGGCTTGCTGGTCGTTGGCAGGGTCGGTGACAAAGAGGATGTCAGGTTCGATGTAGGACCGAAGAGCAGGGTTGGTCAGGGAGCCCGGAATGAACCGGCCCACGGCCGAGTGAGCGCCGATGGCTTCAGCGAATTTGCGGGCAGGGCGCTGCCCGTATTGGCGAGCGCTGACCACCATGATGGACGGTGCGTCGTAGGTGTTGAGGAGAGCGGCGATGGAGCGGATGCGAGCATCCGTGGTGGGGATGTCCAACAGGTACAGACCGTCTTCTCGGACCCGGTCAACAAAGCGGCTCATGTCGGAACTCTTCTGTTGTGTACCGATGTTCACGGCGTGCTCCTCGTATGTTTCAGCGGACACGAGCAGTGGGGTTTCTTCGGACATGATGAACCACAGTATGCCGCCCACAGACCCCCCATATTAAACCGCTTCGTCCGCGCCGTTCGTGGATTTCAACCGACTCCGGGACGGTGACGCAGGGAAAAGGTATCAAAAACGGAACCTTGCTGGTCTCGCCATGTCGGGGGAAGAAACGGCCGAATCCACCCCAAGACCGCCCACGCATCCCGGCGCAAGCGTGGGCGAAGAGGGGTTCTGGAAGGACGCCGACGGCGAAGTCCTTCCGGTCAGCGCAAGCGATTTGGAACGTTACACCTACTGCCCCATGTCGTGGCATCTCTCGAAGCAAGGTCATGCCGGCCGGAGCGAAGCCATTGACCAAGGCAAGGAGGAGCACCGAGCCATTCACGAATCGATTGAGGCCATGCAGCGCCACCGTTTCAGAACACGGCGAAATCTGCTCATCTGGCAGTGGTGGTTCGGCATCATCGTCGTGTTAACCATCGATACCGTGGCGTTTCAAAACGCCGACAGCATCGATTTTGATGCAGCAGAATTTTCCAAGGTGTTGGCGATGGCTTCCCTCTCCTGCCTGATGGTCGGCATGTGTGCTGTGTTTCTGCCATGGCGAAACCTGTTGAACATCGGTCCAAAGTACCCCGACACCCCCAAGGAAGACGACCTGCACCATTTGGTTGACCCCGTGTTTGAACCGGTTGGCTTCAAAGGTGGCTGGTTGGAAGGCGGATGGATTGAGGCTGCGATGTTCATTTCGGCCATCGTGTTGGCGGTCCACGCCATAGCGCTGCGCTTTGCAAGCGACCAAGACCAGGCTGCTTACGTGTTGGCCGTGACGACGATTGGATGGATGTTGCTCGCCTCGATTCGCCTTCAGCGCGCCCTCATCAGCAACCACGAAGCCCAACTTCTCGCATCCAAGAACGACATCGCCGTTGACACGAAGGTGACGTACTCCGATGATGATGACTCGGCCCGCCTCCTCGTTGACGCCACCTCCGGGCTACGAGGGCGCCCGGATCAAATCGTTATCATTGACGGCGCGCTGGTGCCCGTGGAACAAAAAACAGGTCGTGTTCCACAGAAACCCCACCGGTCCCACGAGATGCAAGTGCTGGCTTACGCTGCCTTGGTCGAGACCACAACAGGGCAGTCGCCACCGTACTGCATTCTGCGCTACGGCCAAGAAAACTTGCACCAGGTCCCATGGGACGACGCCAATCAGGCTCGCCTCTTCGACGCTGTCAAAACCGTTCAACGAACCATGGCGGAGGGAGGTGCAGCGAGGAACCACGAACGTCCCGGAAAGTGTCGCCACTGCTCACGCCGCTACGCCTGCGAGGACAGCCTTGCCTAAGCCCCTTCAGGAACAATCCTCGACCAGTGGATATTGCACGCAAGTGGTCGTGACCGTGACGATGAGCAGGAATTGGTCCCGCAGGGAATCCACCGTGTTCTGGCCACCACCGCGAGCCCGAACATCCAGCACCCACTCTCCCTGAGCGAAGGACGGGTTGGGTTGGAGACGTTCTTCCAAAGGCGAGGCGTCCTCGCTGACATCTTGCTCCCATTGGACTCGGCCTTCGCTGTCGGTCAGTGTTGCTCGGACATAATGGGATTCGTTGTCAAAGAAGATGTCGGGGAACAACGGCGATTCGGAAAGTTCGAACGTGACCTTGAAGTAAATATCGACCTCAGTCGTTTGTTCGTTCACCATGAACGTGGAACGGCTGATGTATTCGGTGGAGTAATTGGTGAGGGTCGTGAACTCATGAGCGATGGTAATTTTCTTGTTCTTGAGGCTGTCATAAGCGGGTTCGCGAAGGTTTTCCACGGTCTCCCGTGCGGCGATGAGGCCCATGCATCCCGAAGTGGAGGCCATCAGAACCACCAGCATCAGGGTGGCTGCAAGCTTTGGATGCCCCATGGAGCGACCAACGGCTTTGGCCCTATGAAGGCGACGATGCGTTGTGCCGAGCATTGAAAGGGGGCGCCTTGCGTACGACAAGCCGTCTGAATGAAGCGAGCACGAGGCCGAGCCCCGGCGATGACGAGCCCTATGAACGCCGACAGACGCTCAACCGAACCTTGCGCCACACGTGCCGCATTCGCTGGCATCAACGGGGAGGTCGGCCCCGCAAGCACCGCATTCATCGGTCTCGACGTCGGGTTTCTCCTCCACATCTCGCTTTGGCGCTCGGCGGCGGGTCGGTTTCTTCGCCTTGGCCTCTGCCTTGAGTTCGGCGTCGCTCTTCATCGAGGCGGAAAGCGGTGCGTCGTCGTCGTCAAACGTGAAATTGGCGGTGGCTTCGCTCACCTCGTTTCCGGCGATCGATGAGTCGGTCAAATTCATGCCTACCTTGACCTTCTCGCCGGGAAGCACGCCCTGTTCGCCCGTGATCTCAAACAGTTGCTCGCGGATATCGGCATCCGAAGCGCTGAGTTCACCGGTGTCTTCGCCAAGCGACTTGAGTTCGCCCTTTTCGGAAAGGAAGGCCTCAACATCGTGGTCGCTGGATTCGTCCTTGAAGGTCCGCAGGGTCGTGGTCACCTGCGACTTGTACGCCTCAAGTTCTTCCTCGGTCATGTCCTCAGTCGCCATTTCCTCGGCGTAGCGACGGTCATATGCCGCCTCAACCTCAGCCTCGGCAGCGACGATGTTGGTGTCCCACTCCTCTTCGAGGTGTTCTTCATCAAACCCAAATTCCTTCACGGCATCGGCGAAGTTCTGGTCGCCGGTCACGATTTCGTTTTCATCGTCCTCGTCTTCGGGCAGCGCCACCATTTCCTTGACCGCCGAGCGACGCTCCCGCCGTTCGCGCCTCTCAAAGAACGAGGCCACGTCTTGGTAGGCGCCACAATACGCACAGTTCTCCATGAGGTCAGGAATGGATTCCCCGCACTCAGCACAATCGTGGAACTGCAAACGGGCCTTCTTGAGGTTGAACACGCAATGCGGGCAACGGTCCTCGGTTCCTTCAAGTTCCCCGTCGCACGAAGGGCAGTATTCGTAGATGTCGCGCTCAACCTCCTCCTCCCGCTCTCGCGTCAAGAAGACCGCAGCGACAAGTACGCCGATCAAAACAAGCGCCCCTAAGCCGAAGAGGGTCATGGTCCCGACCCCGGAGGACGTTTCGTCTCCATCACCGGCGGACGAGCTGGCAAGGGTGGAAAACGAGCGTTGGAACGCCGTGCTGATGGAAGCGTCTTCGGGGATCATCCTCACCGTGGTTGTGGAGGCCGTGGCGCTGAAGGTGCACGAAAGCGAGGCTCGGTCGCCCCGGGCCGCAACCGTCACCGACAGGGTTTCGAGGACGGTGTTGGCGCTGTCCTGACAGGTGTAGTTCGCCTGACCGGTCTCTTGGCTCGTCAACCCGATGGTCAGGGTGTAGACATCGCCGTCCCGCAGCGGCATCGTTGCGGGGTTGCCTTCAACATCGACGACCTGCAACGACGCGTATTCCCAATCCAGTTTCAATTTGGATTCAACCAGCACCGTTCCGCTTGCGAAGGAATTCTGTTTGTTGGCGTCGTAACTGCCCTGGGCTGCGACCCATTGGCCTTCAAACTCGGCGGTGTGGGGGCCAAGAGCCGTGGAGAGCACGACCGTCCACGTGAGCGCTTGTCCCGCAGCGAGGTTGATGGGGGGCGATTGGCCTTCCAGGCCGTCGAACGTGTACTGGATGCGTCCTGATACACCGATGTCGCCGGAGTTCTCCATCGTCACTCGCCACTCAACATCTTCACCTGATTGAACCGATGGAACCGTGGGCAAGGCCATCGGGTCAACAAAGACATCGGGGACGGGGAAAATGGTCAGGATGCCCGACGCCTCGTCGTTGGAGGTGTCCTCTTGTTCCAAGCCGCCCTCGTTGAACGGGTTCACCTTCGCCATGACGACGTGGTCGCCGTCGGGGAGTGAACTGAGCGTCGTTGCGTTCAACTGAACCGAGAAGGGCTGTTCGCTGTATCCAACGCCAGCAAAGTCCACCGAAAACGGAGGGCTGGTGATGAGGCCGCCGGAGGGGTTAGCGATTTGCAACCAGAGCGGCACCGAGACGGGCCCGGCCCCGTTGGTACGAACCAAGGTGCCTTCAACCGTCCACGGGCCTTCGAGGTTGCCCGGTGCGGTGGTGACCGTCAAATCGTCTTTGAAACTCAAATCCATGCGTGCAGCGACCACCAGGTCGGTGCTGCCCAAGTTGTCGTTTTCCGAGGCTTCCTGAATCACGTTGGTGGCGTCGAGCGTCACGTTGACCGGGTGAACTCCGCTGCTGGGGGCCACCACGGTCGTGTTGACCCATGCATGCTCGCCAGAAGCAATCGCAGGAACGTTCAGTTCTGCATCGGCTGAACCAAGGAGATGGAGCAACATCACCGACGAAGCTGCATCGGCAGGCCCCGAGTTTTGAACCAAGGCGCTCACGGGAACCGCGTCGCCTGCGAAGACGGGTGACCCGTCGCCGACCTCAAGGGAGGTTACCCTGAGGTTGGGCAAGCCCTCGACATGGAAGGTCTGGGAGACCCGGGCGGCGTTGGACTGGCTGGCGAACCATTCAACCCAAATCGTATGGTTCCCGAATTGGAGGTTGCTCCAGGTCGCCGTCACCGTCACAAACTCGCCAGCGTAGATGTCGACTTGCTCAAATTTGAGACGCGTGGAGTCGGAACCCGATGTCACGATGGTGTCCCGATAAAAGGCAACTTCGACCCCCAAGGCATCGGTTTGCCCGGTGTTCGAAAGAAGCAACGAAATCTCCACCGAACCGCCCATCACCGGCGATGAGGGGGAGAACGACATCTGGGCTGCCGTGGCTTCAACCCCGCCGCTGTTGGCAGCGTGAGCAGGGAGGGGCATCGTGCTGATGAGCATCAAACACAGGATGAGCGTCACCTTGGTCCTTCGCTCCATGAACCCCTTAGAGCATGCAAAGCACTTGAACCCATCTCCAACGGAGGTGAGAAGACACCGATGATGAGCGAAGCGGCAGCGGGCGAAAGCGAGGCAAGGACGCTTGGTTGTGCGCCGCAAAGAGGGGAGAGTTGAAGTCAGTCCGTGGGTGTGCAGAGCACATGGGCCGAGGGACGCTGGCGGTTTGGCTCAGCGCCGTGATGCTCTGCGCCTTGGTCCCGTTGCCTTCCACAGGACCGTCGCCCCCACCGACGACCTTGACGAACCTTCCAACCGTCTCCCCTTCAAGCCCATCCGGCCTCAGCATCGCTTTCTCAAACGGCCCCACACTCGACGACGACGTCAAAGGCACGAAGGCCCTCTCCTTCAGCATCAGCGGAAACGGCACCCTTGAGTCCTTGCTCATCGAACTCTCTTCCGATGAATCAACATGGGTTGAAGTGACCAACCTCACCTCCTCTCCGTGGATTTACCCGTTTGACACCACCGCCCACACCAACGACACGTACAAACTTCGAGCCTCTGGCTGGGACAGCGACAGCGAGAGTTTCGCCGTCACGACCACCGACTGGTTCAACCTTGTGAACCAAGTTCCGGTCATCACCACCTTCACCGTGCTCAACCCCGATGCCGGCACCGGAACAAGTCTGGCCAATCGCGCTTGGTTCAACATCGGCGCAGGGGAAGCCCTCTCCTTCCGATGGGGAGCGAGCGACGACGATCTCAAAGAAGCCACCCTCACGAACGTTCCAGGCCCGGGTGCGCCCAGCAAGGACGGACCCTCGAGCCTGGCTTACGGGTGGGATTGGAGCAGCGGAAGCATGAGCGAGGGGGTGTGGTCGCCTCGCTTGACCGTTCACGACCGTTCAGGCCTCTCCGCCACCGCGACCATGTTCATCGGCATTGACCGAACGGGACCAACCGTCGGCGCCGTGACCGTGGGCGACGGCGACGAGTGGCAGCAATCCACGACGGTCACCGTCAGCGGCCTCAGCACCGCAGCGAGCGACGGCCAAGGTTCAGGCGTGGCCACCGTCCAGTATGCGCTCGAAGACGCCGCCTGGTCCGAAACCACCGCCGACAGCGTCACCTTCACGCTGGAAGAGGGAACACACGTGCTCACGCTGCGCGCCGTGGACCGTGTGGGCAACATCGGCGCCAACACCACCGTGGAATTGCGCGTGGACGAAACCGCACCCGTTGGCCTTTCGTGGTCGGTGGACGAGTTGACGACGAGCCGAATCGGAGCTGCGAACATTGTCTACCATGCCGAGGACACCGAATCAGGCATTGACAACAGTTCCTCCTACCTTCAATACGGGTTTGATTCCAACGGCGTTGGCCAAACCCCCGACCTTTCCGGCCGGTGGCTCAACATGGGCGTGAACGGGCTCTCCGGTCAGGTCGGTTTGTCGAGTTGGGCCACCAAATCAAGGCAGCATCTGATGCTGCGGGCGGTGTTGGTGGATGAAGCCGGAAACACCCTCACCACCGAAGCCTCTTCGTTCCAAATCCTCCCGGGACTGGACCTGTTTTGGAACATCAGTCAAACAAACGTCGACCGCATCATTGTTCGGCCCGGCGAGCAAACCGGCAACGTCACCGTCACCAGCGTGTTGGAATCCAACCAGGACTACGGCGGGAGCGTCATTGTGCGTTTGGAAACGGCGCCTGCTGACCGCACCGCCAGCGTTGATTGGACGGTGATGGAAACCCGGAACCTCCCCGCAGGCACGCTGTCGAACAGTACCGAGACGATCGTCTGGCAGTACACCGTGCCCAGAGCGGGGCAGTTCGACCTCCGACTGGTCATTGACTTTGCCAATGTGATCGACGAATACGACGAAGGGAACAACAACAACTACCTCGTGGTCACGGGGGCGTCTTTGGACGACCCAGGACTTGTCCCGTCCTTTGCCCCGTCGTTGCTCCTCGTGATGCTCGTTGGCTTCGCCCTCTCCTTGCTCCAACGCAAGACAAGGGATTGAAAAGTGGTGGGCCGCACGGCCGACCATGCGCCAGTCGCTCTCCCGTGTACCCAAAGACCGCATAGCGGTCATCATTGGTTCAAAGGGTGCGACGAGCAAAGCCATTCGAACGGCGGCAGGATGTCAAAAATTCATCATTGACTCCACGACGGGCGACGTTGAGGTGGAATGGGGCGAGGTCGGCACCTACGACCCTGTGAAAGCCATGAAACTCCCTGATGTGGTCAAGGCCATCGGTCGGGGCATGGCCCCAGAAGCCGCTATCCGCCTGCTGGACGACGACCACTTTTTCGAACTCGTGGACCTTCGGGATTATGTCGGCAAGCGTTCAAACCAGCAACGCCGCGTCCGGGCCCGTATCATCGGTCGTCAAGGCAAGATTCGCAAACTCATCGAACAACTGACCCAAACCCAGATCAGCATCTACAACTCAACGGTTGTCCTCGTTGGCGAAGAAAACGGGTTGTTGTCCGCTCGGCAGGCCATCGAGATGCTTGCTGGAGGTTCGGAACACGGCAGCGTTATCGGATTCCTTGAGCGTGACCGGAAACAGGCTCGTTTGGAATCAAGGTCGTTGGACGCCTACGAGGAGCGTGAAGAAGCTCGCCCCGAGCTGGGTGGGTTCGAAAACCTGGTGCCCGGCTTGAGCGACGTCACCAACCGAAGGGACCGTCGCATGCGTGCCTCTCAAGTTGACCCCGAAGACGAAGAAGCCGTTGCCGAAATGATGGAACTCGCCGAGGACGAAACCATTCAGTGGGAAGAGGAGTGATCAGGCTTCCTCGATGCTTCGTTGTTCAACATCGCCAAGGTCCATGTTCAGGACGTCGTACATGGCTTCGGCAAGGTTGACCTCAAGACCCTCCTTCTCGCCCCACTCGACCAACCGGGTTACATCACGAACAAGGAATTCCTGAGCCTTTGGATGGCTTTCAACGACGCCTTGACCGACATCGATGACCCAAGGCTGGTCGTCGTGCCACAGAATGTTGTACGGTGAGAAGTCACCGTGAACAAGGTTGGCTTTCTGCCATGAAACGGCAAGAAACCGCAGCAGGCGGTCGTACACCCGTTGGACATCGTCCACCTTCACTTCCCGCAATTTGGGCGAGGGGGAGGTGTCGGAGCCCAAATACTCCATCACCAGGACGTTTTTGTGAACCCCCAAGGCTTGAGGGACATCCAAACCCCAACGGGCCAACCGCTTCATGTTGCGGTATTCTTTGCGCACCCAGACCTCAACCAAATCACGATGCTTACGGCGAAGGCCGGTGAAGCGAGGGTCGCCTTCGATGTACTGAATGAGGTTTTTGAACACCGCATTGGAGGTGTGAAAGATCTTCACGGCCACCGGGCGTCCGCTGATGTCCGTGCCGTGGAACACGTGGGCTTCTTTTCCTCGGGCCACCGGGAAATCAAGCGTGTCGATGACGCCGGATTTCATCAATTTGTAAAGCGCCATCAAGGTCAAGCGGTCAAAGACTTGGTCGAAAACACGACGGTCAACCCAATCGTAGCCGCCCGTCCCCATGGCTCCCTGTATCTTGGTTTCGATGTCACGGAACATGGTCTTGTACCGCTTCTCTTTCATCCACTGGAACCGACCACCGGCCTCGCCAAGGTCTTGCAAAAACGCATTCTCTTCTTCCCGGTGGTGCTCGTGGTCCAAGGCCTCGGCGTCCGAGCGCTTGGAATTCCGCTGGCGTCGTTTCTTGCGGTTTCGTGGGCGACCGGAAAGTTCCTCCCAGTCGTCGTCACGAACCATGCACTGACCTCATGGTTCAAGCAAACAAAGCGTCGATGTCCTCGTCGTCATCGTCGTCGTCAAAGGACTCGTCCTCAACCGCTTCCTGGGCCGGTGCCGTGGGCTCCGCTTCGATCGCCTCCGGCGTTTCGGCGGCTGGTTCTGAGGCCGATTCGGCGGACTCATCACCGTCATCAGCGAACAGGTCGTCGTCATCATCGGCAAAGAGGTCGTCCTCACCGGCGTTCTCGGAATCGCTCTCTGCAACGGCCTCCTCTTCGTCGTCAACGTCTCCAAAGGCAAACAGGTCGTCGTGTTCGCTGTCCTCGTCCATCGAAGCCCCCATGCCGAACATATCGACGTCGTCGGGCAAAACGCCCTTGCGTGAGAGGTACATGGCCTGAGTTTTGGTGTAGCGGTGTTTGACATCGGCCTTTGAATCTTGGAAATCCCAAGGCCAAACGATGATCAAATCCCCTTCCCGGACCCACTGCCGGCGGCGCATCTTGCCTGGAATTCGAGCCATTCGCGTTTCGCCATCCTCGCAAAGAACGGTGACGCGCCGGCCGCCAAGCAGTTGCTGGGCGAGGGCAAACATTTCGTTCACGCGCTTGTTGGGCATTTTGACACGGATTTTACCGTCGCTTGCATCTTCGGGGTTCTCAAGACGCGCCAGTTCTTCGGCGTCCACCTTTTCCTCAAATCTGCGACCCAACCAGTCTCACCTGCCCTTCCCAGCGGTCAACCCTTCTTGAACTCATCACCCAACGAAGGGCGAAGGAGGGCTGCAATCCCTACCATGCACCAACAAGAGCGTTCGCAGCGGACTCGGCAAGAGCGATGAGTTGGCCTGCCCCAACACCAAAGAACACCGTGGTGACCAAACAAGCGAGGATCGCCAAGCGAACGGGACCCCCCGAAGGCAAGGGGCCCTCGCGGCCTTCCTCGGGTTCGTGGAAGTACATCACGAGGCCAACACGGAGGTAGTAGAACACCGAAATGGCGGAGTTGATGACCATGGCCAGCGCAAGGTACCACACCCAGTGAAGGTCGCTCAGGGACAGGTCGCTGTTGACCGTCACGTCGAGCAGCGCCACTTTGACGATGCCCATGATCACAAGCAGCTTTGAGACAAAGCCCGACAGCGGTGGAACACCGGCAAGGGACATCATGAACACGAACATGGCCACGGCAAGGAAGGGGTCACGCTTGGCCAGGCCACCGAGGGACTCGAGCGTGTGGCCGCCTTTCTCAGATTCCAGCAACGAGAGCACAAGGAACGCGCCGAGTTTGAAACAGACGAGCACCGCAAGGTGGAAGATAAGGGCCGTCACGACGACCAACGCCGCATCGTTGCTGAGGTTCACGTGGTCGCTTTCCCAGTTGAGGGCTCCGATGGCCGTGATGGCGGCCATCATGTAACCCGCATGCGCCACCGATGAATAGGCGAGCATCCGCTTAGGGTTGGTCGAGCCAAGGGCAGCGAGGTTGCCCCAGGTCATGGTCACGACGGAAAGCACGCCGAGGGCGACCAGCCAAACAGCAGCGCCGTCCGTCGCTTCAGGCGACGCCACGACAAGCAACACGCGAAGCAGACCGAGCACACCCATGGCCTTGCTGGCGGTGGCGAGCACCCCTGCAACGGGGGCGGTGGCGCCTGCGTAAGCATCCGGGGCTGCAAAGTGGAACGGCGCTGCGCTCACCTTGAACCCGAATCCGACCAGGAGCATGCCGAGCGCCATCAGCGGCAGCGACTCCATGCCGTTCAGGGCGAAGGCCGCTTCGAGAGCAGAGAACTGGAGCGAGCCCGACCACAGGTAGAGCAACGAAAGTCCGTAAAGGCCTACACCGGAGGCGACCGAACCGACGATGAAGTACTTCATGCCCGCTTCGGTGCCTTCTTTGGTTTCCTTCATGAAGGACACAAGCACGTAGGTTGAGAACGAGGCCAATTCAAGACCGATGAAGAGCAGGAACAAGTCTTGAGCCAACGCCACGACGGCCATGCCCAAACCGGTGGTGATGAGGAGGATGTAGAAATCCACTTGCCGGCGGTTGTTGTAGAGCCCACTGGCGGTCCGGTCGCTGCGCGAACTCGCAGGTATTCGGTTGACTGAGGCTGCGCTGGCCAGCGCCAAAGCGCCAAAGAAGATGAGTTCGAACATGCGGCTGAATTCATCGATTTGCAACATGACGTTGTTGCCCGAAACGATTTGGGTTCGAACCATGCCGTTGACGTACGACATGGCGGTGAGCCCAAAGGCGAGGGTGAAGAACACCGTTGCGAACAATCCGGGAAGGCGAGGGTCGCTGTCGAGTTTGCCTCGCTTCCCGCCAAGGAACCAAGGAATGCGGATCTGGGTCATCGGAATGCGGAATTTCGCATCGCCGAGGTTGGGAACGACCATCAACGTGAACAGGCCGATGACAAGCACAAATTCAGGGGCCAAAGCCAGGACGAAACCTTCGCCGAAGGGTTCGATTTTCTCCATATCAGGCACCTCCCGTCAAGATTGGAATCAAGAGCGTCTCAAAGAACGCCACGGTCCACCCGTTCATCATGTCAAGCG
>JAYOHN010000028.1:0-20123 GCA_038118245.1 Candidatus Poseidonia sp.
AAAACGACGAGGTTGGGGTGGACCATTCCATCGCTCACTTTGCCAACGGTTCAACATCAGAGGCCGTCCTTGTATTCTATCGTTTCAAAGACGGACAAATCATTCATGTCGAGACCGGAGCAACGCCACTCAGCGACGATTACACGCTGGTTGGTCAGTAAGGGATTGAGCCATCACATCAACGGTCCAACCTGGACCCCAAGCAGCAGCACGAGCGTGGCGCAGACGGTGATGAGGATGTTGTCGTCAATGGGTCCAAACTCGTAGCGCTCAACGAAGGTCGCCACCGTTGCAGAGAGCAAGCCCCACACGGGCAGGCTCGGGTCTCCTGCTTTGGCTGCAAACCAGCCAAGCGGGGCGCTGACGATGAACATGAAGACGTTTCCAATGGGGCTTTTTGACCGCTTTCGCACGACGGCGTTTCGGACCACACCGGTGATGCCGTCGCCAAACGCCATGAACAACGACGGGACAATGGCCAACCATGGGTCGCCCACCAACCACCAAATCAAGGAGATGGACATCCACCACATCAAACCGAACTTGACGTCGTTTTGGTTTTGTTCGGTTTGGAACCAGTGCATCACGACACCAGCACGGTGCGAAACGTACAGCAGGGCCGTGAGCAGGATGCCGCAGATCATCGGGAACCACAAATCGGTGAAAAGAAATGGAACGCTGAGCGAACCCACGCCGCCAGCGAACATGTGAACGATTTTGCGGTTGTAATACACCGCCCGAATGTGTTCCATGCCCCGGTTCACCATCATGGTGTAGGGGATTTTCGTGGCGTACAACACGCCCATGACATAGACGCCCATGCCCAAGGCAGCGACGAATTGATTCACCATGGGCAGACCCTGGTGCTGGGGTTCAATTCCTTTTTGCATGGAAAGACGGCGTCGGGCGAATCTTCAAACACCCCCGCTCTTCACCGACCGCTGGGAACCATCATGTCCGAAGTACGCAACGTCATCATCATCGGCTCAGGTCCAGCGGGGTACACCGCAGGACTGTATGCCGGTCGCGCCATGCTCAATCCGTTGATGTTCGCGGGCTACATGTCTGGAGGTCAATTGATGCTCACCAGCGACATCGAAAACTTTCCCGGCTACCCCGAAGGCATTGCCGGTCCCGAGATGATGATGCAGCTGCGCGAACAGGCCGAGCGTTTTGGGTTGGAAGTGCAGGACCGCAACGTGGACGAAGTCGACCTTTCGCAGCGCCCGTTCAAAGTCACGGTGGAGGGGGAGACCTTCCTCACGCATTCGATCATTGTGTGCACCGGGGCGGAGTCCGTCTGGCTCAATGCACCCGGTGAAGCCGAACAAAAAGGACGAGGCATCTCGACCTGCGCCACCTGCGACGGGGCCTTTTTCCGCAACGAACATGTTCTCGTGGTGGGCGGTGGCGACTCCGCTTGCGAGGAAGCCACGTTCCTCACACGATTTGCCAGCAAGGTCACGCTCATTCACCGCAGGGACGTCTTCAAGGCATCCACCATCATGTACGAGCGAGCCGCCAACCACCCCAAAATCGAAATTCGAACGTTCCGGCAAATCAAGGAATGGCTTTCCGACGAGAAGGGCTTGACCGGCGCAGTTCTGGAAAACCCACAGGACGGAAGCACCGAAACCATCGAGGCGACGGGCGCCTTCATCGCCATTGGCCACACCCCCATCACCGACTTCCTCGGTGGCCAAGTTGAAACCGATAGCAACGGCTACATCGTTCACAAAGAACACACGATGACCTCGGTGCCCGGTGTCTTCGCTGCGGGCGATGTCGTTGATACGAGATACAAGCAAGCCATTACCGCTGCAGGCATGGGTTGTTCAGCTGCCATTGACGTTGAAAAGTGGCTTGAAGAAAACGTCCATTGATGGCGTTTCCTTCATGTGGGGCCGTTTCGTCGCCGCGCCATGGTGGATGCGGTCCGGCATGCGAGGCACATCGCCTTGCCCAACGTGGGCATCGAAGGCCAAGAGCGGCTGCAGGCATCGAGCGTCTTGATCATCGGGGCCGGTGGTCTCGGTTCACCCGCTGCCTTGTACCTCGCTGCGGCCGGCGTTGGACGCATCGGCTTGGTCGACGACGACACCGTTGACCTGAGCAACCTGCAGCGGCAAATCCTTCACGGTACCGATGACGTCGGAACCCCAAAAGTTGACTCCGCTCGCACAACGCTTGCGGCCTTGGATGCAGCCATCGAAGTCGTGACCCATGCGACGCGTCTGCACCCTGACAACGCGCTCGAAATCCTGAACGGATGGGACCTTGTTTTGGACGGCACGGACAACCTCCCCACGCGCTACCTGGTGGACGATGCGTGTTCCCTGCTTGGAATCCCTTGGGTTTACGGCTCGGTGTTCAGGTTCGAAGGTCAGGTTTCGCTGTTCAACCACCAAGGTGGGCCGTGCTACCGCGACCTTTTCCCCGAACCCCCACCACCGGAAGCCGTGCCCTCATGTTCGGATGCGGGGGTTTTCGGTGTGCTGCCGGGGGTTGTGGGGGTGTTGCAAGCCACCGAGGCGATCAAACTGCTGCTCGGGTTTCCGCCTTCCTTGAGTGGGAAGCTCCTCGTTTACGACGCTTTGACCATGGAATTCTCACGCCTCTCGTTCGCATCGGACCCGAACCGCTCGCCGGTCACCGACCTTTCGCAGGCGGCTTCGTTGCAGAGCGACGAAGCGTGGTGTTCGGTCGACGTCCCCACCAACAATCAAGCGGAAGAACAAAAATCCCCTCCTGCTGGCCAAGGGAACATGGTCCACCAGATATCGATGGCGGAAGTGCTTGAACGAAGGGCAAGCGGTTGGGAGCCGTTCATCCTTGATGTTCGCTCCGACGGCGAGTTTGCTCAACTCCGCATCGCAGGTGTCAACCTCCATGTTCCGCACCCTGAAGTGCTCTCGGTCATCGATGAACTTCCCAAAGACACCGACATCCTTCTTCACTGCAAAGGTGGCATGCGTTCTCAATTGGCCGCCAACGCCCTCGCAAGCGCCGGCTGGGACGCCAACCGCTTGTTCAACCTCCAAGGCGGCATCATGGCCTGGCACGCAGCGGCGCCACAAGACATCGTCAATTGAGCAGCGCTTCGCCGCAATGCTTGCAGTGTTTGGCGTTCGCGTCGTGCCCTTCTCGGGAACAGGCTTGACATGTGCGTGTGGAAACATCACTCATCCGCACCAGTTCCGATGAGAGGATGCCCGTAGGGACGATGATCAGACTGTACCCCAACACCATGATGAACACCGCCAGCATTTTGCCCGCCGGCGTCAAAGGCACCGTGTCGCCATACCCTGTCCCGGTGATGGTGGTCAGGGACCAATAGACGCTTTGAGGGATGGAGGTGAATCCGTTTTGTGGCCCTTCAATGAGGTACATGAACGCCCCTGATATGAAACCGAGGACGGTGACGGTGAACAGGAAGATGACGATGCGGGTTCGGGATTGCGCCACGGCCTGTCCAAGCATGTTGGCTTCGGCGATGTACCTTCCAAGTTTGAACACCCGGAAGATTCGCAACAGCCGCAGGGCCCTGATGACAAGCAAACTTTGCGCACCTGCAAAGACCAAACTGAGGTAGGTCGGAAGAATCGCAAGAAAATCGACGAGGCCGTAAAAAGACGTGGCGTAATCCTTTGATTTCTCGGTGGCGTACAGGCGAAGTGCGTACTCGATGGTGAAGAGAACCGTGATCACCCATTCCACCGTGCGGAGCATGTCGTGGTGTTCTGCGTTCACCGCATTCACGGACTCGAGCGAAACCGTCACGATGGAGGCGAGAATGGCGAACAAGAGGGCGACGTCGAAAAATTTTCCAGAGGGCGTGTCCGCTTCAAAAATGACACGATGAATGACTGCCTTTCGCCCGTGGGCTTTGACCCCGTCCTGACCTGTCATGGACCGAGTGCCCGTTTTGCCGTTTAGATGCCTTGCGGCCGGAACACCCGCTCGCACAGGGTTTCCAAACCTCAAACCTGTTTCCGGCTGCCGATGAAGGGGAGAGGTTGAAAGCGACTCATGTTCTGCTTTTGTCTCGGAGGGAGGTTCATGGCCAGCATCATCGTTGCGGATGAAAACGAAGGCAGACGAAACCTGCTCGCCAACACCTTCGAGCGGCAAGGGTTCGATGTGACCCGTTTATCCACCCTCGCTCAGGCAGAAGCAACGGGCGCAGCGGTCCTGCCCGATGTGCTTCTTCTCGAGGGGGAGTGGTCGCAAGGGAGCGCCATTGATTCGTGCCAGCGGTTGGCCAGCCAACCCAAGTTTCGCTCCAACACGCGCGTCGTGGTGCTGTCTCGTACCACCGCCCCCGATTATCTGGCGTCCGCCGCCATGGCAGGCGTTGCGGAGGTGATTGGGAAACCGGTGGACATGAACCAGCTCATCGCCCAAATTCAACGCCATGCGTCCAAGCAATTCGTGCCGCCTCCCGCCGACGTGTCCTCAGGCGGTGGTGGCGGATTCAATGCACCCCGGTTTGATGTCGGTATGACGATGAACGACAGTCAGTGGGCGTTGCCCATGCTCAAGGGCCTTGTGGAATCGGGCAACATCGACGATGATTTTGTTGCCTCGTTGCGCGAGCAACTCGCCGAAGAAGGTGAACCGTTCAATGAAGAAGATGGCGTTACGAGCACCATGATGGCCGAAATGCTTCGTTTGGCTTTGAACCGCTTGGTGGGTTCCACCGGGGGAGGCTCAGCACCAACTCAGCCCGCTTCCCAACAACGTCAGCCAGCTAACACGGCCCCCACGTTCAACAAGCTCAGCAAAGGGACAACGCTTGGGGAAGGGCCGGCGAAGGCGACAAGTTCACTCGGCATGAAAAGTTCCATGGAGGCCATCCTTGAACGTCAAGCAGAAGACATCGCTCGAGAAGTTGAGGCGAACATGGAGGGCATCTTGTCGGAGGAGCCGGACTTCGTTGCGCTCCTTCCGGAAAACGACAAGATTGGCCTCGACCCTGAGACGGTGGAACTCACCCGGTTGACGGCCGAGATGTTTCTTGATTTGATGACGGCGCTGCAGCGGCCGGGTGCTCTTTCGGACCTCACCCTGCTCACTCAAATTGAAGACGCCCACGCCCTGGCCGGCGATGTTCTCGAGGCCCTTCCTGCCAGGGAGGAAGAGGAGTGAACGCTCCGGAACCTCGCCACCAGCGTGCTTTCCTGGCTCTTTTCTTTGCCTTTTTTGTGAATTTTCTCGGTTACGCGTTTATCGTTCCTATCCTGCCCGCATGGCAGACCCAATTTGGCTTGAACGCAACCCAGGCCACGCTTTTGGTGTCGCTTTGGGCCGTTCCTTTGTTGGTTTTTGGACCGTTGACCGGACGCATCACCGACCGCTACGGGGCGGGTCCGACGGTGGCCGTGAGTTTGCTTTTCCTCGCAGCATCAAGCGGGTTGTACATCGTCGCCACCAACGAATGGGTCGGGCGGCCTTTCACGCTCCTGGCCCTCGCTCGCTTGGTGCACGGGGCTTCGGGGGCCACCATCATGACCGCAGGTCTTGCATCCGCCTCTCGGTTATGGCCGACCCGTTTCGGGGAGCAAGCAGGAAAGTTGCTCGGCATTGCCGCCATCGGCGGGCTTTTTGGTCCGGTGCTTGGAGGGTTGTTGTTCAGTTGGGGAGAGGCCCGTGCCTTCACCGTCCTCGGCGGGCTTACCCTTTCGGTGGTGCCGGTGGTGGCGTTTGCGATGAGGGACATTGGCGGTCCTCGGACCGCCACCTCGGCAACCGTCTCCATCCGTGTGTTCTTTGAGGACGCCATTCTGTTCCGCGTTGGTGTGCTGTTGGCCATCACCACGGTCGCCACCGGGGCCTTGGAAGCAGGTGTTCCTCTCTTCCTCGACGATTCCCTGGGGTTGTCGTCCGCCCAAATTGGTGGTGTGTTGCTGGTGATGGTGTTGATGCAGGGTATTGGCTCGGTGGTTTGGGGCCGTCTTGTTGACCGGAAAGGGCCAACTCGATACATGGTCGTCGGCTGGACATTCGTGGTGCTTTCGCTTCTCGGCGTCGGCGCAACCGGTGCCCTGTTGGAGGGCGATTTGGCCGTCTTTTCCATGATCGCTCTTCTCGGCGGTTTCCAGTTTTCCATCGCCGCCGCCCAGATTCCCATGCTGCCCATGATCGATACGGCGACCAACCGGGCCCTCGGGGAGGGAAATCCCGGACTGGCGTTCGGGGTGTTCGGAGCGGCTTGGGCTGCCGGAACCATTCTCGGGCCGCTTCTTGTGGGGCCCGTCTTCGATGCCTTTGGTTCATGGCCGTTGGCCTTGGGGGGGCTCGCTTTGCCTGCAATGGGCGCTTTGGCCATCACCTTGAGCAACAGAGAGGTCCTGAAAGACTGCTACGAAACCGAAATCAACCGACGCAAAGCGTGAAGCCCGGGCTGAACTCCACTCATGCTCCGCAAGAAGAGGATTGAAACCAACCATCGCTTGCGAAGGTCTGAGGGCAGACCATGGCACAGGGTGACCTTCCGAAAATATTCGGCGAAGCATGGCATCCTGAGCACCCCCTCGATTTTGTTCGCCCTCTCCCGGCGAACGCTGCTCGGAGCGAAATTTTGGGCTTTGTTGCCCAACAACACGACGCCCATCTCTTCCTCGTCGCTGGCGTTTGGGACCGTCTGATTGATTCAGAGCCCGAGACTTTTGAAGGCCCCTCCTGGCAATCGTTTTCCAAGCGCTTTGAAGAGGCCCTTGAGCGTGGTCTGAAAAAACAAATGGAGAGTTCCCTCGGCAAGGAACTTGACCAAGAGGTGATTCCCCGAAGAAGCATGAAATTGATGCTTGAGCGACGCCGCACCCACTTTCTCATCGACGTCCGTCTCATGATGCGCCGTCTTGCCCACTACATGGCCATCACCGTGGACCTTCGCTTGGAATGGCAGCGTTTCATGACACGGACTCGTGCCTTGGACACCGCCCTCAAATCGATTTTCACGGAAGGGGTTGAAACACCCGATGGCGGACGTTTCGGAGGCAAAGGGTTCCGTTCCACCTGGCAGGAAGGTGTCGTTGCGGTCGCGACCGCGCTGCGCAGGCAACCGGACGCCCCCCGGGATGCCCGTCCAGGTGCAGGTTACGACGGCGACGTGGTGGCCCCGATGATTCGGGACATCGGCTTGGGTTTGGCGATGGGCGACACGCCCCTCGACGTGATGGCTGCGAACCTCGGTAAGGTCGCTTCCAACCAAAACGGTGGATGGGAAGATGCCGGAGGCCGTGACTTGCATGTCGGCGCCTGGCATGTTGGCGTTCTTCCTCCCACGGCTCCGCTTCCCATCGCCAGCGCCACCATGACCGGCCTTGCCTTTGCTGGATGGCGCCAGGGCCTCGACCGCTTCCATGTCGCCTGCATCGGCGAAGGCTCCTCCTCAAGCGGTGAGTTCTGGGAAGCGATGAACCTTGCAGGCGCACGAGGCCTGCCGATCACCTACATTTTGCAGAACAACCAAATCGCCCTTGACACGCCTCCAGCAAAGCAATCCGGGGTTGAACTTTGGGCCGACAAAGCACGAGCCATGGGCTTCCCGGCTTGGACCATTGACGGGTCTGACCCCGCAGCATGGCACGCCTCCACCGCCGTGGCGCGTGAATTTGCTATGGCGGGGGGCGGTCCCACGTTGATTCATGTTGAGACCATGCGGGGTTGTGGCCATGCCCACCACCACGACGACCTGTACTTGGGCAACCCCAGCGGTACGCCTCCCGGTTACGTCGACCGCGAACTGCTCGCCTATTGGGAAGCCAAGGACCCCATCCCCACCCACCGAGCGTTGTTGCTTGAGTTGGGCGTGGAGGAAAAGGTCCTTTCCACGATGGAATCGGAAGAAGAGGAAGCCGTGGCCGCCGCCCACGCCGAACTTCTTCGGATGGCGTGGCCCGAACCCGAAACGGTGACGCGGGGGGTCACCTCCATCAACGACGCCGATACGCACACCGACCATCTCCTCCGCCTTTCGGGCGCTTCACCAGCGATGCCGGTTTCTGCGCCCTTGGAGGCGGGCGATCGTGCATGGTCGTACGCCGAAAAAGGCGGGTGGACGTATGCTCGAGCGATCCAGCAAGCCATGGCAGACATCGCCACCATGCACGGCGAGGATTGTGTCTTTATCGGCGAAGACATGGAGGTTGCTGGTGCGTTTGGGATGAACATGGCGTTGAAAAACGCCGGCCACGAGGACAAACTTCTCGACATGCCGTTGTGCGAAGCCATCATCGTTCACACCGGTGTTGGTGCCGCTCTTTCGGGCATGAAGCCGATGGTGGAGATTCAATTCGGCGGATTTGCTGCGCTGGGGTACAACGCCTTGGTGAACAACGCCTCGATGTTGCGCTGGCGTTGGGGGGCCGACTGCCCGATGACCGTCCGAATTCCTCTAGGCGCCCGCACACGTTCCGGGCCCTTCCACGCCAACATGATCGAGTCTTGGTTCGCCAACGACCCTGGTTTGGTCGTCTTGGCGCCGGGCACCCCTCAGGACGCTTACGATTTGCTCGTGGAGGGGGCGCACCTCCCCGACCCTGTTTTGATGCTCGAACACATCGGCCTTTACGGGCTGCGAGGTGGAAAAACCGGTTGGGGGATGAACATCAACCAAGAGGTCGACACCGCCACCGTTCAGCGTCATGTCGAAGCAGGCACGCCCTACAAATTGGGCCAAGCTGCCGTTATCCGTGGGGGCCGAGAGGTTACCTTGGTCACCTGGGGGGCGATGGTTCACATTGCGCTCGAAGCCGCCGAGGCCATGGCGTCCGATGGGGTGGAGGTCGAAGTCGTGGATCTGCGGACGCTGTTGCCGTTCGACGCAGCGACCTGCGTTGCCTCCGTGCAGCGGACCGGACGATTGGTTGTCCTCCAAGAAGGGCAATGGTCCGGGGGTTTGGGCCATACGGTCCAATCACGCATCATGGAATCCTGTTTTTACGAACTTGAAGCAGCCCCCGCCGTCATCGGGGCGCTTGACACCCCCGTCCCGTTCTCACCCCCGCTGGAAAACCACACCGTCCCGTCGCTTGAGCACGTGATTGAAGTGCTCAAGGCCACCGTCGGTGGCTGATCTCACGTTTCACCGTGGAGTCGGCGGTCCAAGTCAACGGCAATCCATGCGCCCAAGCAGGTTGACACGAAGTAAAACGGCAACGTCGTCCAGAGGCTGGAAAGAACGTTCGGCCCGAATGTTCGGGCGGGGTTCATGCTGGCTCCCGTCAACGGTCCGGCCAAGAACGCCAACACGGCCACGGTCGCTCCAACCCAAACAGCGATCACGGCACGATGGTGTGTGCGATGTAAAACCACGAAAATGCTGAGCATGAGGGCTGCCGTAATGCCCACTTCGATTGCAAAACCTTCGACAAGGCCAACCGAGGGGGCCAATGTTGTGGGTGCTGCTCCTTGAATCGCCCAAGAAGCGACCAACGCTCCCATGCATTGTGCCATCCAATACGGGAGGAGACGCTCGCTCGCCAGAGCCCCAGAGCGCCAAAATGCGAGGGAAACAGCGGGGTTGATGTGGGCGCCGCTCCAAGGTCCAAACAGGAGAATGGCGAGCGTCACCACGGCTCCAAAGACGAGCGATACCAAAGGGTGGCTGGCGCCGAGAGCGACGCTCCCGCAACCCACACCAACCATGAGTCCGGTTCCGAGAAATTCACCCGCAACGGCCCTCCTCATCAGAAGGTGCACCAAAAACAGGCAGATAGGTTTGGCTCCAACAAATCATCACCTTTTGGGGTGGGAACGGTCAAGAAGTGGTTGCCTTTGGTAAGTCCATGGAGGGAGAGGAGGCGACCGGCGTCATGGGCATCCCTCAACTCGTGCTGAGCAACACCTTGGTGCTCAACGGAGCCCTTTTCCTCGGCATCATGGTCCTTCGCTCCACCACCGAAGGCGGAACCAACAACGACCATGTCATCTCCCTTGCGCTCCTCACCATGGCCTTGCTTCTGCTCATCAAATCGGCGGACATCTTCATCGAAGGAGCGAAAGGGTTGGCTTACCGAGCTGGCCTTCCCGAAGTGGTGATTGGACTGACCATCGTTTCCATCGGGACCTCGCTGCCAGAAATCCTCGTGACCTCAACGGCGGCCGCTGACATTCCGAACAACCCGGAAATCGGGGACTTGGCCATCGGTGGGATTTACGGCTCGGTCTTGGTTCAAATCACGCTGATTCTCGGTGTTGTCGTTGCCTTGCGAGGGGTGAAAATTCGCCCATCTTGGCTGAAGCGAGACGGCTTGATCATGTTCTCTTCGATCGGTTTGCTGACCTTCTTCCTCCTCACGGGGGATGTGCTCACTCGGGCCGAAGGGGCGATTTTGATGGCGTTGTACATCGCTTACATCTACTGGCTGCTCTCCAATCGAGAAGAAATTCTTGAGGACGAACTCGGTGAAGGTGAACCGGTTGAACGGCGCCTGAACCGTACGACGGCCTCGTACGCCGTGATGGTGACGATGGGGCTGTTGTTGGCGCTGTTTGCGGCTCACCACCTGGTGAATGTCGCCAGCGACCTTGCTTATGCACTCAGCGTCCCTCACGCCGTGATTGGGACCACCGTGTCGGGCCTTGGAACCTCGTTGCCCGAGCTGACCATCGCCTTCATGGCTGCGAAACGGAGCGAGGGGGTCGCCATTGGAACCCTCATCGGCTCAAACATCACCGACCCACTGCTTTCCATCGGCTTCGCCGCCATGGTCCATCCTTTGGCGCTGACCGATGCAAGTTACAACTTGACGTTTTTCCTCATCATACCGGCAACGTTCATCGGAACCGGAGTGGCCCTCGCCATGATGCGTTCCCAATACGAGTTCAAGCGTTGGGAAGGGGTGATTCTCATCATGATTTACCTCGTCTTCGTAGCGCTCTTGCTTGCAGAACGCCAAGGCATCTTGGTGCTTTGAAGCCAGCCTTGGTCTTCACCAAAAGACATCGCTCATAAGGGGGCAACCCTTCGCCGTTTCATGGTGGACTTCCAACTCGATGAAATGCAAGCCATGCTCAAAGAACTGGCTCACGAATTCGTCATCGATGAGGTTCGCCCAAACGCAGAGCACTGGGACGAAACCGCCCACTACCCGAAGGAAACCATTCAGGCCGCTCACGAAATGGGTTTGCTCAATCTGCACATTCCCGAGGCTTACGGGGGTGCGGGTCTTGGCTCGTTTGAGGAAGTGCTGGTGAACGAAGAATTGGCTTGGGGAGACCCCGGATTCGCCACCGCAGCCTACGCCACCGCCCTCGCCAGCGCACCCATCATCACCGGGGCAACCGATGAGCAGAAAGAAATCTGGTTGCGAAAAATTGCGGAAGAAGGCGCTTTGGCCTCCTACGCCGTGACCGAACCCGGCGCCGGCTCGGACGTCGCCGCCTGCAAAACCACGGCGCTCAAAGACGGCGATGAATACGTCATCAACGGCTCCAAGATGTGGATCACCGGGGCCGGTCATGCAGACTTCTTCTTCGTCCTCGCCAAAACCGACCCGGACGCCGGTTACCGAGGCATGTCGGGTTTCGTCGTGGAAAAAGACACCCCCGGATTTTCCCTCGGAAAGAAAGAAACCAACATGGGGCAGCGCTGTTCCGATACCCGTTCCATCTCCTTCGACGACGTTCGGGTGCCAGCCGACCATCTCATCGGAGGTTCGGAATCCGGCGGATGGATGAACGCCATGAAGGCCTTTGACATGAGTCGGCCCAACATCGCAGCGCATGCGACCGGACTCGCCAGAGCGGCCTACGAACACGCCCTTCAGTACGCCAATGAGCGCCACACGTTCGGCAAACCGCTGCATCAACACCAAGCCGTTCAATTCATGCTCGCTGACATGAAAACCAACATCGAAGCCGCACGCATGTTGACCTGGAAGTCCGCCGCAGAGTACGACGCCGGTGTGCGCAACACCGAATCGGCCGCTCACGCCAAACGCTTTGCTGCCGACATGGCCATGCAGGTGACCACCGATGCGGTTCAGGTGTACGGCGGTTACGGGTACTCCGAGGAATACCCGGTGGCGCGGTTGATGAGAGGGGCAAAAGTGATGCAGATTTATGAGGGCTCTTCTCAGGTACAACGCATGATCATCGGACGAGAAATCACCAAGGGGCTTTGATCACGCTCGCCCTTTTCGCAGCGTCTCTTCCACGGCCCAAACCTTGTCATCGTCCTGGTGCCACGGCACCTCGCTTTCTTTGATGATGGAACGATGGTCGTGCTCCTTGAACCACTCGTCAAACGCCATTTCGTCGCGGAGTTCAGCCTCTCGACGCGATTCCTCGTGAATTTCGAACAACGAGGGGGTGGCCTCGTCGCACGGCACGCCGTAAACGTCCTCAAACGGGTCGTTGACGTCAACCGAGCCATCCCGTACAAAGGAGAGGTCAAGGTCGGAAATGGTCATCACACCTTCCTCGGCAAACTGGTAGATTTCCTTCAGCATCTCACGTTCCGTAACGATGAATTGGGCAAGAAGCGGGATGCGAAGGGAGGTCACACGGTCGTTGCGCAGCGAGAGGGCCAGGGCAGCGATTTGGTCGCCAACAGGAAGCTCTTGCCCTTCGCTGTGGGGGTGGATGCAGATGGAAGTCTCGTAGAGGTTCTCTTCAATCAAGTCCTTTTTGTACACCGCACCGCTCACGTGGAGGCTAAACACCGTCTCATCAACAATCCCAAAGCTACGGACCCATTTTTCTTGTTCGTGAATGGTGATGTCGATTTTGTACCACCGTCTCGAGACACCTTGAACGTAGAGGCCTGGGATGATGGCCTTGGGATAGTCGATCTGGATGTGAGGCGATTGGTTCGCAATCTCCCTCACGAACTGAATGGATTTGTCGTGCGCCGCCCTGCGCTCTTTGCTCCAATGTCCTGGTGGTGACCACAGCGACGTCATGCGCCCGGATTTGTTGCTCGAGACTATTTGAAGTCAAACGACGAGAAACTCCATGAAGCCGCGTGAGAACAACAGGGCATGCCCTCCCCTCCAGCCGCCGGACTCGTTCTCGCTGCTGGATACAGCGAGCGCCTTGGTACCCCCAAGGCCTTGGTTGAAGTGGGGGACATCACGTTGGTGGTGTGGGCGTGCAAGCACCTCCTCGAGGCCGGCTGTTCACCGGTCGCGGTGGTCACCAACGCCCAACTTCTTCCCCTCTTGCATGGACTTCCCCCTGAGGTCACCACCGTGGTCAACCCGTCTCCAGAGAAGGGACGAACGGGCAGTCTGCAAGTCGGCCTTCGGCACCTTCGCTCGCTGGGGGCGGTGGTCAGCCGTGCGGTGATGGCTCCGGTCGACCGTCCCGGCTGGCGCCCCGCTCTTGTAGAGACGTTGTTGGAAACCAACTGCTCAGCCTGCCCATTGGCAAACGGCCGCCGAGGGCATCCCGTGCTTTTGGACGCCGAAGCCTTGGAGGCCGTTCTCTCGGCGCCCTCCGACGCACCACTTCGGGACCTCGTTGACTTCAAGCCGGTTGAGGTTCACGCACCTTGGCTGAGGTTGAACATCGACACACTGGCGCAATTGGAGGAACTCCGCACTAACGAAAACGCCCTTCTTGCCTATTTTTTCCGAGGCGAAGGGATATGAGGGCCCTTCGTTGAGGCTCAGGCATGACCGCTCGTGTGCTCGAATGGGTTCTCCACGAGCAACGGGAGGGCCATCGCACCGTCATGGCGTCCGTCCTCAACACCTCGGGAAGCGTGCCGGGCAAAACGGGGGCTCGTCTCGCCCTCTCTTCGCGCAACGATGCCTGGGTCGGAACGGTGGGCGGTGCCGGGCTCGAGAAGACGGTGTTGGAGCGGTGCCGAGCCCTGCTCTCAGCGGCCACCGGACCCACCGCCGAGGTCCATACGTACGGCTTGAACAAAGGGGCGAAGGGCTATGAAGTGACGCCGCTTGATTCGTTGTGCGGTGGTCGCGTGACCGTGGCCCTTGAGGTGATGATTCCGATGCCCCACGTCTACATCATGGGCGGCGGTCATTGCGGGGAGGCCTTAGCCGTCACGCTTGACCGCTTGGAATGGTCGTACTCCGTCCATGACACGAGAGAAGCCTTTGTTTCCGTCGATAAATTTCCAAACGCCCGCTCCCGGTCCACCGCTCCCGCCGAGGAGGTGTTCGCCGGGGAGACCGTTGAATCCCTCAAGCGGTTCTCCGATGTTTTGCTCCTCGGTCACGATTGGGCCGAAGATCAACACCGGCTGCTCGCTTTGCTTCACCTCGCCAACGACACGGGTGCCTCGCTTGACGGCGAGCAGGCGCCTCGCATCGGGGTGATCGGCAGCCGTTCAAAGTGGCAGGCCTTTGAGGGGGTTTGCCGAGAGCAAGGCATCCCCTCCTCGCTTCTCGAGCAGGTCGTCTGCCCCATCGGCCTCAACATCGGTGCGCAGACGCCGCAAGAAATTGCAGTGGCCGTGGTTGCCCAAATCATGGCGGCTCACAAGAACGTCGACCCAAGCGAGGCGACGTGGCGTCAAACGTGAGACTGAAAGATACGCGCACGGAAGTACCGAAGTTCCTCGATGCTCTCCAACGTGTCGTCCAGCGCCAAATGAGCGCCCTTTTTTGGGTAGCGAGGAAGGCCGGGGTACCATCGTTGTGCAAGTTCTTTCACCGTCGAAACGTCCACCATGCGATAATGAAGGAAGTCGAGGAGACGAGGCATTTCCTTCTCTAGAAACCGGCGATCGTTCCAGATGCTGTTGCCGCACAACGGCGCTGTGTTCGGTTCAACCCATGCCGAAAGAAAGGCCAAGGTGGCTTCTTCCGCCTCTGCAAGGGACACCCCCTCCTGCTTGATGCGCTCAACCAAACCGCTGTTGTGGTGGTGGGTGGTGTTCCATTCGTCCATTCCCTCCAGAAGTTCATCCGGAACCCGAATGGCGAGGTTGGGACCTTGAGCAAGGATGTTCAGGTCGCCGTCGGTCACGACGGTGGCGATTTCAATGATGGATTCCGTTTCAACCGAAAGCCCGGTCATCTCGAGGTCCATCCAAACCATTCGTCGTGCTTCTTCGCCCATGGCCACGGGTCGGGTCGCAAACCTTTGGTTCTTCGCAGGAGGCCTCAACCGTTGGTGGCGTTCGTCCCCTCTTCGAAGGTGAGCATGATTTCTCCGGTCGGTCCAAAGGCCACCACGGGGGAATAACCGTCGTGTGGCGTCACGCTCAACGTTGCAATGATTTTGTCAACGGCATCCCCCGGCAGACGAATCGAAAAGCCCTCGCCGGTTGAAATCAAGCCGTTGTGCCCACGGTCGTCGTTGTCCGTCGGTGTCGTTTCAACCCGGTCCTCGGGGGCATCGGAGTTTTCCTCCTCGCCTTGGGTCGCTTCTCGTTCGTCTTCAGGCTCAACATCGGATTCAACCTCGTCTTCCGAGGACGGGCTTGGGGTGTTGTCGGGCGTTTGGTCAGCCTCGTTTTCCTCCACCTTTTGTTTGTCTTCGTCTGGAGCGGGCGTGTTACGGGCTTCGCTCTCTTGGGATTCCTGACCGGGAGCCTGGCTCACTTCGTGTTCAACGTAGATGCGGTCGTCTTGGTTCATTCGTTGCATGAACAAGAATCCAAAGCCAAGCGCCACGATTCCCATGAGAACAAAGCCAATGGCTCCAAACAGGGCGCTTTCGAGGGAATTGGCAAACAAGAAGGAGGTGAAGATGGAACCGTAGCCCCCCAATCCACGCCGCCACACGGCGTCGTTCTCTTCGTCGAACCCTTGAACCCCGACGATGACGAGGTACACCGTCATGAGGAGGTACGCTGCGGAATCCAATTCAGCGGTGTTGAGGGCGAGGTACACCCCGATGAGCGAATACGCCAGGCCGGCAAGACCGAGGCGGTCCATGAAGGCAAAGAAGACTTCATCCGAGGTCCATTTCGCCTTCTCCCAATCGTAGATGAGGTCGTCCTTCCCTGAAAGCAGCGTGAGCAGAACTCCTTGAACGGCCAGGGCGATGCCTGCAACCGTTGTTTGTTGGTCGTTGGTACCCACATCGCTTTGCACCATGATGTTGATGATGCTGAAGGTCGACAGGAGGGGGAAAAGCACCATGCCGCCGAGTTTTCCATCCCGCAAGAGGGACCATGAGAGGACGGCGAGGCCAATCACGGGGCCCAAGCCGTAAAAGACGCTGTAGCCAGCAACAAAGCCCAAGCCCCCAATCTGGACGCAGAGGTGTGCGACGTCATCCTGCAAGCGTTGTTCGTCGTCGTTTTCAGGTGCTTGCTTGAACAAACGACCTCGGGCGTGAAGGGCAGCCATCAAGCAGCCCGCACCTCCGGTCAACACACCGCTCCAGCCCGCTGCATCCCCATCGCTGATCGGTTGGAAGGTGTTGCTCAGCGAGAACCCAAAGAAAAGAGCCACAAAAAGCAGCCCCAAGGCATACGGAAGCCCGTCGCTGCGATTCGTGGCGTACAGGTACGGCATGAGCAACATCACCACGAGCGTTGGTATCCAATAGCCGTCCGGAAGGATGGAGAGGAGCGCAAGCGTGAACCAGAAGATGGCTCCCAACACCCAGAGGCCGGTGCCGGCTTCGTCTTCTTCAATCTTGTACATGTTGTAGAGTTGGGAGCTCATGTGCACCGTCACAAAGAGTCCGATGAAGGCTTGGAAGGGCCCGTTGTGGTTGTTCAGGAGGTAGTCGCCGGCCGATGCAGGGAGCGCCCCGATGGCTTTTCCTGTCAAACCAGTCCCGTTCGCACCGACATCGGTGATCCAAGCCGAAAGCGGCACAAGCAAGGTGAGCGCGTGGTAGCGATGGCGAACGGTTCGCCAAGCCACCAATCCGGCCAACGGCAGGAACAAGAGGCCACCGGATGTGTCCAAAAGTCCCAAGCCAAGCAACATCAGATACATCGCACCGTCGGCTTCTCGGTTCAGCACCTGTTCGTCGATGCCCCGGCGCTGGATGACACCGTTGACCAAAAGTGGAGCGCTCACCAAGATCGCATCCAAAATCATGCTTGCCCAAAACACATCGTATCCTTTTGCAGTCGCTTGGTTCAGTTCAAACGAAACCGGCAAAGCGAGGAAGATGAGGAGCGCCACGCCCGCTGCACGGTCAAGGGAGGAGATGGCCTCCATTCGAACGAACTCTCGAACGAGGAAGGCCACTGGCAGCGCTAGCAAAAGCGACACGATGGCGTTGCTTTCCCAAACATCCATGTTCACCTTGCTGATGGAGAACGTGAACATCATCAACCAACCAACCACCGAACACCGAGCAAGGGTACTCCATGATGCCTCCAGCATTTCGGCGTCAACATCGACCTCTTCCACGCCGCTGACGACCCACGTCCCTCTCTCGGCGTCGTACCTTGGTGCGGCGGCATTGCCTTGGTCCACCCACTTCAGCAGTGAACCGCCGTCAAGTTCGATCTCCCGTCCTTTGGCAGAAATAGCGTACAGCAAAAGGCTGAGAATCAAGAATTGGGGTCGGAAGCCACCCGATTGGAGACGTTCAAGGGCAGCAACGTCGGGGAGGGTGAGGTTGTCAAGAACGGCCAGCAGGATGACCGTCAGGGTCGTAAAAAGCATGGCGAGGGTGGCGTCCTTTCGGTGCTGGATGCTCTTCGAAGATGCGGTTTGCAAGGTGCTCCAGTTCAGGAAGAGCATGTAGGCGACCAACAACCAAGGCAAGTACCATTCAGGGTCAAGAATGGCTCTCGACAGGACCACGGCACCGATCATCGCCAACGTGATGCTCGTTTGGAGCTTTTTCGTGGAGCGGCCGAATTCTGCAACGGCGATCAAAAAGGCTGGAATCAGGACATGAAGCCACGTTCCGCCAAAGGCATCCTTGGCGGCAATGTCTTGCGTGTATGCGTACCAATCCGTCAAGAGATACGATGCGCTGAACGCCAGCATGGTGAGGTTCACCACCCAGGTCCGAGCGACTTTAGAGATGAACACCATGTAGGGCAGGACCGCCATGCTCAGCACCCACGGCAGCGTGGAAGACGCCACCGGGAGAACAACGAGGGCGGCGGCTAAGCCGATGGGCATCCAGGGGACCCTCTGCTTGAGGACAGCGGGAAAATACGCCAGCAAAACCGCACACCACAACGCCACCGGGAGGTTGACATAATCGGCGATGGCGGGGAAATCGCCCGCTCTGAACGGGCCCAAGATGAGGTTGAATTCGGTCGTTGAGATGCGTATGAGGAAGATGGCGAACACGACTTGGGCAATCAAGAGCAGGGATGCCCGTTCCATGACTTCTTTTCGGAGGTCTTGTCGTGCAGCAAAATACCCTTGGATGGCGATCACGAACACCATGAGCGACAACGCTCCGCCCGTGCCGTCAGGGGGCGTGTTTGTGTTCAGTCCCTCGTAAACGAGGGGAACCAAACCGGCGACGAACGCCACCACCACAAAGTTCAGGGCCTTGTTGGAACGCAACGACATTTCCAACGATATCAAGGTGATGCTCAACATGGCGATGCCCAGTTCCCAGCTGACCACATCGTTGGACCACCGAATCCAAGGGCCAACACCGGCCAAGAGAATGGCCATCGGTGCGTAGGTGGCCACGCCCCAACCAAAACTGGTTTGACCCTTGTAGCGTTGGAGCAACCGATAATGCCCAAACGTGAGCATCAAACACGTCAAGGTTTGGGCATAGATGGCATTGGCGTTGGGTGACCAATCCGTTTCGGTGTAGGCCGAGGGGTCGCCAAAGAGGTCCAATTCCAACGTTCCCGTGGCGAAGCCGGCCAGGTAACGGGTTCCCCACAAGACGCCAACGGTGGAAAAGAAAAAGGCAATGCCGAGAATGTAATTCTGGATGTCTTGAAGTTGATACTCGTTTTTTTTGCTTTGCAGTTCGATGAGCGCGATTGAAACGGCAAAGGAGGCGAGGCCACCAACGAACAGGACGAGGAAGTTCTCGTTGGTTGCCTCTTCGTCAAAGGCCACGCTGAAAATTCCACCCCAAATGGCCAGGAAGCCGATGCCCATCATCACCATTTGGGAGAGTTTGAGCATGAACATGTCCTGTTCGCGAACAGAGCTTCCCGGTGCATGCAGGGTCATCGTGGGGACGCTCGGTTTCTCTTGCGTCAAAACACCGCCTCGGAGCGGCGATGCTGAGTTGCGAGTGGAAGCGGTTCGGCCGGGTTCGGCCTTGGTCAGCGTTGGGCGTCGGCGAGGTGCAGCCATAACAATCGATTATCGTTCGCTCCGGGAAACTTAACACTTCACCCTGCAAGGTTGGGGTGTGAAGGGAAAAACGGAGAACTTCATTTGGGCGACGCTCGCCAATGAGTTGAAGACCTTCGCATTCGTCGCTTGGAGCGGTGAGATGATGAAGCGCACCCTTCTCTCGGCTTTTTGTTTCGTCCTGATGACCCTGCCTTTGCTTTCATCTGCGGTCCCGGTCCACATGGGGACCACGTCAACCGAGGAAACCGGTTGGTGGGTGGACACAACCGTTGACCGCAACAAAAACGGCATTGGCGATATGGTGGAGAAGTACAATGACCATCCTTTGTTCCTGGATGAAGACAACACGTTGCCCCTCATCATTGACTTCGACCGCACACCCACGGAAGCGGACATCGCCATGCTTGAGCGAGAAGTTGGGTATGTGCACCAGTGGACGCTCAAGCACATCAACGCCTTGGCCGGGCGTGTCCCTCACAACATGGTCCTCGAAACCACAACGCTCCCCGGCGTGGTGATGTTGGAACTTGACGGCATCCTCACCGTGCAGAACGGCGACGCCGCTGTGATTCATGAGGTGGACCTCGCTCAGCAACAAACCGGGTACGACGGGTCGGGCGTGACCGTCGCCATCATCGACACGGGCATTGACAGCACCCACGTTGGCCTCGACGACCTTGACGACGACAACAGCACGCATGACCCCAAGGTCATCGGGTTTTACGACCCGGTGAACAACCCGGACAAAACCAACGGCACGGAAATCCAAGCCTACGACGACCAAGGTCACGGCTCCCACTGCGCCGGAACGGTGGCTGGGACCGGTGCCCCGACGTTTGAACATCCCGGGATGGCCCCCCAAGCCTACCTCGTGGGCGTGAAGGTGCTCGATGCCGGGGGCTCGGGGAGTTTCGCTACCGTCATGGCTGGGATGGAATGGAC
>JAYOHN010000028.1:20133-22760 GCA_038118245.1 Candidatus Poseidonia sp.
CGTCGGAGGAGGACAGCGTGAACCGCTACGCCAACGAGATGGTCCGTGCAGGCATCACGATGCTGATCGCCGCTGGGAACAGCTTTGCCTCTGCCCAAATCGGGACGCCCGGCTCAGCAGAGGACGTGATTACGGTCGGGGCGCTGGACAAGAACACCGCCATCGCCGTCTACAGCAGCCAGGGCCCCACCGAAGAGGGGCGCGTGAAACCCAACATTGCGTTCGTGGGCTCGGACGTGATGTCGGTTCAGCACAATTCGGGCGACGGTTATGTCGCCTTCAGCGGCACAAGCATGGCCACACCGGGCGTCGCCGGTACGGTGGCTTTGATGTTGCAAGCGAACCCGGACCTCTCTCCGTTTGATGTTCGAAACATTTTGCAGGAGACGGCCACGTACCGTCAATGCCATTACATGCTCGCCAACGAACCATGCTTGGAGGACCAAATACCGAAAAACCGTCAAAACAACGTCTACGGGCACGGTCATGTTGAAGCACTGGCAGCGGTGATGGAAGCCGCTCAGCGCGACTACGCCTTTGACTCCTCACGCACCCTGCTCGTCACCACCGAGGTGGGTCTGGACGACCGGATTCATTTGAAACCGGGCGACAGCGTTGAGGTTGATGTCCAAGGAGAGGTCAGCACCGTCCAATGGCGAAGCAACCACCTTCGGGACGATTGGGCAAACCTGCACACTTTTGATGAAGGCGACAGCACAGCAAGCCTTGATTTGGTGACCATCGTTCACCAGCTCGAACATCTTCCCGGCATTGAGGTAGAGGGCAACCACACGCTCTCTCTGCGGGGTCTCATCGCCAACGAAACCGACCCCCTCGGGGCACCTTCCTCGACCCCCCTCGTCACCTTGAACGTCATGTTGATGGACACGGCCAACGCCAAAAACGCCGCTGATGAAGACGGCTTGTTCTCCGGCTTGTCCGATTGGGCCGTCCCCGCCACCGCCGTCTTCCTTGTGCTTCTTGTGGTGCTCGGCATCTTCGTGCTGAACCGCGTAGAGGAAGCAACGCTGGTTGAGAAAGTGTTTAGCAACGACGAGGACATCGAAGCCGTGGCGGATGAGGCCGAACTGATTGATTGAATCCCCGTTCTCAAGCCGTTCCTGAGGCTTCAGACCAGCGTTTCAAAATCTCTTCCGTGTCGTCCATCCGCCCTTCGTGCAGGTAGGTGACCTCCCCGTCTGCGTTGACGAAGGCCAAAGATCCCGGGCGGGTGATGTCGAGTGCGGTGGCGACCTCACTTCCTTTCATGAAGGCGTAGGTGGTCAAACTTACACCGGTGTCGCCGGTGGCGTCATCGTCGTCATGAGCGTCCGCAGAGGCATGCCATTCGGCGAGGGTGACGCCCGTGGCGTTTTCAGCAGGGTCCGTGGACATCACCAACACCGGCAGTTCTGCCTGAGCCGCCCAAAGAGCGTGCATCGTGGTGTAGCACGGACTGTTGCACCATTCAGCAGAAAACACCACGATGAACGGTGCGCCCGCCATGCGAGCGTTGTCGTAGGTTTCGTCGTTGTCCGCAACGGATGAAAACGCAGGGAAAGCGGTGACGTCTTCTTCTTCATCGGCGGTGCAGCCCGTGAGGGGGGTCAAGAGAAGCACCAACGTAGCAAGTGCGAGTAATCGGGACATGGATTGTATTTCGGCCTGTACCCTATTCAAACCTTCCTCCGTTTTTTTGGCGGAACAAAAGCCATTAGGAAGGGTCGGCTGGTTCACGGCGTGACCGTCAAGACCTCGCTGTTTGCGACCATCGTCCTGCTTCTCCTTGTTTTTTCAGGGATGAACGTTGAGGCTCAAAACGAACCCCAGTGCGCTGCCGAAGGCGATTCAACCGAAGACCGAACGGGCTGTTTGGATTCGGACGGCGACGGCTGGTCAGACCCGGATGAGTTCTGGAACGCGACCATGGGGGCGGACGCTTTTCCGGACAACGCCAGCGAGCACCGTGACCTGGACGGGGACGGCTTGGGCGACGGCATCGACGACGACATGGACGGTGACGGTTTCGCTGACGACGAGGACCTTTGGCCTGAAGACAGCGGAATCTGGTCGGACGAGGACGGCGACGGTTACGCCGACCAAGGCCAACACGCCTTGACCGACAATTGCCCTCACACCTACGGAAAGAGCAAGATCAGATTGCGAGGCTGCTCGGACATCGATGGCGATTTCATTCCCGATATTTACGACGACGATGCAGACGGTGACGGTATTCGCAACGAGATGGAGCGTTCGGCATCTTCGGGGACCGTGCTTTACGACCCGTTCAACGCCGACTCCACACCGCCGGACGCCGACCAGGACACGATACCGGATGTCTTGGACAAAGACAACGACAACGACGGATGGCCCGATGATGTTGAATTGGACCGGGGGTCGGACATTTACAACGATGAAGAGACCCCGTTTACCATGTATTTTGGCGTGAACACGGGCATTTTCTACGTCGGCGGTCTGGGTCCGGGTTCGTTCAGTTTTGAATACGACACCGATTCCTTTGAAATATCCTTGTCAGGTGTGGCTGAAATCGTCTTCGAAGAGCTGGTTATTCCGTTCCTCCTGATTCCCGTGTACCTTGGTTTTTTCATCGCCCGACGCAACGAATA
>JAYOHN010000029.1:0-22168 GCA_038118245.1 Candidatus Poseidonia sp.
GCTACGATGCCACCACCGGCGAGCTCACCTACAACTCGGTCCGCTCCTTTGCCTGTGCCGAGGACACCGAAGTGGCGTGCGACACCCCCGTGAGCCAACTCAACATCGCCTTCCAGCCCAGTGTGATCGGAGGAACAGGCGACGTTATTAGCGGCATTATGGATCTTACAAGAGCAGGATTTACTACCCAAATGCTCGCTCAAGACTTGGCCTCGCTTTGGCCAGGTGTTGCCGCTTCATCAGCGATGAGCGCCAACTACGACGCCATGGTCGCTGCCGTTGGAGGGGATGAAACGATGGCAAGCTCGATGATTGGTGACAATTTCTACGCAGGCTGGGACCAGTATTTTGCCGACAATGACCTTAGTGGCGCTGGAACCAATGTGACATATTCGATGGCCACGGGCAGCAATGCAAGTTTTGAAGACCTAACCTACGCTTTTACAGAGGCCATGTTCCCTGGCTCGGGCGAAGATGTCTCGCTCTTGAGCGACGTCGGCACCATGGTATTCGCGGGCCACTGTGATGCCTACCCAACCGACTTGACGAATGCCACCACTCGAGCGAAGATTTGGAAGTACGAGGTCGCCGACAACGCCACCACCATCGCCAACGACTGGGCCATGTGCTACGGCATTGGCGGCAACTTTGCCACCAACTTCGGTGGCGGAGACGACATGTGGATGCTTGACACAACGGGCGAATCCGTGAACGCCTCCACTCGTCTTTCCTACGCTGGCATCACCATGGATAACATGGCTGCGATGGCCATGTTATTCGGCGTCCCTGGCGACGAGAACGTCACTGGTCTGCTCGAGGTAAGTGAGGATGGTATGGAATTTGGGGTTGCGAATTTCTTGACAATCATGAACGAAGGCGACATCATGGAGGCAATGAACGTAACCGGAATTCAAGACCCTACGACCCTTGGCCTTGTAACGAATTGGGCGCTTGGTTGGTTCAACGACTCAACCACGCTTCCCATGATTCTCTTGCAGAAGAGCGGTGAAATGAATGCATCCTTGTTCGTAAGCACCTCGTTTGGCGCAGCGAACCCACTCGACGGGACATACCTTGCGAACAGCCTCAACATTGGCCAAAATGGCATGAGTCTTTGGGAGCTCCTAGGAAGAGATGCAATCAACCTTGCCCCAGCGGTTTCGGAAAACATGTTGTACGGCGACCTTGGTCTCGCGACGCAATCTGGAGCAGTGATGTTCTTGTATGGCGAATTGGCAAGCCAAACCCCTCCAATCTTCAACGGAACTTCCCTACCGTGGAACGAAACAACAATTGCTACATTGTATGGTGTTGATGAGGCGACTGCATCTGCCATGAGATTCTTGATGATGGGAGATGAAACCAACCCCGGCCTCTACACGGGTACTGTCCCTGGATTGTTAATGTCGATGGGGGGCATGCCTTACCTCACGCAATCCTTCAACAACTGGTTGCTAGGCTGGCAAGATTCACTCACAGGTGACTGGCTCTCTTTGGAAACGAACGAGACCTACTACGGCTCGAACGGCATCGCCAACGGCGACGGCACCAACTACACCATCTGCACCGGTGAAGCCGGGGACTGCGACCAAGGCGAAACCCTCGCTGAAGACGGTTCCACCCAAGTTTGGTGGCGCAACGACGCCATGATGACCGCCACCCTCGGCCTCATCACGCCCGAATCCTTGGTCGGCACGACCGGCGGCTTCCTGACCGGCGACGGCGACAAGGTTGACGTGAGCGGTTACGCCATCGCCGACGTGACCTGCGACGGCACGGACGAAGTGAAGGGCATCCCTGTGGACGTCTGTACCGCCACCGTCACCGCTACCGAGCGCAACATTCAGGCCAACCTTCTGGGAACCTTCAGCTTGCTCGACGCCACGCCGGGTGCATTGCCCGTCTACTTCGGCAGCGACATCACGATGATGGCAGAGGAGATTTCAGGCCTCATCATCGCTGGCGAGTCAAGCTCGACCTTCTACCTGGACACCCGAGCGCACGGCAGCCAAGCCTCCGCCCCAACCATGGACGACCTCACCCCCGTGTTCGAAATCAAGTCCTCCTCAACCATCGCTGACGACGATGCGGAAACGATGGAGAGTTCCATCGTGCAGAACCAGGACAAGATGACCTACTGGACGAACTTTGACTCGTGGATTGACTTCGTGACCCTCTTCTTCTGGGTGGCCGGCCTTGCCCTCATTGCGATGGGCATGATCGGCGCAGCCAACGCCTCTTCCGAGGACGATTCGCTCGCCACGGCAGCCGCCGCTGAAGAAGAAGCAAAGGCCGAAGAAGCCGCTCCAGCGGATGAAGCGGATGAGGCATCTTCCGACGAAGCCGGCGAGTGAGGTCTTCTCCCGAGGCGGGCGGTTTCCGCCCGATGTTGAAAAAAAAGGTCGCAAAAGCGACGTTTCACCCCCGTCTATAGGGGGAAGAACATATAGGGATTCAAACAACGGTTGTCCGAAGGGAACATTTCTTCGGTGAACTACTTGAGTTGCAAGTTGAACCTCCCGCTTGGCCCGTCAACGAGGGACCCCTCGCTCGAGGCGGACCTGCAGGCACGGATGGAGGACGGTCACCGTGTCTTTGTGGTGGGCGACATCCACGGCCATCTGGCGACGTTCAAGGCCTTGCTTCATCGCCTCCGCCTCAAACCCGAGGACCGGGTCGTGTGCTTGGGGGACATGGTGGACCGTGGACCCGATTCAGCGGGTCTCATCGCCTTGTTGCGAAGCCATCCGCAACTCATTTGCATCAAAGGCAATCACGAACAGATGGCGATTCAGTGCGTTCGCCCCGACGGACGGTTTGAGGCGTGGCAGCCTTGGATGGAGCGAGGGGGGAAGTCCACCTACGCCTCGTACATCGTTCAGTCGGAAGGCGACTTGTGGGAGGCAAAACGAGCGATGCTGGACGATTTCATGTGGCTTGACACGCTCCCAACTCAAATTGTGCTCGACGAACATCGCCTCGTGCACGCCGGTTACGACCCCCGCATGCCCCTCGACATGCAAGGCGAGAAGGAATTGCTCTGGATTCGAAAAGCCTGGTTCACGCACGAATCGCCCGTCGACCCGTACCGTACCGTCTTTTTCGGACACACGACGACGACCAAATTGGGCGACGCCGCTGGCGATGTGGCCTTCTCGACGACCAGCTTGCCCGACGGACGCCCCGCATGGGTGGGCATGGACGTCGGAGCGTACAACCACGTATCCCCCGGGATAGCAGCGGTGAACCTCGCCACGCTCCGGGTGACCAAACAGAGCACCCTCCGCTGCGACCGTTGGTTTGAACGCATCGATGCCCGGCAACCGAAAGCCTCCAAGAAACGAGGAAAAAACACACCCCTCTGGGTCGGCAAAGACGCCCTCAGGGAGTCGGAGGTTTCCTTGAGTTTCGGCCTCACGGCGCTGGCGAGACGAGCCAAAAAGACGAGGAAAGCAACGCTTCAAGCTCAGCAAAAATTAGAGCAGGTTGGCGTGGTGTTTGAACATGCACAGCGAGGGAGTCTTGCACTGACCTCCGGCCAAGGTTACCGCATCGTTCACCGGCATCCGGACCGGAGTTACCTCAACGACCGGCCTCGGGGACCAACCGCTTTTCGGATCTACCCGTGCACGGGAACCGGACGCCTCAACCGCCCGATGAAGAACAACGGCAGCGGTTCACTTTCAACACCGGCGTGACGATTTCCGGAACCGTATTGCCGTAATAGCGATAAAAACGGCGCTGATGCAGGCTTGATGCACGGAAAGCAACATTAAAGAGGTAGAATGTTGTTTGTTCGTTTCATGGAATCAAACCCTTCCAACCCCGCTTCAAGCCGTTTGACCACCGCCTACCAACAGGTGTTGAACAACCGCAAAGTCAGCGCCTCGATGTTGAAGTGGAGTTTGGCTTACGCCCAGGCGGAGAAAGAACGCCGCACATCGGGAAAGGGCGTGACCCTCTACCTGCTGTGACGGGACGTTGGGTTTGAAATCGGCCCGCGCCAAAACGTCGCCAGGCCGGTGGCCCGTTCTGCTCGAGGCATCAACGGAAGGCTTTCACCGCTAGGGCAAGCGAACTTGGACGAACTTTGTAGGCTCACCGACCGCAGGGCGCTTCATGGAGGCCATCGCTTGGGACGTGCTGGTCGCAGCGGGGACGGTGTTCCTGCTCGGTGCGATGTCGCCTGGCCCCAGTCTGATGGTCGTGTTGCGAAACACCATGATCGGAGGGCGAAAGCAAGGCGTGTTGTGCGCCATCGGTCACGGGTTGGGCTTCGGCGTGTACGCAGGCTTGGCCGTTTACGGCCTCATCGTGGTGCTCGAAGAAGCGCCCGCCGTCTTTGCAGGCTTGCAACTTGTGGGCAGCCTCCTGCTGCTTTGGTACGGTTGGTCCATGTGGAACGCCGAGCACGACCGCTTGTTTGACGACGAAATGGCGTCGGGCGCCCAAGGATTTGGCGAGGGGTTCGCCATTGCGTTCTTCAACCCGAAAATCGCTCTTTTTCTGGTGGCCGTGCTCGCTCAAGTGCTGCAACCCGGCATGAACCTCGCCAGCAAAGCCGCTGTCGGTGTGTTGGGGATGCTCATCGATACGCTGTGGTACCTCGTTGTGGCCCTGGTGCTCACCGGCACCCCTTGGTTGGACCAACTGAAAGAACGGGCGAAGGCCATCCACCGTCTGACGGCCCTCGTGTTGTGGGGGTTTGCCCTCAGCGTCCTCGGTCAATTGGCGTCAACGCTGGCATGAGGGGCAGTAAAACGTGGAACGGTTGCTTTGGACCAAACGTCGCACGACGCCGCCGCAGCCGTCGGCTTGACAGGGCTCGCCTTCCCGGCCGTACACGGCAAACCGGTGGGCAAAATAGCCGAGCGTTCCGTCAACCGCTGCGAAATCATTGAGCGTGGAGCCCCCGGCTTCCAAGGCCTCGTGTAGCACGTCCTTGATGTGACCCACCAACACCTCCAAGCGTTTGGTGGGCCGGCCGTCGGCTCGAACGAGCCCTTTGGCCTCGCGACGGGGCGAAAGACCGGCACGGTGCAGCGATTCGCAGGCGTAGATGTTGCCCACGCCCACGACGGTTTTTTGGTCCAGCAAGGCGAGTTTGATCGAGGTGCGACGGCCCTGCAGGCGTTGAGCGAGGTCGTCGGCTCCCCAAGGGTCAAACGGTTCGGGGCCAAGGTCGGCAAGCAGTGGATGGGAGGCTTCGTCGTTGCGATGGAACAAATCCACAATGCCGAAACGGCGTGGGTCGGTGTACACGGCTCGAGCGCCGTCGGTGAAGACGAATTCCAAATGGTCGTGCCGGCCTCCATACCCTGTTTGGTCGCCGAAAGCGGAAACGGGAACGCCGCCGTTGACGGTGGCCAGGAGCGGTTTTGCAACGGCGTTGGCTTCCCCGGCATCAAACAAGGTGTAGCGCCCCGACATGCCGAGGTGGGAAAGCAACACACGGTCGTCGTCGAGGTCGATGAGCAGGTACTTCGCTCGCCGGCGGATACCGACGACGGTACAACCGGCCACGGTGGGAAGGTCTTCTGGGAAAGGGTAGCGAAGGCCGCTGCGTCGGATGAGCACGTCCTCAACCGTTCGCCCTTGAATCCCACGAATCAGCCCTTGACGCACCGTCTCAACTTCCGGCAGTTCAGGCACCAAGGGCACCCCCAGAACGAACGACAAACAGGCGATGATGGTCTTCGTAACCGGTCAGGTCGATGACTTCCTCAACGTTGAGTCCCGCTTCGTTCAACGCCGATTCCACGCTGGTGAACAGGGCGGCTTCGCCCTCCCCTGTCCAGCGTTCGCTCGCAGCTTTCAACGACAGCAACCCTTGGCCACCTGGCGCCAGGAAACGGCGACAAGCAGCGATGAAAATCTCCACCTGGCCGGCTTGGGCCACGTCTTGGAACAACCACGTCACGCGCCGAGGCAACAAAACCCCCCATGCACCGTGCTGGCGAGCATCTCCCAAAACGGGAACGAGCCCCGGTCGCTGGGCCGCCATGGCGGTCAAGTCCCTCAGGCAACGAGGGGCCAAGTCGACGGTGACCAAGCGACCGCCGAAGCGGTTGGCCTCGCCGCACAGGTGGTCGTGGAGGTGGCTCACCGACGTCCCGTGCCCGGCGCCCAAGTACAGCACGGTCTCTCCTGGAGTGGGCAACAGGTCGGCTGGGTCGCCGGATGTCCGCAACATGGCGGCGCCAAGTTTGGAACGCTTCGGGTCCCAACGACGGTGTTCTTGGCCCGAAAACGGACGGAGTGTCTCACCGTAAACCGAAGTCTTCGGAACAGCGTTGAGCGTCCAAAGGGTTCTACGGTCGAGGCGAACCGTTGAGGAGAGGTGGGTTGGTCCACGCTGACGCCGCTTTTTGCCTCCGCCCACGCACGTCACCCCTCACCGTCGCGACGGCGGTTGTTTGTTGGCTTCTCGCAAGGCTTCCACCCTGCGCTCCACGTCAGCAACCTGCTCTTCGGACCAAGCCGCCCCTTCAAACGCATCCACCTTGGCAGCGATGCTGATTTTCCCGGCGAGCATGCGAGCGATTTTCCCTCGAACCCAACGGGGTGAACGGCTGATCCACGGATGCATGAAGATGTGACCGTGTTTGGGAGAAGGCGACCCGGTCTTGAGGTGATGGAAGAACGCCTTTTCAGCACCAAGAATTTGCACGGTGCCCGAAGGCAAGCGAGCCAAACGCTGGCGGCCATGGGCTTCCACGCAAAGGCGGGCGGCAAGCAGCGGGCCAACAAGCGCCGAGACGGAAGGCAAGTGTTCCGAGGCCAGACCACGAAGCGCATGTTCCATCCGGTCGAGGCGAGCGTTGGCCGAGGCGGTGGTTTCAGCCCATTCCTGAATGGAGCGCCATTCACCGTCCGAGGGGAGCACAGGCGGCACGTCAAGGTCCATCGCTTGTGCAAAATCAGCGGGCGTGGAACAGCTCGCCACGGTGCGAACGTACGCTGCCCGGTCCGTCGCTCGGGAGGCAGGGAAAAACAGGCCAACCCACTCGAGAAGACGCGACTCCATGGTGAGGTGGTGCGCACGCAATTCATCGCTGCCGCGCACGAGGTGTTCCAACCGTCGGTCAGGGTCGCTGGCAGCCGCTTGGACGCCTTCCACCGCCAAGCGAAGGGCCGCTTGGTCTGCGAGGTGTTGTTGCTCATGGTTAGGGAAGGGCCACGGTGCATCGGGCAGTTCTTCCTCGCCGTGGACGCACACCTTGGCTTCAGGGAAGCGTTCATGGAGCGTTGTCGCTTCGGGAATCAACCCACCTTGGGCGACGGTTCGAAGCCGTTCAACCACTGCGTGTTCGGTCATGTGCCCGTCCCATTCGAGCACATCGACGAGGTGGCCTTGTGCATCGGCAACGGCCGCAGCCCGCCAATCGTACCACAACCACATGGGCGAAGCGTGGAGGCGGGTGATTTTGACCCTTCCCCTCAGCGCAACGCACGGTCCTTCCAGATGATGCAAAATGAATGGGAAGAAGAGCATAGCCTATATACTCGGGGAACAGGGGATATCCCATGTTTTGCCCACAATGCGGGACGCTCTCCTTTCCTACCCCTAGCGGTGACATCTCGTGCACCAACTACAAGTGCGGTTACAACGGACCTGCAAACGTGAAAACCAAGATCGGCGGAAAGGAAGTCGACTTGTCAAAAGCCAAGTCGAGCACCAACGTCGAATCGCGTGCCTACGAGGTCATCAAAGACTCGGACAAAATGCAAGGTGTGTTGACCAAAAACACCTACATGTGCCCTAAATGCGATTGCGTTGAGGTCTTCGCTTACCTGGAACAAACCCGTTCATCTGACGAACCCGAAACCCGCATGCTGACCTGCAAAGACTGCAACCACGGCTGGCGAGAGTACTGAATTCAGTAATCGCTTTCCACTCGGGGAGCGAGGAAGTAGGTCACTTCACCTGCGCCGTCCATGAACGTAAATTCAATGCGAAGCGGGAAACTCTCCCCAAAGCCCATCTTGACCGAGTCGACCGAACTGAACAACTTCGCAATCGGCACCAAGTACGTCAACGAGTATTGACTGCGGGCTGGGGCGGAGCAATTCAACGATTCCAATTCATCCTTGGAAAACGTCCGGTTCGCTGAGTCGGGTTGGCCCTGAACGTGAACGTTGAAGCTGTTCGCATCGATGCTGAAATTGACGAGGTCACCCATCAGTTTGGACCCTCGGAGGGTCTTCCAGAGTTCCATACCGCTCACTTCAATCGTGGAAGGAATCTCAATGTTGGGCAGGTTGGGCGAGTTGATGGTGCTCGGGTCGAGCGGTCGGAGGTTGAAGTTCATCCCTGCGCTGGTGAGCAGAAGCGCATCGTTTTGAAGCGTCATTTCAATCAAGTCGTCAGCGCTGGCAAGGTTCAGCAATTCCTTCACTTTCTTGAGTTCAAGCGCCATTTCGCTTTCTTCAATTTCCCACGCTGCAAACGCAGCGGCATCAACCTTCAATTCGACCATCGCCACGTGCGATGCGTCGACGACCGTGACCTGAAGCCGGTCTTCCTTGAACTCGAACTTGGCGTCTTCAACGACCACCAACAACGTTTCAACAATCTTGCTCATCAAGTCCTGGCGGGCTGTGACGTTCAACATGAGTTCATCCCTCTCTGTAAGAAAGCCCATCGCGACGGCTTATGAACTTAGCACAAACGCATGCATGAAAGGAAGCGTTCGTGCGCGGATGTGTCATGGACAACTCATCTCCGCGCACATTACCGCAGCCCAACAACCACTCGGAGGGCAACAATGAGACGAGCGGTCGCTTTCGCCCTTGATTTCTTATGAGGCGGGCGTTTCCCCCGTCCATGGACGAGACGACGGCGAGCGTCCCGGTGCTGCTCAAAGAGGACGGTTCACCGTACAAAACCGCCGTGCTGATTCCCACCATCAACAACGCTGACGAACTTGACATCGTTCTTGAACGGCTGGGCAAGCAGACCTACCCGCACTTTGAGGTCGTGATTTCCGATTCAAAATCCAAAGACCACACCAAAGCCGTGTGTGAAAAACACGGGGCGACGTGGATCGAGGACCCCTCACGCAACCGAGCCGACGCCTGCAACTTCGCCCTCAATCAGATGGACCACGACCTGGTGCTCTTTACCGACGACGACACGGTGCCTCCGCTCGACTGGGTGGCCAAATTGATTCGTTGGTTTGACAACCCCGAGGTGGGGGCCGTGGGTGGACCTAACTTTGCCCCCGACGACGACCCGTTCGGCGCCAAGTGCGCCGACGTGGCTTTTTGCACGAAATTCATGACCGCCGGCACCCGCTACGGTGCCCAACCCAAGGGCGAACTGGTCCCCATCACCCACAACCCCGGCGTGAATTGCGCCCACCGCATGGCGAACCTGCGGGAGGTCGGGTTCTTTGAGAAGGGGTGCATCGGCGCAGAAGACGTCGTGCTCGACGCTAAGATTCAGCGTGCAGGCCACAAGTTGTTCATCGACCCGTCCAACGTCATGCCCCATCGCCGCCGTCGACCGTTCAAGCCGTACATGAAGCAAATGCGAAATTACGGCTACACCCGCATGGTCGCCAACAAACGCTGGCCTGAAATCGCCACGTGGTCCCACACCGCCATCGGGTTCTTCCCGCTCTTGGTCGTTACCGCCGTTCTCGCCCTGGCCTACGGAGCAGCTTCGGGTGGCGCAGCCGCAGACCTTTGGTTCACGCTGGAAGGGGAATGGACCGCTGCACGAGTGGCCTTTCACATCCCCTTGGGCCTGATGGGGTTCTACGTCGGCCTCTCGTGGCTGGGAGCCGCCATCGGAACCTCACCTCACCGGTCGGTTGGAACGGTATTCCTTGCGCCGTTGTTCGTTTTCCTAGCCCAATGGGCCTACGGCCAAGGCGTGATCAAAGCGTGGCGAGAAATTCGCCGAACCGGTGGGAAGGCCGGCGAAGGCGCACAAATCGATGACCGAATTCGAACGGCTTGAACACAGGACCTCCAAATCCTCGTCCAATGAGGGCTGAAGAAGCCGAACGTTCATCACGCCGCTTCGGCCACGCTGCACCGTGCCGCCGAGTCTAGCAGAACGCTTGTCGGCGCTGGATGAGCCCGAACACCTCAGCGACACCGCCGCCATATGGACGTCGATTCGTCCCGTGCTGGTGATGGGACGGGTGGTCATGGTGCTCTCCATCATCGTCCTCGGCGAATTGTTTGACGATGCCCGCATCGGCGGCCTTACCGTTGGCGTGTGGGCCCTCATCGCCGGTATTCCGTTGTTTCTTCTCGCATCGGTGGGCATCACCTACGGCGACCGCCTCTCGAAAAAAGACCGAGAAGAGGGAACCGGAGGGCCTTGAGAAAGGCAAGCATCCAAAAAGTCACCTCGCTATGCTCGGCCATGAGAAAACCCTCGGCGCTGCTGCTCTCGCTGCTGCTCTTGGCGATGCTCCCGACCGGTGCCGTTCACGCCAAGGACGACGGCATCTTCAACCGCTCAAACGGCTGCTCCTGTCACGGTTCCTCAAGCAGCCTTACAGCGCAACTGACGGGCTTGCCATCCACCTACACGCCTGGAACGACTTACACCCTCAACGTGGGCATGAGCGCCAGCCCTGCTACGGGCGGGTTTAATCTTGAAGTCAACAAAGGGGCGTTGTCCAACCCGGACTCAAACAGCCAAGTCTCCGGTAACGGGTTGCAAGCCACCCACGATTTCTCACCCGGGACGACCTCATGGACCCTCGACTGGACCGCTCCCTCCGCCGGTTCCGGCTCAGCACAGTTCAACCTCGCCGTCTTGTCCGCCAACAACAACGGCGGAAGCAGCGGTGACGGGTACGCCACGTTGTCCACCTCCGTCCCCGAAGCCGTCTCCACGAACGATGCCCCCGTCGTCAGCAACCTCGCCCTCACACCAACGCTTCCCGTCACCGCTGACGACCTAACCGTGTCGTACACCTTTACCGATGCCGACGGGGACGCTGAAAGCGGAACCACCTACGCGTGGCACCGCAACGGGGTCGTGGAGAACGCCCACACAACGGCAACGCTGCCGGCGAGCGCCACCAGCAAAGGCGAGACTTGGTTCGTATCGGTCACGCCCTCCGACGGCGTGGCTGCAGGAACCGCCGTCAACTCACCCAGCGTGACCGTCCGCAACAGCGCGCCTCACGTCGCCACCCTCGAGGTGAGCGACCAAAACCCCGACATCAACGAGGAGGTCACCTTCACCTTCACGGGCAACGACGACGACGGCGACCCCGTGGCGTTCAGCGAAACCCGATGGCGCCTTGATGGAACGCCGGTGGCTTCGCTCCACAACACGAGTACCCTGCCGGCCTTGGCGACGAGAGCAGGGGATGTGTGGGACGTTCAAGTGCGTCTCTCGGACGGCGAGGATGTTTCCGAGTGGTTCACCTCACCCAACGTTGTGGTCAGTTCCAACAACCAAGCCCCGACCGTGAGCGACGTGGTGCTGCTGAGCGCTTCCTCGGCGAGCACCGACGACCTCCAACTCGGTTGGACGGCCAGCGACGCCGACGGCGACGCCATCGTTGAGCAAGAAATCCGCTGGTTGAGGGACGGTGTTGAAGTCCAAGAGGCCCAGGACCTGAACCCGCTGCCCTCCTCCTTCACCAGCAAAGGTGAGGTTTGGACCGCCCTCGTGCAAGTTTCGGACGGCGAATCGTGGTCGCTTCAAGTGAGCAGCCCGCAAATGACCGTGACCAATGCGCCGCCGTCGGTGAATTCAGCGCACCTCGTCTCCGAGTCGTTCAGTGCCCGCCACGACCTCGTGCTGACCTTGAACGCCACGGACCCCGACGGCGATGCCGTCATCGTGAGCGATGTTCGATGGTATCTTGACGGGGTGGAACAATCCGCTTCCACCGGTGAGACGACGCTGCCTGCAAACATCCTGGCTCGAGGAGTGGTTTGGCACGCCGTGGTCACCGTGAGCGACGGCGAGGCTGCGGCTGATGCGAGCACACCGAGCGTGACCATCGTGAACGATGCCCCCACCGTCACGGTGGTTTGGCCGACCGAAGGCAACGCTCTTTCCGACTTGAACCCGACGTTGACGGTTCAGGATGCTGACGCCGACGAGACGAATTTGGCCGTTTCGTGGTTCAAGAACGGGTTCAGAGATGCGAGTTTAGAAAACAGCACCTCTGTCCCAGCTGCAAAGTTGGCGCCGGGCCAAACATGGACGGTGCAGGTGCAAGCCACTGACGCAACGGCCACCGGGCCACGAATGGAGAGCCGTTACACCGTGCCCAACGTTGCGCCGATCCCCGTTATTGATTTGATGTCAGGCGAGGTGTGGTTCAATGAACACACCGAACTCTCAGCCGAGAATTCCATTGACGCCGATGGGAGAGTGGCCACCTACCTTTGGGCGTGGGACGGTCAGACAGCCGCCGGTCCAACGCTGCGCCTGCTGTTGACCGACGATGCGACGGTCACCTTGACGGTCACCGACGACAGCGGCACCACGGCGACCGCAACGCTGAACCTCACCGTTTCCATTGGCCCCAAGGTGACCGATGTGAAGGCCTTCCACGACGGCACCGGAGAGGTTCGCTTGACGTGGGCGTGGGACGGTGGGGAGACGATGTTCAACATCCTGCGAAACGGAGCCGTGGTCGGGACCACCGACAGCACCTCGTTCACCGACACCCCGTTGATGAGCGGCACGAACGCCTACACCGTCCAGCCTTTCAACGACGAACGGGTGCACCAAAACGGAGCAACGGACATTTCGATTGCGGTCACCCTCGACGCCGTGGAGGAGGAAGCGCCTTCGACCTCGCTGGGTTACCTTCTGGCCGGCGTCATGCTCTTAGCGTTGCTTCTCTCGCCGTTGTTGGCTACCCGCAACGGAGGTGGCCGGTCATGAAACGCGGTGCAGTCCTCTGCCTCGTGGGCCTGCTGTTGTTCGGACCGTCCCTTGGTTCGGCCAACCCAAGCGGTGTGGGCGAGGGCACCTTTGACGCCCAGTGTGGCGGCGCCTGTCACGGCGACGCTGACATGAACAAATCCTCGCCCGCCACGGTGACGGTCCTTGCACCCGCCGTGGCCTACGAAGGCTTGTTGACCAGCGTTTCAGTGACGGTGACCGAAATTGAAACGACCACCAACGGCTTGCTCGGGGTGTTTTTGCTCAGCGACCTGAGCGGAGCGGGCGATACGCCTGCGGATGACGGGTGGAACGTGGTGTCCAACAGCGAAGGGGGTACCGAAAATTACGTCGAGGTGTCGGTGGCTGCCGGTGTCACAGAGCACACCGTTTCGTGGACGTTGAACGCTCCGTCGCTCGGAACCTACCCCTTGTACGCCGCGGTTCATCATGGCACACAAGACGGGAGCAATGCACCGTTCTTCGGCGCCTCAACCGGCGCAGTGAACGTCGAAGTTCGCCCCGTTCCAGAAAACCTTCCAAGGGTGGCGGCGGATTTCACTCCAACAACGGAAGCGATTCTTGGCTCGCCTACCCAAATGACCTTGGAAACCGAATTTGTTGACGCTCTTGCCATCCAGTGGCGTGTTGCAGGCGGTGAACCGGTCGAGGTGAACGCGACCCAAACCGAGAACGGGGTTTGGGCGTTCACGCTGCCCTCAAGCGTCCAACCCGTCGTCATCGAATGGCGCGCCCATCTCTCCGGAGAAGGGCCGTCGCAAACCACCCCCTGGTTCCAAGTACGAAGCGATGCGCCGGCTTGGACGGTGGACGAAACCACCGCATACGTTCAGTCGATCGCCATGCTCCTGGCCGCCATGGCCGCCTTCGTGGCGCTTCAGCATCGGGTGCCCCTCAGCGCTGGAAAAACCTACGAAGCCGATGTTGACGAAGATGGGGGTGCGTTCTGATGGTCTCTGCAGGGACGCTTCACGTGGTGAGCACGGAGATGACGGTCGGGGCCTTTGCGATGGCGGGGGCGGCCTTCCTGTTGGCCGGGCTGGCCAGCCACGACCTTTTCGGCCTTCGACGACACCTCACGCTTGCCGATCATGTGGCTCACTTTGCGCTGGCCTTCGGCTTGTTGGCGATGCCCATGGCCATCGTGACCGGCGTTCAAGCCAGCCCAGGCGATGGCATCGACCACCCGCTCCTCATCAACAAGATGCTGCTCGCTTCAACGGCGTTTGGCTTGGCCTTCGGGGTGCTGTTCACTCGCTGGCGCCAAGGAGTTGATGTCTGGCATCACGGCTGGGGGCGACGCTGGCAGGCGCTTGGCGGCATGGCGGCCGTGGGCCTGATTTTGACGACCGCTTCCATCGGGGGTACCTTTTCCCGCGGCGAATCGCTTCTTGACATGCTTCACTTGCCGTACGAACACGTGCCGTTGATGCCGTTGTGGCTTTCGGGCCTCGTCATCGTCGTGGCGATGGCCAACTTGGTCATGTTGCGACGACCGGCTGAAAGCTGATCACAAACCGGCCATGTCGCCCGTTTGGATGGTCCACTGGCTCGCATAGACGCCGCCGGACGCCACCAAGTCGTCGTGCAACCCTCGTTCCACGATGGCACCGTCGACCATGGAGAGAATTTCGCTGGCGTTGCGAATGGTGCTCAAGCGGTGAGCGACCGCAATGGTGGCTCGGTCCTTGCCCGTCGAGAGGAGGTTTTCCTGAATCCGCCGTTCGGTTTCGGCGTCCAAGGCGCTGCTCGCTTCGTCAAGAATGAGCAGGCTTGGCGACTTCAACAAGGCCCGAGCCAGGGAGATGCGTGCCCGCTGACCGCCGCTCAGCATGGCCCCGCGGTCGCCGACCAACGTGTCCATGCCGTCTTCGAGTTCCTGAACAAAATCCCATGCACCGGCCATGTGGAGGGCCGTTTCCAGTTCCGCATCGGTGGCGCTTTGGTTGTAGATGACGTTGTCTCGCACCGAGCCGTAGAAGAGGAAGGGGTCCTGGCTCACGAAGCCGATGGCTTCCCGCAAGGAATGCAACGTGAAGGACGTGATGGGTTGTCCGTTGACCAGCACCTCACCGCTGTCGGGCGTGTAGTAGCGCATGATGAGTTTCAAGATGGTCGTCTTACCAGCACCTGTGTGGCCCATGATGCCCAGGAAATCGCCGCCTTGAACCTTGAAGGAAATCCCGTTCAACACCTTGATTGAAGTGTTGGGGTAGGTGAAATACACGTCCCTGAATTCAATGGTTTGCAAACCACCCTCCAAGGGAACGGCCCCTTCTTCGTCCACGATGGTGGGTTCGAGGTCAACGGCGGCGAACACGCGGCGTGCAGCGGCCTCTCCACGCTGCAGTTGATTCACCAAAATGCCGAAAATGAACATCGGCATGGTCATCCGGGTGCTGATGAGCAGGAAGGTGACCAGTTGCCCCGTCGTGATTTCACCGGTGCTGGCGAGGTAGCCGCCGGCGGTCACGAGAAGGCCAAACGCCACGCCGGCGACGGCGTAAATCATCGGAATGAAGCGATTTCGGTCTTTGCTTGCGCCCATCGCTTGGTCGCGGTACGAACCGGATTCAACCGAGACGCGTTCGGCTTCCCAGTCCTCAGCGTTGTACGCTTGGACCACGGAGATGCCCGAAATCAAGTTCTCCAAAATGGCGTGAATGTCGCCGGTGGACTCCCGCTGTTTGCGGTACTTGCGCTGCACCCTCGTCGAGAACCAATAGACCGCTGGAACGATGAACAAAATAGGCCCGAAAAGGACGGCGGCCAACCTCCAAGACATCAGCACGAGGATGATGAACGCCGTGACGAAGGTGATGACAATTCGAATGATGGAGGTGGACGAATCGGACACCACGTCTTCGAGCTGATTCACATCGCTTGAGAGCACGGACATGATTTGCCCGGTTTGGCGAAGGTCGTAGTACGAGGCTTCCATGGCGATGAGGGAACGTGTGGCGTCCATGCGCAAGTCGTGTTGAATGTTGTAGCCCAGCGTCTGCCAGGCGTATTCTGAAATGCCCTGAAAGATGGCCAAACAGAGAAAGCCCAAGAAGATCAAGATGCCGTATCCATACGCGGGATTTGGGTGAATGGCCGTCACCACGTCCTGCACGATTTGCGGCCCCGATAGCGTCAGGTCGTTGGTGAAATAATCCACGGCCAAACCGATGGCGACAAAGGGCATGAGGTCAAAGAAACGTGCCGCAGCGTTGGCGAAAATACCGGTGAAGACCCTCCCCGGGTATTTCTTTGCGTAGGGAATCACGCGCCAGATTTGTTTGCCCAACACCTCGGCGCCGTCGTTGATGTCTTCGGGCGACATCATGTCCTTGCCGCCGGAGGACGCATGGGCTCTCGTCATGAACCAACGCCCCGGTCTGTGACTCTTGAACCCTCGCTCAGGGAACACCCGTGAACCCACCGCCGAACCAATCTTTGATGAGGGTTCTCGGTCTCCGTTGACCCATGCTGAGGCAACGGCGGAGCGCCACGATTCTTTTTTCAACGCTGATGTTGGTTCAAGTGCTTTCGCCTCTGGCGATGGTTTCCGGCCAAACATCGCACCCCGACCCGCAAACCGAAGCGGACTTGGACGGCCTGGCCCAACTCGGAATTGCGCCGATGGCGACGGCTGAATACGGCTGGCTGTCCCAAGATGCTGGCAGCGATGTGACGCACTTGCTGTTTCGAGACCTGACCCTCATCTCACCCACGGCCTGGACGGACCTGACGGGAGAAGACCGAGTTGACGGATTCCATGTTCTGAGCCACGCCTACCCGGTTCCCAGCGACTGGCACGGGGAATTGGCGGCGGCCGGCATCCGTTGTTTCTCCTTCCTCCCTCCCAGCGGCTTCCATTGCGATGTTGCGGGCAGCACCCCTGCCCAACTTGCCGCCCTTGGCGTTCTGGGCATCGCCCGAATGGATGCGGTGGACAAAGTGCAAGCCGACTTGGTTCGGGGCATGACGGGCCAAGAGATGGTCGCAGCCAACCCCTTCGTGAACGAAGAATTTGCTTTTGTCAACATCATGTTGGCTGGCGATGCGCTGCCCGAAGGCACGAGCGGCAGAGACGGCGTGGAATTGAACTCTCACAGCGGCCGCTTTGCAACGCTGAAGGTGACGGCCGACGGCCTCTCGTGGCTGGCGCACCAAGAGCAAGTGGAGTGGATTGAACCCAAACCGTTCTTTGAGATTTTGAACTCAAAGGGCATCGAGGTGATGAACGTCACCGACCTGTGGAGCGGCACCAACATGGCGGCCATCGACTCGAGTTGGTCGGGCCTTGACGGCTCGGGCATCATCGTCACGGTGGCCGATACGGGCCTCGACAACGGCGTAAACAATTCCAACATGCACCCCGATTTCCGCGACCACATCACGGGGATTCTCTCCTTCCCTCCTTCTGCGGCGGAGTGCGCGTATTACTCACTCAGTCCCTGCGGTGACGACGCGGAAGACCATCACGGACACGGCACCCACGTTGCCGGCTCGGTGTTGGGCGACGGCACCCACAGCAACGGGGCCATCATCGGGGCAGCCCCCGAAGCCCACCTCCTGTTCCACGCCATCGCGACCACGGTGGGCTCGACCGAGTCGCTGATCGGCATTCCCGACGACCTCGACGACATGTTTTCCCTCGCCTGGGCCAACGGCAGCCGCGTCCACACGAATTCTTGGGGCGCTGCCGTTGAAGGAGAGTACACGACCTCTTCGGCGCAAGCCGATGCCAGCGCACGCACCTACGACGAGTTGGTCATCTTGTTTGCCGCCGCCAACGAAGGCGTCGATGCGAACACCGACGGCGAAATCGACTTGGATTCCATGGGGTCCCCCGCCACGGCAAAGAACGTCCTCACCGTGGGAGCCGGTGAAAACGACCGGGCAAACATCTCCTACATCTGGGGATCAACCGATTACGGCTCGCCCATCTCAAGCGACCGCATGGCGGACAACCCCGAGGGAATGGCGGCCTTTTCCTCGCGAGGACCGACCGACGACGGCCGGCTCAAGCCCGATGTGACCGCCCCTGGAACCTTCATCCTCTCCACCAAGTCCCGGAGCACGAGCGACACAGGATGGCTGGCTCACAACGCGAGTTACACCTACATGGGCGGCACCAGCATGGCAACGCCCTTGACCGCCGGCGCCACGGCGCTGCTCTTGCAGCACCTGATGGACAACGAAGGGGAAACCGCTCCCACCTCGGCCCTCATCAAGGCCATCTTCACGGCGAGCGCTCACGACATGGATGGCCAGTACTCGTCGAGCAGTAACGGAGCCGGCGAAGCCGCCCCAAACAACCACGAGGGATGGGGGCTGGTCAACATGACGCAAGCCATCAACACCTCTTGGCTTCAAGGCGAATCGGTCATCACGAATGCCGAACGGGGCTGGTCGTTCAACGTCCCCTCAAACGCTGCGGACATCCACCTCGCCCTCTCGTGGACGGACCCGGCTTCCACCCCCACCGCCAGCACCAACCTGGTCAACGACCTCGACCTGGCGGTGAAAGACCCCTCCGGCACATGGACCAACCTCAGCAACAACCTCGACAACCTCCGAGGCCTCACGCTTGCCAACCCTGCACAGGGCACATGGGAGGTCCATGTGGTGGGTTCGAACGTGCCGACAGGGCCCCAATTCTTCGCCCTCGCCATGACGGGGGATTACGCCTTGACCAACCTCACGCAAGACACGGACAACGACGGCTACGAAGACGATGACGACGATTGCAACACGACCGCCGGCACGTCGACCGCTGACCGCACCGGGTGCCCCGACACCGACAACGACGGCTACTCCAACCCCGACGGCAGCTGGACGGTGAACGACGGCGCCGACGCCTTCCCCTCCGACAGCACGCAATGGGAGGACAACGACTTCGACGGGTACGGCGACAACAGTGCGGGCACCGAACCCGATGCGTGCATCTCGGTTGCTGGAAACTCAACGGCTGACCGCTACGGGTGCACCGACACCGACGGGGACGGGTTCTCCGACAGCGACAGCGGCTGGACAACGGCCAACGGAGCGGACGCATGTGCGACCGTTTCGGGACCCTCGGACGAAGACCGCAACGGATGCGCCGACCAAGACGGGGACGGCTATTCCGACCCCGACAGCGGCTGGACAACGGCCAACGGGGCCGACGCGTTCCCAACCGACTCCACCCAGTGGGCCGACACCGACGGAGACGGCTACGGGGACAACCCGCCACCGGCGACTTCAGGAGACGGCTGCCCCAGCAGTGCAGGAGATTCGCACCAAGACCGGTTCGGATGCACGGACACCGACGGGGACGGGTATTCTGACCCAGACAGCGGCTGGACCACGGCCAACGGGGCAGACGCCTTTGTCTCCGACAGCACGCAGTGGGCCGACGGAGACGGCGACGGCTACGGCGACAACGCCAGCGGGACGAACCCCGATGCCTGCCCGAGCCAGTTTGGTACGTCAACGGAAGCCGGCCGACTCGGCTGCACCGACACCGACAGCGACGGCTACGCCGACGTGGACGACGCCTTCCCGAACGAAGTGACCCAGTGGAACGACACGGACGGCGACGGCTACGGCGACGAAATCGGTGGCTTCGAAGGCGATGCCTGTCCCTCCACCAGCGGCACGTCCAACCGCGACCGCTACGGATGCACCGACAGCGACAACGACGGCTCCTCGGACGGGGATGCGAACTGGACGGCCGCCGACGGCGCCGACACGGCCCCCAACGACGCCACCCAATGGCTGGATTCTGACGGCGACGGCTACGGTGACAACCCATCCGGCACGAACGGGGATGCTTGCCCGCTGGTGGCGGGCAACTCCACCAACGACCGGCGAGGATGCACAGACACCGACGGGGACGGTTATTCGGACCCCGACGTGCTTTGGACCACCAACGACGGGGCAGACGCCTATCCTTTGGACCCAACCCGCTGGGGCGACAACGACAACGATGGATTTGACGACGGTTTGGACGACGACTGCCCCACCGTGTTCGGCACGTCCCTTCATGACCGCAAGGGCTGCCCCGACCAAGACGGCGACGGGTACTCCGACCCGGACACCGGATGGACCACGGCCGACGGGGCCGACGCCTTCATGTCCGATTCAACCCAATGGAACGACACCGACGGTGACGGCTACGGGGACGAAGCCACCGGCACCCTGCCGGATGCCTGCCCGGCAACGTACGGCGAATCCTGGCAGAACAGCACCTTGGGCTGCCCCGACGCTGATCAGGACGGTTGGGCCGACACCGGTGACAGCCATCCCGATGAGCAATCGCAGTGGCTTGACACCGACGGTGACGGGTTTGGCGACAACCCCGGCGGCGTTCAACCGGATGCCTGCCCTTCGGCTTCAGGCAATTCAACCCAAGGAAATCGGCTGGGCTGCCCCGACCAAGACGGCGACGGGTGGGACGACGCAATTGATGCGTTACCAGCGCTTCCCACCCAATGGCTTGACCAAGACGGCGACGGCTACGGCGACAACGCCAGCGGGCTGCAACCCGACGCCTGTCCAGGTGAGAGCGGAACCTCAACCGTTGACCGTTACGGTTGTGTGGACGATGACGGCGATGGGTATTCCAACCTCAGCGATGCTTTCCCCAACGACCCTACCCGCTGGGGGGACACCGACGGTGATGGGTTTGACGATGCAGAGGACGCTTGCCCGCTGACGTACGGCAACTCGAGCGCTGACCGCTTGGGTTGCCTTGACACCGACGGCGACGGGGTTTCCAACCCCACCCCTGCGGGTGAGAATGTTTCAGCATGGAACATGAGCGACGGGGCTGACGCTTTCCCGCTTGACGCCACACAAACCGCTGACCAGGACGACGACGGCTACGGCGACAACCCATCCGGAATGAACGCTGATGCCTGTCCAACGACGCCCGGGTCTTCCTCCGTTGACCGGTTTGGTTGCGAGGACGGCGATGGCGATGGCACCTCGGACGAAAACGACGCCTTTGCGACCGAAGCCAGCCAGTGGAGCGACCTTGACGGCGACGGCTACGGCGACAACCCGAACGGAAGCGAGCCCGATGCCTGTCCCAACACGGCTGGCACGTCCACGTTGGGAGGATACGGGTGCTCGGACGGTGACGGAGATGGGGCAAGCGACGCCCTTGACCTCTGGCCGTCGGATGCCACTCAGTGGTTTGACATCGACGGTGATGGCTACGGGGACGAACCGACAGGAACCGACGGGGATGCCTGCCCGAATGAGGCGGGAACATCGACCAAGGGTGGAACCACCGGATGCCCGGACAACGACGGTGACGGGTGGGCCAACGCCGAGGATGCTTTCCCAGAACAACGAACCCAGCACGCCGACGCTGACGGGGACGGTTACGGCGACAACGCCACGCTTGGGGCCTACCGCCCCGACCACTACCCCAACGATGCCTCCCGAAGTTCTGCCGAAGCCTCGATGACCTGCACACCCGTTCGCATTGAAGTCGATTTGGCGGCCAGCGGTTGGTTCTCGTTTACATGCACGGTCAGCACCAACATGGCCTCTTCGTTTGCTGCAAACGTGGACTGGGAAGCGACCAGCGCGATTTTGGGAGAAACCTCCAACCATTTCATCACCTTCACCTCACAAACAGGAAACTCCCAAACCGTGACGTTCTCCGGCAGCGCAAAGGTCACTGGAATGCACCAACTCCTGCTCTCGGCTCGCGAGCCGGGTGCCGAATACCCCATGGACACCGTGACGGTGGTGATCGACGCCACCGATTCCAACGCACCGGTGGTCATCGCCGAAGATGCCGATTCATCCATCATGACCGTCATGACCGAGAACACGATGGTCCAAGCAGCGATGGCGGTGCTCGTTCTTTTCGTTTTGATGGGCACCCTGATGATTCGTGGTCGAGCGAAAAGTGCTCGAGAAAGCGAGCGCCGCGCCCGTCGCGTGGCCGAGTTCCGAGACACACGTGGGCTGACGGACCTGCCGCAACGTAACATGGTTCAGCAGCGGGCGCCCGCCACTCGCCCTCGGGAAAGCTCCGTCTTCGACGAGTTCCGGAAGCGATGAACGAGCCGCTCCAACCGATTCCCTCAAAGGGGGGAGGCGGTTGGCTGAAATCACCACATGCGGATATGGTGAAGTGGTTATCATCTGAGGTTTCCAACCTTATGTCGTGGGTTCGACTCCCGCTATCCGCACCATCCCCTGCACGATAGCCTGCGAAAGGCCGTCGCAGCCAACAAACATGAAAGGCTGAGCCATGGGGTTGGTTCACCGTAC
>JAYOHN010000030.1:0-22076 GCA_038118245.1 Candidatus Poseidonia sp.
GTACTATCCACCCGACGAACCGCTCCGTACGGACGGAACCGGGAGCGGGTTGGACCTTGAAATGGACATCACGCTCAGCAACGACGGAAGCGGGCTGCTCCTTGAGCGCGTCACGAGCCTCACCGTCGACGATGAACTCGCGTTTTGGATGCGCTGGGGCATGGACCACATCGGGGACGACAACCCCGCTCTTTCCTCCATGCTCCGTGCCTTTTCGGCGGGGCCCGTAACGGACGATGACCGAGTGAGTCGTTTTATCGAGGACGTGGAACTTGCTGAGTTTGAACGTCAGATGGTTTCCTTGGGCCCGATGTACCTCAATGCTGGTTTGGGATTGGAAACAGAAGAACTTCTGGGAGACTTCCGTGAATTCAACGAAGTCAAAATAGAGGTTGACCTGAACGGCCAAAATGCAGTCGTCAACCACCCGGTGACCTTGCGATTTTCCACGACGCAATTGATTCCCGACGGTGAGCGGTTTGACCTCTTGCGAAATTTCGTTGTTGTTCAGCCCGCACCTCTCTGGAGTGGCATGAACATTGAGGTTGAAGCCACCTCCAGTTCCATGACGGCTCTGAGCAGCAGCATTCTTCGCGAATCCGATGCTTTCGAATTCTCGGTGGTGCGTCTTCCATGGGGCGACCGGGTTTCTTTGAGCGGTGAAAACATCAACCAAGACGAGAAATTCACGTTGGCCACGCTCCCCACCTCCTCCGTCACCTTCGCCCCGTTGGCGCTCACGGCGTTAACGCTCTCCGGACTCCTGGCTGCCTTCGTCATCGGATTGCGATTAACTCGCCAACGTCGACGCACCTACCTTTATGTTGAACTCGTTCTGGCTCCCGTCGCTTTGTTGGTGACGTTCTTTGGCTACCCTCCCTTGTTCATTGGCATCGCCTTGGGTGTCGTCTCGATGATTTGGTGGGTGACGGCCATCGGAAGCCCTCGTTCAATTGGCGGACCTTCGGCCCGAAAACAAACCCACCCAACCATTCCTTGCCCGGCATGTCAAACGCCAAACGCCGTCACAACCACCGAGCGTCCGCACCGTTTCCCCTGTGAAGGGTGCCAGCGAACCATCAAGTTGGTCGCATGATCACAACTTGAGGTCCTTGAGGTTCTTGACAAGTTGCACCGCTTCTTGATAGTCACCGGGAGAGAAGTAACCGACGAATTCGTCGTTGTCATCCACCGCCACCACGGCTTGAGGGCTACGGGTTTGAACTTCACCGAGAACGCCTTTGAGTTCGTCGTCCAAACGAACGGTCAACAAATCCATTTCCATGTGCTCGTGACATTTCTGTTTGCTTCCGTCAACACCGTCTGCCAGTGCTTTCAAGAGTTGGCGTTGCCCGATAACCCCCTTCACTCGGTTCCCATCGTCAAGCACCACCAAGATGCCACCTGGAACGGTCAACAAACGTTGGGCCGCCTCTTGGAGGGTGTCCTCGGTGCCTACGGTCATGTGTTCATCATCAAGCGTGAGGTCTCGGACGGTCTTGCCCATGGGAGGACCACATGTGTTCCGCTCTTTGTAGGTTGGGCTTATGCAGCATCATCTGAGGATTCGTGACATAACACAAGCGTGGCGTCTTCCATGATGCGAGCGTACCCCATTCGCTCAAGTTGAACGATGGTCCCCGGCGGGTGGTTGTGCCGTTCAAGTTGACCGTTCATGCGAAGGATTTCGTTGTGTTTGGTTTCCAAAAGAACGGCTTCAGCAGCGTGGGCTTCAGGAAGCCAGTGAATCACGGGGTGGTCGTTGTGGCGTTCAAGCGAAGTGATGCGGGCTTCTCGATCGTGCAGTTCAACATCAGCGAATTCCTTGAGTCGGACGTCCATTTTCGAGACATCGTCTGCGTCAAGCCACACGCTGGTTGGGTTGAGTTCCCAATGGCGAGACCCCATGCCCTCATCATTGGGATGTCGGGGGATGTTGAGCGTTGTTGGATGTTCGCCGACGAGGTCAAACAGCACGGGGTCTTTCACAAAAGAAAGCCGAGGTGCTGCGTCGTCCACCGCTTTGGTGTTGTGTGCATACAGGGTGGCCAACGGAACGGAGATGTCTTTTTGGGTGATGCCCAACTCAAGCCAGAACTGTTGCAGGGCTTTGGCTTGGATGCCCCGCTTTTTCAGGGCTGAAAGGGTGGGGAGGCGAGGGTCGTCCCATCCATCGTACAGGCTTGCTTCAATGTCGGCTCGCATTTTTGATGTGGAGAAGCCTCCCCACTCGTGAACCTTGACTCGACCCCAGTACATTGTCTCAGGGTAGGCCCATCCAAAGTGCTCGTAGAGCAACGTCTGCTTGCGTGTTGAATCCATGAGGTCTTTTCCCCGCACGATGTGCGTGACACCTTGGAGATGGTCCTCGACCGCACTTTGGAAATCCAAGAGGGGCCATACCGTGTAGGTGGACCCAATCTCAGGGCGTGGATGGGGGTGCGCTTTGGTGTCTTGAATCCTCAGCGCAGGCCAATCCCTGAGGGCTGGGTTCTTCAGTTTCATGTCGGTCTTGACTCGCACGACGGCGTCGCCAGGGCGATACGTGCCCTTGAGCATCGCTTTCCAGAGGGTTAGGTTGTCCGCTGGGATTTGGTCACGGCAAGGGCAGTTGGTCTTCGCTTGTCGGTGTTCACGGAAGGCCTCGGCTGAACATCTGCACACGTAGCCAAACCCTTCCTTGAGCATCGTTTCAGCGTGTTCGTAGTAGGCCTCCATGCGGTCCGAGGCGATGATCACCCGGTCGGGTGCCCGGCCCGTGAGCCATGTGGCTTCCTCAACAATCTGTGCATAAGCTTCCACCATCGGGGGTTTGACCTTTGTGTCCGTGTCATCAAACCGGAGGATGAATTCGCCGTCGTACATCTCTCTGTAGGTGCTGTTGATGACCAAACCTCGTGCGTGCCCGAACGAGAGTGGGCCGTTTGGGTTGGGTGCAAAACGAAGGACTACCTTTCCTTTGGTGGCGTTGGCCAATTCGGCCAAGCCTTCTCTTCTTGGTTTTGAAGCCCTTTTTTCAAGAAGGTGGGGGGCTTCGTTCTCGAGCAAGGAGCGAAGGTGGTCGAGCCCCTCTTTGGCCGCCAAATCGTTGGCTTTCGCCACTTCTTGTGCAACCAGACCGGTGACGGCTTTTCCATGGGGCCTTAAGTCACTTCTCGCCGCCATGAGGCGCCCGATCACCGAACCAACGGCGGCTTTTCCTTCGTATTCCACGGCGTTCTGCAGGGCCATGTGGCGGATGGCGGTCGTGGTCGCTTCATCGGGTTTCCAATCCATGCCGCTCATCTTGCCGTGCCCCCGCTCCTTCAAGAAATGCGTGGGCGGTCGGCTTCAAACAGCGTTTGTTGCACGCTGTATGGTTGACCTCGCTTCGGAACTTCGCCGGCGTGGTTTGCTTTCCAAAAACGTTCCACCGTGGCCCAACCCCAGCGCAAATCCTCATCAAGACCCTCGGGACGGCAGAGGAAGGGCAACGCATCTTTGGTCACCCGGTCGCTGGGATACCCCGAACCAATGGGCTTACCGATTCGGGCCTCGATGGCGGCGACCGCTCGTTCTCTTGCCTCTTTTGCGAGAATGCTGGCCATACCGACGATGAGATGGCCTTCGTCGGCTTTGTGCTCTGCTTTCACCTGAGATTCCGGCCATGGCCATTCATTCAGGCCTGCAACAATCCGCCTCGCAAATCTGTCGGCGTCAACATCGCATGCATCAGCCATCACTTGGAGGTTGGAACGGCGAGGGAGCAGATGGAGCGCCTCTTGAAAGCCTTCAACTTCGAGAAGATTGAGTCCACTTCCCTGCATGGCGAGGTCGATGCGTTCGGCGGAAAGCATGACCACCTCTCCAAACCAACCGCGCTCTTCGCTCTCCTGCATAAACCAGGCCTCAATGGCTGCCCGTTTCTTGGGCGAGAGGTCCTTCGAGTCTCGAACACCTTGTTCCCGCAACAGCGGGAGGTCGGATTCAGGCAAAGCACAGATGCCAACGACAAGCGGTCCGACCACCGGACCTCTTCCTGCTTCATCGATGCCGACGCACCAGGTCATGGTCAGAACTCCAAATCATCCTGCGGTCGTTGTCCACGGGCGTCCGCAACGGTGCTGTTTTCAACGCTCTCGGGCATGGGGGGGATGTTGGTTTTGGCTATGGAAGGGCTTTCAGGGATTTGGACAGGAGGCGGCTTTATGGCTGCAAGGATGTCGTCCGCCTTCGCTTTGCTCAGGTCTTCTGTTCGCCGGTCAAGAACCAGGGTTGCTGCGTTCACGAGTTCGGCCTCAACCGGAGCGATGGCTTGGTGCGGTAAGCCGTGTTCGTGTCGGAACATCGCTTCGTAGGTGTCTTTGGGAACCGGCGCCAGAGGTTCCCTTGGTGGTTCGGGGGCTTGTTCAGCCTCGGGTTCTTTCCGATAACGAGCCATCCAGTCGTCCTCGGCTGTCGTTTCCTGATAGGGAAGGATGGTTTGTTCCTGCAAACGACGCTCACGGTCAATGACGGCCTTGTAAATCACGAGGCCAGCGAAAACGATGGCCAAAAGTACCCCCGACCATGCCTTGAGGTAGAGGACCGCCGTTGTGGCCATGCCCTTCCAATCCATTCCCTCCTCTTCTTGTTCATCGGGCTGCCATGCAACGCCGAGGTAATCCCCGGTTGACGTGTGGACGAACGGCAGTTCTGGAGCGAATCGGGAACGAATGGTGGTGTTGATGAAGACCGTTCCGTTGTTGACTTGGTCGAGCGGAAGCTGAACCCATGCTCGAATGGTGAAGTTTGAATTCAAGGGGACATCGTTAATTTCGAACGAACGCGGAAATTCAATCCCCTCTTCATAGATTGCATTTTCCGGGGGGATGAACCCCATGTCCACCGTGTGACTGGATTGCAATTGCACGATGAGGCCGTCCACAGCGTTTCCATCGTTCCTGGCTTCCATCGCGATGGTTAACCGTCCTCTTGCATTCACCTGTTCAGCAACGTTTCGGAAAGTCCACTTGATTTCAGGTCCGACAACAAGGGGAATGCTCACGGTGTCGAGGACGGTTCCTGCGTCACCGAGAATTTCGATGGAGGCCAAACCGGTTCGGAAGGCCACGCTGTTTTGGTCGGCTTTCACTTCGATGGGGGGGAAGGTCTTCTGTTGGTTGGCTTCAACCACCAGGCCAGTAGCAGGAAGGGTGACTTCAAACCCATCGCTGACCTCTCCCAAGCGAAGCAAGTAAGCGTTGTAGGCGTTGCCTGTGTTCAAGACCGTGAGGTCTGCACTGCAGGATTGGTTCGGGAGCAAATTGTTGCACCCGTTTTCGGTGAACGATGCCGTAACCGAAGCCGTCCGGTTGATGGTGGCGCTCATCATCGCTTTGCGAAGCAAGGCTTTCGCACCGCTAGCAAAGACCTGCACTTCGACGTGGACGCTGCCGCTGAACTCGTTTGGCGCCTGGAAACCGATCTCCACGGTTCGACTTTCGTTTGGTTGCAGAAGAACGTCCTCTAATCCACCGAACAAAGCCACCACCCACCCGCTTTCGGTAAACCGGTCCGACGGAACCGAACCCGGAAGTGCATCGCCAGCTTCGTTGGTCGGCTGGAGGGTAATGTTGAGCGTGTTGGCCGTGTTGCCGACATTGCGTACAACGGCGTACAAACGCCCGTCCTGATTGGGTGCAACCTCCAATTCGGTCTGGTACGAATCGATGGATGCATTGTGTTTTTCATTCATCAACAGGTCCGCTGACCATTGAACCGTTGCCCGATCGAGCGATGACGTGGCCGAAAGGGTGAACCGGGGGCCGGTGCTCGCAATCGGCATGCCGTTTCGGACCGCAGGGACATCCACCCAAAAATACGCGTAGACCAATTGCCCGGGTTGAATCACGACGTAGGCTTCCTCCCCGACGGTGTTTTGCATCTGCCACCCCCATGCCCAACCCGATGTCGAAAAGATGGAGAACGTGACGTTGTCGACCATGCTCCCGTTGTTTGACAGGTTCACCGCCACCGAGGTTCGGACGTTTTCATCAACCGTAAATTGGCTGTTTCCTTCAACACCAAAATTGAGGTTTGACCATGGTGCGATGATGACGGTCATGTTGACGGTTTTCGGAGTTGCCCCTTCAATGTCGCTCGAGACGAGGAAGGAAACCGGATGGCTTTGAAAGGCGGCGGTTTGGTTTGCTTTAATGCTGAAGGCGAGTTGTCGAAGGTGGTTTGGTACCACGATTTCAGTGAGCGGCAAGCCAATCACGGTCAACGATTCAGGAGCACTGAGGAGTTCAACGGTGAAGGCTTGGTTGACTTCAGCCTTGTTTTGAACGGTGATGTAGGTTCCAACGGTTTCGTTCTGATGGACGACCACTTCGTCGGGGGATACGGTTGCGAATTGGTCGGCGTCTCGCGCTTGGTAGGTTGAACCGACGCCGAAAACGGGGCTGACCGTTGGGAGCGCGAGAAGCAACAACACGGCCACCCAGCGCATGTTGGTCGCTGTGGTTGACCCCCTATCAATCACACCCTTTCTCGTTGGAATTTGTTGCTGCGTAGGTTTCTTGAATCATGTTGAACACGAACCGCCATGCCCCCTTTCTGGCCGTTCAAGAAAAAGGAAACCGTTTCTGAAGTGGAAGAAGCCCCGCCCGCCCCCATGGTCTACAAGCGAGGCGAAGACCCTCATGCCCGCCCCGAGGTGACGGCCGATGACGGCGCGTACAAAGAGGCGCTTGCGCTGTTTGGGGGAGGGTCGCAAGCGGTTGAAGCCGCCTCAGATCAATCGGTCCACTACGACGGCGTCGCTGCACCGACCGAACCGCGCTCACCCTCCGCTGAAGACGAGGTTCAGCCTGAATCCGAAGAGGTTGCCACCACGCAGCGTCAAGATGAAGCCAAAATGACTTGGGTCCATCACACCGATGGCTACCACTACAAGCAACGGGCCGATGGCTCGTTTGAACCAACGCCCTACACGTTGGGTGCGGATGGAACTTACACCCCGTATTCTTGATCGAAGAGCGTCGGAATGGGTTTTGTCAGTCCCGCATGGTCGGTGGATGTTCGATTCACGTCCCCTGATACGGGGTATTTGTTTACCGTGGAAGTTGGGGTTTTGGCCGGCGCCGTGCCTTCACCAAGCCAAGGCCCCAAGGACTTGGGCGTGAGCAAAACTGGCATTCTATCGTGCACTGCCTCGCAGTCGGGGTTGGCTGCTCGAGTGAGCAAGGCAAACGAATTTTGAGCGCTCTCTTCTCCCCGCCAGGTGTCCCAGATAACGGCAAAAAGGCACATCTGCCCGTCTTGACGTTGGTGGTAGTAGGGAACTTTTCCGCGTGGGGTCGTCATCCATTCGTACCAACCATCGGCCGCAACGACCCCCCTCCTCTGTTCCATAGCACTACGAAACATCGGTTTGTCATGGGCGGTTTCCAACCGGGCGTTGATGGGTTCTCGGTGACTGGCTTTTGACCAGGAAGGTCGAAAGCCCCACCTCATGAGGTTGAACGCCAAGGGCGCTTGTGCTTCCTCATCCTTCTTGGCTTGCGTCATCACGGGAACCAGAGCCGTGGGCGCTACGTTCCACGACGGTGAGAAGGGGGTTGTGTCCGAGAGCGGTTCGCATCCAAACATCGCTGCGACTTGGTCCATGGGCGTGGCGAGAGAAAATCGACCGCACATCCGCTTCCCTCAAACGGGGTCCTCAAGCAGTGCAGTCAGCGCTGTCACGTCAAATTCTGCTCCGTTCAAGGGCACTCGGAGGTCGTAAAGCATCGAGACCGCGGGGTCCAGTTCACCAAAACACCCCACCCAGGTTCCCTGGACCAGCAGTTTGGCGGCTCTACCGGCAAGCCATGGCCCTTCGCCGTCGGGAAGGGCTTCAACCGTCCAGTCGGTGATGCCCAGATTGGTGCAGAGCGCTTGAATTCGTCCCCGTACAGCCGCAAAGCCGCCCGCCCGCTCGGCGGAGAGAAAGGCCAATCGTTCGCAGTTGATGTGATCTCGAACAACCGTGCCGAGTTCATAGACGGATTGCGGAAGGTCGTGATGCCGGTTCGCTGCGAGCAACCGAAGCAAACCCGGCAGGAGGTGTTGCCTCAGGACCGTGTGCTCAACCGTGATGGGGTTGGTGATCTTCGTCACGCCGTGCTGCGGCTCCCATCGCATGTTGGTGAATTGGTCCTTCTCGTTTGAGAGCGTGAGGGATTGAATCTGAAGCATCCCAAGCCCCTGCATGGCGTCGCGCAAGCGCCGTCGAAGATGATGGTCGGGACGTGCTTTGGCCGTGATGGGCGCTTTTGGTTGGTCTGAACCGAGGTCCTCATAGCCGTGGCCAATGGCGATTTCTTCAACCAAATCCACGGGGTGGAGCAGGTCAAATCGCCAACGAGGCATGGTGAACAACAATTCCGAGGTGCCTGCGGAGGCGACGGCCATGGATTGACTCTTGACGGGCGAATCGTCACCCGCTTTTTCCCTCCCCTCAAATCGGCCCCCCATGCGGTTCATCGCTTGCTGGAGCTCGTTGTCGTCGAAGGTTCGACCGAGCAGGCTGGTGACCAATTCTTCCGGGACTCGATGGCGTTGACCTTCGCCCCGTGGAAGAGTTCGCTTTTCCCCGGTGCAGGTGGTGACCTCAACGGTTTGGACCGTTCCCCCTCGTTCCATCAATTGCAAACAAACGAGCATCAAGGAAGATTCACAAGCACGCTCGTCCCAACCCGTCACGTCGATGAAGAAGTCTCGGGTGGTGTGGGTGACGGTGGTGTGGTCGCCGTTGATGATGGGTGGGAAGGAAAGCACATCGTCGTTGGCGTCCAGAATCAACGGATAGGCATCCGTGTCCTCCAACAAATGGGCGTATTCAACGCCTTTTGGATGCTCTGCGAGAATCCGGTCAATGGACATGGGCTCTTCGCACGCAAGCGGAACAAAGGTCTCGCTTGCTGGGACGGTGACCACACGAAACGGTGGGGTGATTTTTTCGAGGTCGTGGACGCCAATCGAGACCCGTCGCCTTCCTCTTCCAATGGCGAAGTGCAATTTTTCCTGATGTTCCATCAGACCCTTGATGAACTGGTCAATTTCTTCTTTTCTTTCTGGCAAATCGATGCCCCGCACCACGGCACATTGAATCACCGGTCGGACGTGTGCGAGACTCGCATCCACGTTGACCGTGATCCCGCTATCGGTGGTGGGCATGTCCGGCTCCGAGGGTGCGTTGTGCAAGAAGGGAGCCATCGCAAAAGCCAGCGTTTCGCCGCTGAGCAGGTCAGGTCGGTCAGGAAAGATTTCGATATCGAGGCTGTCTTCGTCGCATCGGTCGATGTCCGTTCCGAGCAACGGCAAGGCTTCGTGTACATGGCCCACATCGTGGGAGTGCCCTCGTTTTGTCATCAAGGCACGGAGCAGGGTTTGCGGTACGGAAATTGTCGGCATCGAATCACCTATCGTGCAAACCAGTGCGGAAGTGGCCGCCCATACCCCGCGAGGCGAAGGCCACTGACCGCAGCCGTTTCATGGTCAAGGGCTCTCAAGTGTTTTCGGTCCAACAAATCCACGCTGCTCAATCCGATTCGACGAAGTTCTTGCGAGAGGTCGTCGTGGGTTCCCTGAAGCCAATAGGCGATGTCTTCGCCGTCCGCCATCGGTGCAACACAAGCGATGATGTCCACGCCTGAGGCCATCAACACCGCCAAATCGTGGCCTGAAGCTGCAAAACCGAGCAGGAAGGCTGTTTGGGTGCTGGTGCCGTGGAGGTGTTCTTTTTTGGAGCGACCCATCATGGGGAGGGCTGCAGCTTCGGAGAGCCCCGAACCGTCCTCGATGCGGGTCATGGCGACATCAACTCCGTGGTATGCTGATCGGGCGTGCAGGGCATGGACGCGGCTGACGCCTTCGATGAGAACAATCGGGACGTTTGGTTGGGCCAAGGAGCGGAGGGCGACGAGCAAGCCGTCAAGTTGCTCTGCGTTCATGGGAGGGAGCGCTTCGAGGTCAACCGCAAAGCCCCCTGCGTCCGGGAGCCAAGAGGCGACATCCAAGAGGTTGGTCTGGCCGATGATCATGATGTCAACCGCACGGGGTTCCGCTTCGACCAAAGCGGGGTGTCGGTTGAGTATCGAAACCGCATGCGGTGGCGTTTTCTTGTCGGGGGACAGCGTTGCTCCGCTCACCACGCTCGGTAAAAGAGGAACAGGGAGTGCGAGCGCCTTGACTTCGTCTCTGGTGCCCAGCAACGCCACCGTATCCACCGTTTGATAGGGGCGCAAGGGCGGTGTTTCGTCGTTCACGAGGCCCACTTGAGACAGGTCTCCCGAAGAGACCACGAATCCTCCGTGTTCGACGTGGATGCTTTCCTGAGCCATCAAGCAGACAGCATCTGACGGAACATGCATCGATTCGTCATCAAGAAGGCCGTTGATTTCGTTCACTTCATCGGTTTCAAGCGGTCGGAGCACAACGCCCGGTGCCGGTGGGGGGCAACGTCCGTTCACGACGATACGGCCGCCGCTCATTCCAGCACCAGGGTCAGGACCGACGTCACCGTGAACCACGATGAGTCCGCCTTCCATGCCGCCGCCGATGCGAGCGCCGCTTGCGCCTCGAATCACCAAGGACCCACCCCGCATCATGGCGCCAGCGTCGTCACCGGTCCCGTCCAAAACGGTCACGTTTCCATCGGCCATGCCGAACGCCGTGTAGTCCCCCGCCATTTGCTCACAAACCACGGTCGTGCCCTGATTGCCCGCACCGAGGAACGAACCTGCATCGCCCTGAATGGTGAAGGACCCTCCGTGACCGAAGGCAGCAACCCACGAGCCGAGGACACCGAGGGCTCTGAGGCGTGCGCCATCAGGCAGGCCGGGACAGAGGCCCAACTCGCCGTCCTTCGGAACCGGGTCTCCGGCGTTGGTCCAGCCGATGCGAAGGATAGCGTTTTGTTGGGCAGCGACTTCAAGGCGTGGACCAAGTTTCTCGTTGATGCTCAACGACCGCGCCACCACCTCGTGGATATCCGCCATGACCGCTGGTTTCAACCATCATCCAAATAGCCTGCGTTCCTTGCACGGTGCGCTTCGGGGTTTTCCGCTTTCCCAACTTTGCGGTGCTGAAGAAGGTTTTATTGACGGGCTTCATGAGCAAAGCACGGAGAAGGGCATGACCATCAAAGTCGCTATCAACGGATTTGGAACCATCGGAAAACGCGTTGCAGATGCAGTGGATGCCCAAGACGACATGGTGATCATCGGCGTCACCAAGACTCGCCCTGCCTTTGGCTGTGATTTGGCCGTGCGCAAGGGCTTCCCGCTGTACTGCACGTTCGACGATGAACAGAAAATTGCAGCGTTCTCCGAGGCGGGCTACGAATGCCACGGAGGATTGAGTGACCTGCTGGCGGTGGCGGACGTGGTGGTGGATTGCTCCCCTGGGAAAGTGGGCGCAGCCAACAAAGAAGCCTACCTCGCTGCGGGCGTGAAGTACATTTTCCAAGGCGGTGAAAAACACGCCATGGCGGGTATGTCTTACACCTCGTCGGCCAACCATATCGAAAACATGAACGCTCAGGGAACGCGTGTTGTTTCATGCAACACCACCGGCCTTTCCCGAACCCTCGTCCCGCTGTACAACCTTTGCGGGAGTCTCAAGGTGGAGTGCACCATGATTCGCCGTGCCGCTGACCCTGGTGATTCTGCGAAAGGACCCATCAACGCCATCAAGCCCGTGCTCAAAGTCCCCTCTCACCACGGGCCTGATGTGATGACGGTGAAGCCTGAAATTCAAATCAATTCCATGGCCGTAGCCGTTCCAACCACCTTGATGCACTGCCATTCCGTCATTGCAACGCTGCCCGAAGGTCACGGACTTACCACGGAATCTGTTCTGGATTTGTGGAGGAATGAGCCCCGCATCATCATCATGAACGGTGCAGAAACCGGCATTTCAACCACCGCAGAGGTGATGGAGTACGCTCGCGACATTGGCCGAAAGTGGGGTGACCTGCACGAGATTTTTGTCTGGGAGGATGGCGTGAAACTCGACGGCAACGCGTTGTACTATTTCCAAGCCATTCACCAAGAATCGGACGTGATTCCAGAAAACGTCGACGCCATTCGAGCCTTGATGGGGACCGAAGAGGATTGGCGCACATCGGTCGCCAAAACCGATGCCGCCATCGCATTGTACAACGGCCTTTGATGATTCAGCGTGCTATTTCAGCACACCGAAGAGGTTCCTTCAAAAGACCAGCAGGGCTCCGAAGACCATGCAATCCAGAGCATGGCTCTTTGTCGTCCTCTTTTTGTTGGTCTCGACACCGCTTACGGGCGCCGTGCAACCTGCCTCTACGAACGATGTTGAGGGCAATCTTGCACAAAACCTGTCCCCGGCCGTCGCTGAAATGACCGAGGCTCAACGGCTCGAGATGGCTCGCGACCATTGGTCGCCCATGCCTGCTGCAACGGCTATTTCCTCAGCCCTGAAGCCCGCGACTGGTTTGGTCCATTTGGCTGCAGGTTCGTTTGACCCCCTCCTTTCCTCCGGGCCAACCCCCGCGCCCACCTTGACTCGAACCAACGACATGTTGCACACGGGGCTGATTTTGGTTCAGTTGGAGGTCCCAAACGGAGATTTGATGGCCGAACTTGCTGAAGACCTCGGCATGACTGTCATGGACGTGATGGGGGATGAAACATGGTTGCTTCGTTTGCCTGAAAAGGCGGAGGCCAGCATCGCTTCGCTGGGAGCAAACGACGACGTTCGTTGGTTCGGCTCACAACACCCAGGGTGGCGCCTGTCGCCTTCCCTCCAAACCCTACCCGCCGCATCTCCACACGTCCTCCTCCTCCCCACACCCGATTTGGCCCACGGTGGATATGCAAGCCTGACGACGGATTTGATTCGCTACGGAGCCACCGAGGCCGCCTGTGATGCATGGGCCTGCACTGCCTCCGTTCGTCCCGAATCGGCATGGCTTTTTGTCCACAACATCGCCTTCGATGGTCGGATTCTTTGGGCGGAACCCGGTCTTGAAATGAGGGTTCACAACGCCCTGGCTGCTTCGGTTTCCGGTGTTCAAAGCACGACGAATAACGCCACCTTCACCCTTGACGGGTCAGGAGAGATGATCGCCATCGCCGACACCGGCTTGGACAGCAACCACCCCGACCTCGCCGGACGTGTTGCAGCCACCTACACGCAATTTGGGTTGGACCCTTCTCCGGCCGACAGCAACGGCGGTCACGGCACGCACATCGCCGTCACCGTGCTGGGCAACGGCACCGGCGATGCAGCAGCGCAAGGCATTGCGCCCTCGGCAACCTTGGTGATGTACGCTCTGGAGCACGACCCCACCGGCACCTTTGGCCGCATCGGGTCCATCTACGACATGCTTCGTGATGCCGAACAAATGACCGCTCGTCTTTCGGTGAACGCTTGGGGACTGAACGGCAATTACGGCCAGTACACCGCCGATGCTCGTTCAGTGGACACCTTCGTCCACGACCGGAAGGACCTGACGCCAATTTTCTCCGTGGGTGACCGAGGCGGTTCAGGTCCGTCCCAAGTCACATCACCGGCGACAGCCAAGAACGTCATCGCCGTGGGGGCCTCCACCTCAGGAGCAAGCGGAACCCCTGCTTTAGGTGCGGTCGCTAACTTTTCTTCGTTGGGTCCGAGCCTTGACGGCCGAATTAAACCTGACGTGGTGGCCCCCGGTGTGGGCATCTGCTCGGGTTTGGCTGAGGAAGCTCGCAATCCTGCTGGCGCTGCATGTTTGTCCGGAAATCACGCCGATGGGAACGCCTACTACATGTCGCTGAGCGGCACATCTCAGGCCACCGCCGTGGCCTCGGGCGTGGCTGCTCTGACCCGTGAATTCATCCGAGAACAAGCCTCGGTCTACGCCCCCTCAAGTGCGCTGGTCAAGGGCGCTCTCATCAACGGAGCAACCGATTTAGGCACGCCCGATATCCCCAACGCAGCCGAGGGATGGGGCCAGGTCAACCTCGAGAGAGTGGTCCTTCCCATGGACGGTACCACGCCGCTTGACACGTTTTTTGATGATAAAAAATCGTTGGAACCCGGATTCGGTCTGTTGTATTCCTTTGACCTCAATCCTGCCCACGGTCTTGACTTGACCTTGACGTGGACCGATCAAGCAGGCAGCGCCAACGCAGCACAAACGGAACCCCGTCTCGTGAACGACCTCGATTTGGTGCTCATCAGCCCCGACGGCACGGAATGGCTCGGCAACAATTTCGTCGCCGGTTTCTCAACTTCTGGCGGTGATGCGGACGACATCAACAACGTTGAACGCATCCGAATCGCCCCGGGTACACTTCCCTCCAACGTTGAAAACTGGGTGGTCAAGGTGGTCCATCGAAGCGGGTCTACACAAGACTTCGCGCTCGTGATGTCAGCCGTCGCAACCCCCACGCCCCAAGCCGACCTCGTGGTGTTTGATGGAAGCATCTTGACCTCCTCCGCTTACCCATTGAAGAACGACCTGATCTCCATCCGCCTGGCTTGGGCGAACCAAGGCACCAGTGCCGCCCCTGCTTTTTCCATCAAACTCGAAGATTTGACCACCCAAACCACCCTTGCGACGGCCACAAGGCCGAGTTTATCCCCCGGTATGATCGACTCCTACACCATTTTCCACCAGTTCACCACCACGGGGGTTCACCAACTCCGCTTGTCGATTGACACCAACAACACTGTGGCGGAAATGAACGATGCCGTGAACGGCCTTGACAACAACATCCTCACGCAAGATGTGGAGGTCAAAGCCCTTGGTGTTCGGGTCGTGGTTGAGAACGAGGACGGGAGCATTCCAACCTCTCCGGAGGACCGGGCAAGCAACGCACTGATGGTGTTGGACGTGCAAAACGACTCTGGGATTGACATACCGCTTTCCATTCTCCACGAAGGAACCGGGAATCAGTCCGTGAAACTGTCCGTGACCACCGTGCAAATTCCTGCTCCCGGACGTGATGATTTCTTCTTGCCCAGCGCCGACATATGGACTCGGGCATTCAGCGAGGCATCGACCTTCATGCTCACCGCCCAAGGGACGGTCACCGCCAACAAATCCCTCACCTTGCGTCTCGAGGACACCGATGCAGATTTGACCACCGACCCATCAAATCCCCGCTATGTCCGCTCCGGAACGTACGTGGTTGACGTCACGGCAAGGTACGAAATGCAGCCGACCGTTGCGCACACCCAACGGATCTTCATCGAGGTTGAGCAACTCGACCAAGTCCAAGTTGTCGCCGCCGGTACGGTTGGCCTTGAAGCGGTACCCGGAGGTTCGAGTTTCTTCTCCATCTCCGTGCGCAACACCGGGAACGCACCCGCTCAATACAGCATGGAATGCCTCTCCGAAAACCGCTGGCAGGTGATGCTCGGCTCATCCAATTCATCTCAGTTGGATTTCGAGGCGCTCAATATTTTGGAATACCTCCCAATGTCCATCCGGGTCATCGTACCCGAAGTTGCAGGCGGTGTTCCCGCTGCCGGCGATACGGACCGCGTCACATGCTACGTCACTTCGGCGACCGACCCCGACATGAACTTCTCCGAAACCGTTACCATCACGGTTCTCGCTCAAGAATCGTTTGATGTTCACCTGATGGACGACAACGGGCGTGTCGGGCCGAACCACCTTTCTCCCGATGTCGCTGTCGACAGCGGCCAGCAAGTTCACATGAACCTCAGCATCGAAAACACCGGTAACGTGGTCGTTGATTTGGACATCTCGGTGCTTCCCGATAACCCCCAATGGGCCATCCAGGTGAGTCATGACGGTACCAGCGACACGCGTCGCCTTTCCCTCTCCCTGGGACCTGGCGAGGAGGGCGTGGTGCACTTCATTTTCGCCGTTCCATTAACGGCAGAAGAAGGGGATGAAAACTCGTTCACCGTGCGAACCGAACGCTCCTTGTCCAATTTCCGCCAGAACATCACACGTCTGGTGGTTCGAGACGAACTTGGTGTCCAGCTCACGCCTCCAGAGGGCATGCGCATTGATGCAGCCATTTCTGACCTCTTCACGTATGGGGAATTCGTTGTTCGCAACACCGGCAACACCAACTTGGGCCTGAATTGGACTCATGGTCTGGCCCCGGACGGCTGGCAGGTCGGTTTCGCTAACCCCACCGTCTACCTCGAACCTCGGGAAGAAAAAATCGTGCGTTTTGGTTTGATTCCTCCTGCAGGTGCCCCCAGCACCGACCGGGCCTTCGATTTGCTCGTGGTGGTCAACGGAACCAACGGCGGACGTTACGTCGAGGCGATGCAGACCGTGACCGTTGGGGTCGTCGACTCGATGTTTGGGAACCTCACAAAACTCTCTACCGGGGACCGCTTGTTGCAGGGGATACCAAGGGACGAAGGGCGGACGACCACGCTGGTTGTTCGCAACGATGGAAACCTGCCCTTGACCGCCGAACTGACCGCTGACCTCCTCGACGGTGACCAGGTCAAAAAGACCGATTGGACCGTACGCCTCGAACCCGCTTCGGTCACGAACCTTGGTGTCGGAGAGGAGATGCAAGTTGAGGTCACGCTCATCCCGAAGGACAACGTTGAACGCGGCACTTCCACGTTGTACGTCAACCTCTCTGGAAACGACATGACCATCGCTCAACTTCAAATGGAGGTGAGCGTCGCCACCGCCACCGGGTCAACGGGCCTCTTCAACGTCCTCCCGCCAGCCGTCAGCATCGGCTTGGTCACCGTGCTTCTTATCGGCGCGGCGGTCATGGCGCGACGAATGAAAAAAGGCGGCGAATTGTCCGATGACGGCGCTGACCTTGTCGCTCCAAACACACACGGCGACCCCGATACGCTTGGCCTGCGAAGAGGGGAAGCCTTGGACCTCGGTTCGGCCGTGGATGAACTGACCAGCGGGGAAGTGAGCGATGACGAAATCGCCCAAGCCATCATGCAATCCATGGACCTTCCTGCGATTCCTGCTGCAGTCCCGACTGGTCTTCCTCCTTCGGGCCTTCCACCCAAGGCCATGCCTCCAGCGGGTCTTCCACCCGCTGGAATGCCACCAGCGACGATGCCGGCTCAGCCTGCTAAGCCTCTCCCGCCGCTGCCCCAACCTGCCGTGGCGGCACCCCCCGCTGCTGCGGGGCCAGCTCAAGCAAGCCCGCCGCTCCCGCCTTCGGGCCTCCCGGCGGGTTGGACCATGGAACAATGGCAGCACTACGGTCACGAGTGGATCCGTCGGCAAAACCAAGGATGAAGGTTGAAAGGGAGCACCGCCTCCCAAACCCATGGGCAGCATTGTCTTGTTTGGTCCACCGGGTGCTGGGAAAGGTACCCAAGCGCAACGCATCATGGAACACACCGGTCTTCCACAGGTTTCGACCGGGGACATGCTACGTGCCGCAGTAAACGCCGGGACAGAAGTTGGCAAAGAGGCGAAAAAGTACATGGATGCAGGTGCGCTTGTCCCTGATGATGTCATCCTTGCGCTTATCGAAGAACGCTTGACTGAAGACGATGCGATGGACGGTGTCATGTTTGACGGCTTCCCCCGCACCGTGCCTCAGGCAGAAGCGCTCAGCCAACTCGCTGACATCACACACGTGTTGGCCATCGATGTGCCTGATGAACGGATCGTTGAACGCATCTGTGGCCGAGTCACCTGCGGTACTTGCGGAACGGTTTACCACGACTCGTTTGCTCCCGTTCCGCCAACCGGTTGCACCTGCGGGGAGTTCGAAGAGAAACGACGAGCAGACGACAACGAATCCACCGTCAAGAATCGTCTCGGTGCTTACCATCAACAAACCGCCCCTCTGGCGGCTTGGTACACGGAGCAGGGCCTGTTCCATCGCGTGGATGGTGACCGTGACATCGGGGCCATCACGGCTGATTTGTTGGCTCTGCTCAACTGAGGCGAACACCATGGGGCGACGAAAACGGCGTTCAAAATCAGCCGACCGTCGTCAACGGGCGCTGCTTGCCCAGGACCACTTTGTCTCCATCCTGCACGCCCCAAAAAACCACCCCACACAGGTTCTGGAGGCAGCCTCCGTGCACCTCGTGAAGACCTCTCGCCGGCATCGGTTGCCCCTCCCTCCTGATGGAAAGGAACGACTCTGCAGGGGATGCTGGTCCCATCATGCCCACGTTTCGAAGTTTCGGGTTCGAATCAAAGGTGGACAGCGCATCAAAACATGCTTGGTTTGCGGCACCGTCCGCCGTTTTGGTGGTGGACCAAAGCATCACCGAAAATTGAGGAGGACAAACGATGAGTGATGTCCCCAAAAGCATCCTTCGGGAGGCTGCATCTCGCGAGTTCAAACCCAGCGTCCGTATCGGGAAAGCTGGATTGAGCGAGACGGTTCTTGACGAAATTCGGCAACAATTCAACGCCCGTGATCTTGTGAAAATCAAGGTCAACAAAGGCCTCTTTGAACGCGAGCAGCGTGCTGAGGTGTGGGCATACCTTGCAACGAACACGTCGTCGACGCTGGTGTTGCAACGAGGAAACATCGGTGTTTTGTGGCGAAGGTAATCATTTCGCACGCAAAGGGTCAAAGGTGGCCGTTATTCCCAATCCATCAAGAGGCCACTCCATGAATACGCAGTTGTTCACCAGTCGCAGCCGTCAAATTGCCTTGGGTTTCTTGATGTTTATCGGTGCCATGATGTTTGCGAACCCCACCCGGGCAGGTGGCGGCGGAGGCATCGACCTCGGCATCGAAATACGTGCGGGTCTTGAAAACCAGGCAGTGTATGTCGGTTTGGCTATTCTCCTTGCTGTTTATGTTCTTATTATCTTTGAAACGGTCCATCGCACGCTGGCCGCAGCCGTTGGCGGTCTCGTCGCCATGCTGGCGCTGAATTACTACAAGGTCGGCGATGCTCTTACCCTTGCGGAAGTCACGACCCTCATCGATTGGGAAACGATCGGCTTGCTGCTCGGCATGATGGTGATGGTCGGGATTCTCTCCAACACGGGCGTTTTTGAGTACTTCGCCGTGCTGTCCTACAAAAAAAGCGGGGGCTCAATCTGGACGCTCGTCGTCATCCTTTGTTCGGTGACCGCCGTTCTTTCTGCGTTCCTTGACAACGTGACGACCATGCTCTTGCTCACTCCCGTTACCATCCAGTTGGCGAAAGTGCTCGACATCAAGCCCATCCCTCTCTTGATTTCAGAGGTCCTGTTCTCGAACATCGGAGGTGCAGCCACGATGATTGGCGACCCGCCTAACATCATGATTGGCTCAGGTCTCTCTCCCGATAAGATTGCTTCAGCTGACGGCGGGAAGTACGCCTCGATGGCGGAGTATGGCGTGACCTTCAACGACTTTATTGTTGAGATGGGACCGGGTATTTTGATGTGCGTTGTGCCTTCTTTCATGCTTATCAAGTGGATGTACGCAGAGGAATTCTCAGGCTCGCGGATTCGGGATGTCGCCGAACTTGAAGCAAAGTACGGCATCAAGGACCCGCAGATGCTCAAGGTGGCCGGCTTCATCCTTGTTGTTGTGGTCGTCAACTTCTTCCTCCACCCCATCACGCACATCGCGGTGTCTTGGATTGCTCTAGTCGGGGCCGTCGTGATGCTGCTGGCGACGGACCGTCACGAACTCGAAGAACCGCTTCATCACGTGGAATGGACGACCCTCCTGTTCTTTGCCGGCCTCTTTGTCCTCGTCCATTCTCTTCAGGAGATGGGCGTCATCAAATTCATCGGTGAGTACGTTATGATGGCCATTGAGTACTTCGGAAGCGATACCGCTGATGGACAGACCGTTCGCCTTGCAGCGGCCATTCTCATCGTGCTTTGGGTTTCGGCCATTGCTTCGGCGTTCATTGACAACATCCCCTACACGGCAACCATGATTCCCATCGTTTTGCAAATCGCCCACGAATTGGGCGATTACCTCCTCGGTCCGCTGATCTGGGCCCTCGCCTTTGGTGCCTGTCTCGGAGGCAACGGGACGCTCATCGGTGCCTCCGCTAACGTGGTCACGGCGGGCCTCTCTGAAGAAGCGGGCTACCCCATTTCCTTCAACGAGTTCTTCAAGGCCGGTTTCCCGGTCATGATCCTCACCACGTTCATCGTCTCGCTTTACATGCTCTTGGTCTTCATCGTCGGCGGTGAGGACAACGCCGTCTATGTGAAACTGATTCTCGTGGGCATCACCGTCCTCAGCATCGTCGGTCAACTCGCCAGGGGGCGCAGCAAAGGGAAAACCTTCGCCGAAGCCTTGGTTGACGATGAGATGGAAGGCATCGGTGAATTTGTGGTCGAAGCCAAGAGCAAGGCCACCAAAATGCTCCGCGGCGAAGAAGAGTGAACGGTCAATCGGGCGTTGACTTCAAGTCCTGTCGGACCAACGAAGGTTTGAGGCAGAGCCATGTTTGAGTGTCAAATCTGCGGATTGCTCTCCTTGGGGGGCTCGGCCTGCCCCGCCTGCGGGAGCCAACTTCGCAAAGACCTCTCGGCAGACATGGACGGCGACGAGGTTCTTCCGACGGAAGTCCCCGGACTCGATGATGCTGCAGACGCCTGGTACGATTTGGAGGGCATCGAACCCCCAGCAGAGGAGCCCTTGGAAGAGACGACGCCGACTTCAGAATCACAATCCACGGGCCTTCCGTTTGGTTTTCAAGGCGAATCCAAAGTGTTCGCCCCTCGGTTGCCGTTTGGTATTGGGAGCTTTGCTGAAGGCATTCCCTTTGACGCGGGTGCGACGGCAAATCGAGCAACGCTTCCCGAGTCAAAAGAGAACGACCAACCGGACACCCAAACAGAAGCGAAACCAGCTGCACCCCCTACTTCAGCCCCGTCAGAACACACGGATGAGCGAACATCCGGTCATGAGATGAATGAGGTTTCCCCGACCGTTGTCGATGCAAACCCAGCAGCCTCCGAGGTTTCCCGTGCACAGTCGCCAACCGAAGTCATCCCAACAACGTTAACGGCACCATCGTCGCCTGTTGAGGCCGCATCTGGCTCACCAGAGGCCGAAGTTCCGGAGATGCTCCCTTTGGATTTGGCTGACGATGGCCATGATGAGCAACCGCTCTCGCCTTCGCAGGAAATTCCTGCGCCTCCGCCGCCCCCTTCGTCCCACGAAGTACCCCCTGTTCGACTTCAATCCGCCCGTTTGGTCCAACCAGCACCTTCGCCTGAACCCGTCACCGAGTTCATTCCGGCAGACGCATCCGCTCCTCAGGACGGAAACGACGTTCCCGACTATTGGAGGATTGATGCCGCCATTCCAAACTACGAGGAAATCTACGACCATGAGGAGGATGTTGTGGAGGTGGAATACGGGTCTCTTGCTGAAGACGTCGTTGTTTACGACCACGCCACCGATTCGCCCGCTGCAGTCTTCCACTCACCCCTTGAGGCCAGTCCAGTCAACATGACCGCCCCCACCATCTCGCTTTCACTTCACCCCGTTCAGGCCTTGACCGTGGATGTGGGGGGTAATGCGGACCTCGGCACAGCATTGAGCGAGGGTTTCACCATGATGCAACAAGGGGCATGGTCTCAAGCCGCTCGCATCTTCCAACGCATGGCGGCCGGTTTGCCTGGGAACCCCGAAGTGTTCAACAACTACGGTATTTCTCTGCTTCAGCGAGCCATCGGTATGCGTGATGGGAACGATATCGAGCAACGAAGCCTTGCCGACCCTCAGTTTGAATCGGCTATTTTGGCGCTTCGGGAGGCCGCAAAAAGTGCGCCGACGAACGGTGACATCTTGATGAACCTCGCAGCCGCTCTCGTCGAAAGTGGACGCTCTGAAAAGGCGCTTGGCATCATGAACGTGCACAACGCCCGTTCACCAGGATCCGCCAAGGGCTTGAACACGGCCGCTGTCGCCATGTTCAATCTCGGCCAACTGACGCAGGCAACCGAGACCTTGCAGCAGGTCCACGACGACCCCGTCGCTCAGTACAACCTTGCCCAGTTGGCGCCCGCTCAACACCGGTGAAAATCAAACTGCCTCATACGAGCGAAAAAGGGACACTGTCCCCCAATGAAGCACCATCGGACACCGATTTCTTCATATACGGGGGGAAGGTCGGGTGGTTGCTTAGCACCCTGTCAT
>JAYOHN010000031.1:0-8786 GCA_038118245.1 Candidatus Poseidonia sp.
CGCTGTCCACCATTTTGGACAAGGTGGAAGAGGTGCAGGCCGATGTTCTCGGCCTGTCCGGCCTCATCACACCCTCCCTTGATGAAATGATTGAGGTGGCCAAGGAAATGCAACGGAGGGGCATGACCATCCCGTTGCTCATCGGCGGCGCCACCACCTCTCGCCAGCACACGGCCGTGAGAATCAACCCCGCCTACGAAGCAGAGGTGGTGCACGTGAAGGACGCCTCGCTCATTTCCGGGGTGCTGAATCGATTGCTGGACGAAGAAAAACGGCTTGAATTCAAGAAGGCGCTCGACGAGGAAAACAAGCGGTTGACGGCGCTCTACGAGCGAAAAATCAACCAGCCCTTGCTCACCTTGGAAAAAGCACGACAACGAAAACCTGTCCTCGAGTTTACCGAACAGACGTGCGCAACCCCACCGTTCACCGGCGTGCGGGAATACTCGCTCAGCCTTGAGGACGTTGAGCCGTACATCGACTGGAACTTCTTTTTCACCGCTTGGAACATGAAAGGGACCTATCCGGCCATCCTCGCCCATCCCGAGCGAGGGGAGGCGGCAAGGGACCTGTATGAAAACGGCAAGCGCATGCTGGCGGAGGTCATGCAACATCGGACGCTCCACATCAAGGCCATCGCTGGTTTTTGGCCAGCCCACGCAGAAGGCGATGACGTCATCATCCAGGGAGAAAAAGAGCACCGGTTTGCCTTCCTGCGGCAACAACGGCGTGTTGGCGAACAAAACGCTTGCCTCGCCGACTTTGTGGCCCCCAAAGGCGAGGTTCAAGATCACGTGGGGGCGTTTGCCGTGGCCGTTCACGGGACCGAGGCGCTCGCCCAATCCTATGAAGACGAACACGACGATTACAACGCCATCATGATCAAAGCCATCTCGGACCGCCTGGCCGAAGCATGCGCCGAAAAATTGCATCAGGTCATCCGAGCAGAATGGGGCTTCCCCGACGATGAAGCCATGACGCACGAACGCTTGATGAAGGCCGATTACCGCTCCATCCGGCCGGCCTTTGGGTACCCTGCGTGCCCCGACCACAGCGACAAACGCTCGCTCTTCGAGCTCTTGGGGGCTGAAGCGCACGGATTCCATCTCACCGAATCCTGTGCAACGTCCCCCGCATCAAGCGTTTCAGGGTTGTATTTTGGCCATCCAGAAGCCACGTATTTCGGCGTCAATCGAATCGATGAAGGCCAGGTCATGGATCTGGCACAACGCAAACGAATGCCCCGAAGGGAAGTCGAGTATTGGCTCGCCTCCATCATCGACTACGACCCGAATTGACCGCCATGGGCTCCCCAAAGGCAGAAGCTCTGCGCCGTCCACGTTTCGTGGCTCTTGCTGCCGGATACGGAACTCGACACCTCACGGGCCAATGGCGGATGAGGAAGCCGCTGATGGCGTAGGCGTGATGACCCTGCTCGACCGAAAATGAGCGGCGCTATCGAATCGGTGACTTCATCAAGGGTTGCGTCCACCGAAGTGATGCTGTCCCCGGGGTTGGCCCCAGGAGAGTGGTGAGGACGATGACCGAAAACGAAGCCAAGCGGCCTGACGACGAGGACGATGACGACGACTGGATGAAGTACGCCACCGCCAGCTTTGGTGAGACCGATTACTCCCTCTGGGACGATGTTGAGCCCGTGGAAGAAGACGAAGAACACGCTTTGGAAGTCGCCATGCAACTCGGCACGCACGTGGAAGAAATCCCACGAGCGCCTTCGGCAGCCGGCCACAAATACCTCGTGCGCCAGGGCACCTGCGATGCTTGCTTGGGACGCGTCGGCGGGAAGCGCATGTACGGGCAAAGCCTCGAGGAAGCGGGCCGTGGCGTCCGTTCTTCGGTGGTGGAACAAGACCCGCACATGGAAAAATCTCGGGAGGAGGAACCGTTGTGCCCGTTTTGTGAAAACCTGTTTGAGGAGGTGGACCTCCTCGCAGATTTGATCTGCGAAGCCATCGGACCTTACGACCTCAACCGTTTGCAACTCGGTGCTCGGATTCCAAAAGACCAGATGGAAACCGAAGAAGACCTCCGGAAAAGGCTCGGCGCCGGCGGCTCTGACCCGCTGAAATCCTCCCTGGTTGAGCAGATCGGCGCTCGTGTGAAGGACCGCCTGGAGGGGGTGGCGCTCGTCAACGACAAACCGGACATTCTAGCCCTTATCGACGTCTTGACCTTGACCGTTGAACTCGATGTGCGCGCCGTCTACGTCTACGGACGGTACAGGAAGTTGGAACGCGGCATTCCCCAAACCCGTTGGCCTTGCAGAGCCTGCAAAGGACGCGGATGCGAACGATGCGACAACACCGGCCTTCAGTACAAACGAAGCGTGCAGGACCTGGTGGGCAACCCGATGCTCGAGGCGTTTGAAGGCACGGAGCATGCCTTCCACGGGATGGGACGGGAAGACATTGACGTGCGATGCTTAGGGCGCGGCCGTCCGTTTGTTCTGGAGGTCAAGGAACCCAAGAAACGGGCCTTCAACGCTGAGAAGTTGGCCGAGATCATTAACGAAGCGGCGAACGGCTCGGTGGAAGTGTCTTCCATTCGGGCCTCAAGCCGCAGCGAAGTGGTGCGCATCAAGGACACGCCGGCGGAAAAATCCTACACGATTCGGTTCACCGTTGAGCCGATGAACGAAGCCGAGTACGCCGTGTTGACCGCTCCGGTGGACATGACGAAGGAAGACGTCCAAGAGCGAAGCAAAAAACGCCGACGGCAACGCCGAGGCGACAAAGGCTCCGACCGAACCAAACCGCTCGAAGCGCCCATTGAGGTGCCGGCCACCGGGCCGAGCGAGGCCGAACTCAAGGCGATGAAGAAACCCGAATTGGTCGCGTTGGCCGAAGAGCACGGCCTGGCCAAGACCGGCAAGAAGGACGAACTCATCGCTCGCATCAAAGCTGCGCTTCCACCAGCACCGGCCGTCTTTGACCTGCCCGATGACGCCACCATCCTGAAGGTCATCGAGGGGCTGAACGGCCTCAAACTCGCCCAGCGAACACCGCAACGTGTGGCCCACCGACGCTCGGATTTGATTCGAAAACGGACGGTGTTTGAGGCGCACACGCCGTTCATTGAAATCAACGAGGACGGCGTGCGAGAAATCGAATTCACCTTGCGTTGTGAATCGGGGACGTACGTCAAAGAAACCGTCCACGGCGACAGCGGACGCACCCAACCTTGCGTTGCGGCCCTCATCAAAGCCAAGTGCAACGTCCTCTGGTTGGACGTGGGCGACATCCACGCCGATTGAGTCGTGCGAAACGGCGGGCGTCCCCCGTCGCGGTGCTTATATGGGGAGGGCAAGTCGGCAAAATGCTCCGAAGAGGCGCTTGCGCTGATTGGATGCACTGGAGGCGAACAAAATGAAGCGCTCAAAGGGACAGCGAGTCGGTACCCGTAGCATTCTGCGACGACGAAAGAACGAGCGAAGCCGCTTGAACATTCGACGCGTCATGCACGAGTACGAAGAAGGGGACCGCGTGGCCATCGTCCTTGACGGTGGTCAGCAGGGCGGCATGCCCCATCGACGATTCAACGGCCGTACGGGCTTCATCCAGAAGCGGCAAGGCGTTGCATGGATTGTGTCGGTCAAGGACGGCAACATGCAGAAGACCGTGATCGCTCGCCCCGAACACCTCCGCCCGTTGGAATGAGGGATGCCCCATGACCGAAGAAGAAAGATTCCTGGATTTCGCCACCGTTCGAGAGATGTTGTACGACGCTCAAGAGCGCCGTGGTGCCCTGAAGTACGAACAGAAGTGGGCCCTCCAACACGCCGAATGGGCCGCCAGCGAAGCCCGCAACGGCATCTCCACCCAACCCGAAGTTTTCGAAGAACTCCGCACCAAACTCCTCGAGGTCGAAACCTGCGCCAAGCACCCCGACCTTGCGGCCAAGTTGGCTGAACTCATGCCGGCCGCTCCCGAAGACGTGCGAGCCGTGTTCGGCTCCAAGCGCATCAAGATTGAGGACGGCGAAATCAACGCTGTTCTCGACATCGTGCGCCAAGTCATTTGATGCACTTCCGCATCCCACGACGGTGATGACCTGTGACTGAACGGCGAAGACGCTCCATCAAAGCCCCGAGCGGGCCGCGCAAGAAGGAGACGGTGGACCCCTCCAAGTACAGAATGAACCCGCCCCCAATGGGGCGGGCCGAGGTCCCCAAACCCAAGCCGAAACCCGACCCCAACCAACCTCGCCAGAACAACAACCGTTCCGGAAGCGGTGGCGACCGGCGGCAAGGGGGCCGAGGACGTCAGCAAGGCGGTCGTGGGCGTCAGCAAGGCGGCTCGCGTCGCGACCAACCTCGACGGGAGCGTCCCGAGCAGCTGAAAGGCGAATCCTGGGCTCGGGTGTTTGAACACGACGTCACAACGGGGGTCGCGACGGCGTTTTCGGAAAAAGGCATGAAATGTTGCCGACTCAAGGTCAAAGGCAGTGAAATGCTGCCGCTCAACCATCGCCTCTACATCGGCACCGATAACGCTCGCCGTCGGGAAGTGATCGCCATTCTCGGCATGGCTCATTTCGATAAAATGTCAAACATGGCCCAAAAGGACCTGCCCGTTGTGGTCGAGCAATTTGTGGCCGAACACGCCCAGTACTTCGTTGACGAGTTTTACAACAAAGCCGGACCGATTTCGCTCAAACAGCACTCCTACGAGTTGCTGCCCGACGTGGGTCCCGTCAAGGCCCGCAACATGGTGAAAGCGCGTGAGGGCGTCGGCGTTTTCGCATCGATGGACGAACTCAACAGCCTGGCCAAAATCAAGGGGGCTGAATTGTTGGCGCTCCGCTTCGTTGAAGAGATGAACGACCCCGCTCAGCAACCCCGTCTGATCGACCTTCTCTTGCCGGTGACCGCATGAAGGGAGCCCGCCATCTGGTCGACGCCCTGCGATCCCTTCAACCGACCAAGAAGAGCCTTGGTCAACATTTTCTTGTCCACGACGATGTGCTTGAGCGCACCGTGGCGTGGGCCGAAGTGGACGTTGAGGACCATGTGCTCGAGGTGGGTCCCGGACCGGGCGTCCTCACCGAAGCCTTGCTCGCCACGGGATGCGCCGTGACCGCCGTTGAGTTGGACGGCGGTGCATGCGCCCACCTGCGGACCGAATTTGCAGAGCCCCTCGCTGAAGGGCGGCTCACCCTCATCGAAGGGGACGTCCTTGAGGTGGCATGGCCAAAGGACATCACGAAGGTGGTCGCCAACATCCCCTACCAAATCTCTTCACCGCTCATCGACGCGTTGACTCGCCACCACCGCCACCCGAAAACGACGCCGTTGACCGAAATCGTGATGCTCGTTCAGGAAGAGTTCGCTGAGCGCGTCGTGATGGAATACGAAAGCGACGTGGGGTCCTTGGGCATGGTCGTCGCTTTGGATTTTGATGTCGAAATGGGCGAGCGTGTGCCGCCCCACGCCTTTTCGCCCATGCCCAAGGTGCACTCTCGCCTGTTGCGGATGACGCCGCACGGCGAAGATTGGCCGTGCGACCGCCGCCTCTTGGTGATGATGATCCATGCAGCTTTTGCCCAACGACGAAAGAAACTCAGGGGAACCTTGCGACGTGCACCGCGCCGCATCGCCAGGGTGCCGGGCTGGCATGCATCGCGCTGGGACCGGGCCTACGCCTCCTTGCAAAACGACCCGCGATTGGACCGCCGACCGGAGACCTTTGAATTGGAGGAGTGGGCTGAATTGGGGGTCGACTTTGCTTCCTGTGAAGAAGAGGCTTGAACCTTGAAAAGGTGTTGAAGGATTGAACGCTTTGGGGAGAGACTTTTCTTAGGAGTGTCTGCTCGCCTCAACTTGTCGGGGGGAATGGGATGGCAAAGAAGGACACCTATCTTGCACTGCTTCGCCGAGGTATTGACGATACCACGGCCAACCAACTCGCCGACGCCGGACTGAAAATCGGCGACCTCAAGAAACTCGACAAGGACATGCTCGTCGAGAACTACGGGTTGAAGGATGAAATCGCCCAAGGTGTCATTGAAATCATCACGGCCGGGCCCCAGTCCCACGGAAAAGAACGGTTTTTGTCCAAGGTGCTGGCTCCTGAACGCAAGCAAGAGTCTCGCATTGAGGAGATCAAGTTCCAGCGCAAACAGAAGGATGTGCTCACCGAGTTGGCCGAGCAAAAAGAGCGGTTGAAAATCGCCAAGGTCGAGGCCTTCCGGGCCCAGAAACTCATCATGAACCGCTTGGGAAAAACCGTTGAACTCATCGTGAAGTTGGAAAACAGCCTCAATGACGAAGGCAAGGACGACCAGAAGGTCAAGATTCGAGATCAACTGGAAACCCGTGGACTTGAGGCGGCCCGCGACCACGAAATGCTGGAATTGGAAGGCACGCCCCAGGACATCGTTGACTTTCGACGCCAGCACGTCCCCGGCCTCATTTTCCACGCCTGCCCGGAGTGCAACGACGAACTTGACCCGCGCCAGTCCCGCGACCCCGACCGTCCCGACGATTGGGCGTTCATTTGTTGGGAATGCGAGACGAGTTGGCTTCCCGACCTCACCCAAGGCGTGGAGACGGTTCTCGAGGAAAACCGAATCACGATTGACCCCGACAAGCCCCCTCGCAACCCGGTGCCTCCAAAGCCGGCATCCATGGATTTCTCCTCGGTGAGCGACTTGATCCGTCGGGACCTCGAAGAGACGGGTGCCAACGCCGACGAAATGACCCGTGCGGTCGAAGAAAGCGTCGTGGCGGGGGGCCTCATGGACATCAACGACTGGATCGACCAAACCCTCGCCGCCAAGGACTACATCCAAGCGCAGGAAGACCGAGAGGACTTCATTTTGCGAACCGGAGCCGGAGCGACCAAGTTCAACAAGTGGATGAAGAAAGCCGGGCTTTTCTTCAACAAGCAAACCGGACGCTGGACCCGAGAAAAGGGACGATGAGGGCTGGCCATGTCCGCAAGCCCGGCCGGCCTTACCCTCGATGAGAAGCCGCCGCAAAGCGCACCGCCCACGCCCGTCATTCGGTTTCTCAAAGGCCACGTGCTGCTCGGACAATGCGCCGTCAATCCGGGGGAGACCATCGTTGAACACGCCGAAGCCTGCGGTGTTTCGCTGCCCACCAACTGCACGTCCGGCACCTGCGGGACCTGCATGGTCAGCCTGATTCTTGGCGAGGTGCCGCTGCCCGAGGAACTGCCGCCCGGGTTGGACGACTTTCTCGTTGAGGAAGGCGCACGCCTGGGGTGCATCGGCAAACCGCGAGGGGACGTGGACATCGACATCCGACCCCCAATTTGAGGTGAGCACATGGTGAGTGAGTGGACGGTCGTCGACTGGGCCGTTCTGGTCGTTGACATCCTCGCCGTGGTGATCGTCGTGGCTTTTCTAAGACGGAAGATACAACACAAACTACGCGAGGTTGAAGCGCGACAAGCCCATGAACGTTTGATGAAGAAAAACGCGAAATCTTCGGCTTCGAGCGAAACTCGCCAGGAGTGAAACCATTAGAAGAGGGAGGGTGAAGCCGAACCATGACCGCGTTTCGCTTGTACGGCACAGCGGCCGGTCGCATCGACACGTCCGCCGCGGCGCTCCATGAAGCGCATCAATTGGCTGAAGGCCAAGGCATGGCGTGGCTGGACATTCAAGAGGTCACCGAGGAGGTCAAGGCCTTCCTTACAGACACCATCGTGGTTGACGAATTGGTCATTGAGGACATCTTTGGCGACGCCACCACGGCCTCGTTGAGGTTTGAGGACCACACGTTTTTCGCCGTTCGAGCCCGCAACAACGCCGAGCATCTGGACACCGAATTCGTCTTCGTCGTCGTGAAGGGCGACCTGCTGATCACCGTCCGCCGTGGAAGCATCCCAGCCTTGACCACCTTCGCCCGTCGCTTTGTGAGAAGCGACCCCGAAGATTTGGCGTTGGGCGTGGATTACTTGCTGTACGAGTTGTTGGACGCCATCGCTGACGATTGGACCCCGGTCCTGAGCCGATTTTCGGGGACGCTTGATGATTTGGAGTTCCAAGTTTTTGACCCAAGCAACACCTACGACAACCTCCTTGAGCAACTCCATGGATTGAAAGGGAACCTTCGAGAAGCCAACAAGTCCGTCGAGTCGCTGAATTCCATCACGATGCGTTGTGTTCAACCAGGGATTCGATTGGTGGGCACGAACGTGATGCGGTACTTCACCGACCTGCATCAATTGACCACCGCCCTTGTGAAACGGGTGTCAAACTACTCCGGCGGAGCCGCCTCAACCCGGGATGCCTACTTGAGCAACCTGAGCATGCAACTTTCGGAATCCAACGCCAAACTCACGGAGGTGATGACCACGCTGACGATGGTCGGCGCCATCATGCTGCCGTTGACGCTCATCGCAGGATTGTTCGGCATGAACAACGTGAACCTCCCCGCCGATGCCTTTGGCGGGTTTTGGGGCATCGTGGGGGTGATGTGCGCCTTCGCTGCCCTGATGATGATGTATTTTTGGCGCAAAGGATGGTTCAATCCGCCTCGACCCTGACCGTCCCAGCACCCTCCTCACGCACGACGCCACCGGAGGCTGCCCGATGCTTCAAGCCAAACCACGCGATGCTTCAAGAACCCTTGACGGCCGTTGAAGGCTCATGTCAGCGGGCCACGAAACGACCACGGGCCCGCTGCCCATCGGTCAGTTTGCGAGGTTGGTCCAGCGAACCGTGAAGAGCGACCCGCTCTTTCAACACCAAGCCCTCCTCGGGGAGGTCTCTTCCTGGAGCGTCCACAACGGCAACGT
>JAYOHN010000031.1:8886-20366 GCA_038118245.1 Candidatus Poseidonia sp.
GCGGATTCCGCGGCCCTTTCCGACATGAAACGGTTGATGAACGACCGGTGGCCAAACATGCGAACAACGGTGATTGAAGTCCTCGTTCAAGGCGAACATGCCGCCAAAGAAATCGTCCGAGGACTGGCCGTGACACGAGCCCTTGCTCGCCCTGAAGTCGCCCAACGCCTCGACCTTCCCCCGGTTGACGTCGTCATCGTTGGCCGCGGTGGAGGTTCGCCCGAAGACCTCTGGGCCTTCAACCTCGAACCGGTGGCCAGAGCCGTGCTGGCCAGCACCGTCCCCATCATCTCGGCGGTGGGCCACGAGCAAGACCACCTCGTTTCAGATTTGGTGGCCGATGTTCGCGCCTCCACGCCGTCCAACGCCATCGAGCGCCTCGTGCCGGACCAAAGGGAAGTGCTGCAGTGGTTTGACGAACTGGACGGACGGTTGGCTGCCGGCCTCACCCGACGGGTGGCCGAATGGCGACAACACCTCTCGCTGCTCTCAAACCGATTGAGGCATGCCCCCTCAAAGGGCATGTTCGCCGCCAAGGAACGGTTGGGTCACCTCAAGAACCGGCTCCATCGAAGCACAGAGGGCTACCTTGCCGGCCAGCACCAACACCTCGCCCGCCTGGAGGCGACCCTCAACGCAGCCCACCCAAAACGGGTGTTGGAACGAGGGTACAGCATGGTGCAGGACAAGACGGGCCACGTCGTCTCCAACATCAAGAGCCTTGAACAAGGGCAAACCGTCAAGCTTCAATTCGCAGACGGGACGGCGCAAGCCGACGTTCACACCATCACCGCCAAGGAGGACCGAACATGACCGAAGAGAAAACCTACGATGAAGCCCTACGACGACTGGAAGAATTGGTGGCCCAACTGGAGCGCGGAGGCAAAAACCTCGACGAAACCTTGGCGATGTTTGAGGAAGGAACGGCCCTGCTCAAGCGCTGCCAGAACGAACTCAACGAAGTGGAAGGGCGATTGGCTGAATTGAACCTGGACGAAGCCGAAGCCCTGGTCAAGGACGAAGCGTGAGGGACGTCCATGAGCAAGCGAAAGCACGTCGCCCTTCAACGGCGCGTCGCTCGCTTGCTTGCAACATGGACCGACCCCCATGACGTGCGACCTTACCCTGAACTCGACGTGGTGCAGAGCGTGGACATCGCTGAAGACGGTGAAGTCAACCTCACGGTTCGCCCTGCTCGACCGCATTGCCCTTGCTGCCTGTTGGACCTCAGCGCCCTGCGTCAGCGCTTGGCGGAGATCAAAGGGGTGACCTTTGTTCACGTCAACGTGGTTGGCGTTCCTGCAGCTCCTCGATGGACCCGAGCCATCAACCGCTGATTCCAAGTCGGTCGCCGCTGAAGAGCGGCAAGGGGACCCCGATGTTGAAAACCTCAGGCTGAAACCGGAACGCTTGCTTTCGCATGCACCCTTCTCAGCACCAGGAAGGCCGGCAAAGACCACCCGAGCACCGAGGTCAACCATGCGAGAAGGGAGCCCACAAGCACCCCGTGAGCAGGCAAGGACCACATCGCCACGTTGGCGAACACCGCCACGCTCGCACCGCCCAGCATCATCGGCCCAGCCGCACCTCTGGGTACCGTCGGGCCTTGAGCCAGCCAGAGCGCCACCATGCTTGTGAGGAAGATGGCGGGGAACACGCTCGCCAAACCTGCCAACAGGGGTTGTCCGAGACTGGAAAGCCACACCGCCACACCGATGGCCAACGCCGCTGTCGTCCCACGTGCGGCCAGCACCGGCTTCGAAACCGATTTCGTTCCTCTCGGAGCAGGTTGCGGCTTGGCGTTGAACACCACCACCACCACGAACAGAAGAGCGAACCCAAGCAGGCCCACCGAACGTTCGCTGATGGCGGGCAGCAACAACCCTTCGACCGACCACAACATCACCGCACCGAGCGCTCCCCAAAGCAGCAAGGCACACGACGCCGTCCACACCAACGCCCGAGGGGAGCCCTCAAACCAACGGGGCAGAACGAGCCAAGCACCCAAGAACAAGGCGTTGAGCAACATGCCCAGCGGCACGACCGACATGCTGGAAACCAACGCATCTTCACCGCCAGCAAGGTACATGCCGATGGCGGCTGGAACGATGGTGGAGGGCGCCGTGCCCAACAACCCGCCCACAAGGCCGCCCCATTTTTCGATGGCCACCGTCACAGCCGTCGCCACCATCCCGGCAAACAGCGCCGAAAACGCGACCGAAAGGAGCGTCAATCTCATGCCTCCAAGGACGCGAGACAAGCTTGCAACCGGTCCAAGCCTCCGCCCGTCCACTGGTCAACCACCTCGCCGTTGAGGTAAAGCACGTTAAACGGGATGAAGTCGATGTGCGCCGTCCAAGGATGGGCGTCTTTGAACGAACTCCCTGCCTCGGTGGTCAGGTCAAGGGTGAACACGTCAACGGGGAGGTGCAAGGCCCCTGCGACCAACTCGTCGTGCCAGGCGGTGCAATCGTCGCATGTGGGCCGTCCCAACACGAGAACCGCAGGCCGCTCAAAGCCCAACGAGGCTGCGGGCTTCGTCAGTTCATTCAACGTCACGAACATCACCTAAGCGTAGGATTGGCTGTTGATGACGTCCTGAAGCTCAATGACCTTGGTCCCGCGACCTTTGGCGTGTTCAGCCGCACGGTTCAGGCGGGAGCGCATCCACCCCAAGGTCATCATGCCCTTCATGGCGTTGATGGACTCGATGAAGTGGACGGGATTGCTGCCCAGTTGGGCATGACTCCGAATGTCTTCCTCCAGGTCTTCCAAGACTTCGGCATACAGGTCCAACAACTCATCCAAGGCTTCACGGGTCACGGCCATTCCAGCGATGCTCTTGGCCATGGCGAGCAGCGCCGTGGGCGTGACCAGGCCACCGGCTTGGCTTGCGACAAATTCTTCGGCAGCGCTCAGTTCACCTTCACCCTCTTCACCGTCTTCACCGTCCGTTGGCGCCGTGTTGAGAACCGCCCGGTCAAGATGGCGAGGTTTGATGGTCGCCACGCGGTCGCGTTCGGCCGCTTCAGAAGCATGACGAAGCAACTGAGCAAGGTGCTGTTCGAGGTGGTCAATCCCCGCTTGAACGGCGGCGGAGCCGACGGAATCCACGTTTTGGATGCGGTCGATCATCAACTCCCGAGTTCGGTTGTAATTCAAGCGGCTGCGTTGGGGGTCGTCCAGCGTCTTTCGTTCGGGGTCTTGCGAGAGGGTTTGGGATTCCATCTGCGGCACGAGACGGTCCAATTCCTCGCACAACAAGCTCACCAACCGATCCTTGACGTCCCCCGACAGGCGCATCGAGGTGTAGTGGGCGGAAACGGCTGCAATGTGGCTGGCTGAGTAAGGTTTCGCGACCATGGACCGTGTGGGTGCCCTGCCGCCCTTGAATGATGTGGTAGCGTGCCTTGGCCTACTCGGTCAGGCCGTCGTCGCGACCCATCACCTGGTTGAATTCCCAAGCATGGAGGCATTCGTGGCCACCGAGAAATCCACCCGCTTCGCGGGAAGGGCCGATGAATTCCGCGCCGCACATCGAACAGAACACGTTCACTACGAGTTCGTTGTAGTACGTGCCGTTCGGTGTTTCCCGTTCGGGTATCCGCTTCCCGACGTCCTCACGGGTCCATCCCGATGTCTTCTCGCAGATTTCTTCACCGTGTGCGTCCTGTGTCATGCGTCCCACTCCATCAACCACGGCAGGCCACCATCGGCGGTGATGGGGCGCATGCCTTCTTCATCTCGAACCCACGTGTCCTCGGTGCCGACGCTGCCCTCAGCGTACACCACTTTCGGTTCAATGGCCATGGTTCCACCGACCGGCAGGGGGCGGTCAAAACCAGCCGCAACCACCGGTGATTCGTCAAGTTGCAGCCCGATGGAATGCCCCAAAAACCTGCTTTGGTCCGGTGCCGTTCCCATCAAATGATCGGCGTATCCCAACTCGGTCGCGAGCGCCAATCCGGCCTGCCACGCATCGCTGCAGTTCAGGCCCTGGTCGAGCACATCGACGACTTCCTCCTTCACCAGAAGCATGTCCTCAAGACGGGTCTGCCACGCTTCGTCAAGGCCGCCGACGACAAACATGCGTGTGGCGTCCACCATGTAGCCGCGATGAGCATGAACGAGGTCCACCAGTACGGGCTCGCCTCGCTTCACACGGCTGAAACCCGAACCCATACCACCAAGCGGATGGGGGCCCGTACCGCCAACGGCGGAATCGAAGAACGAGGGGATTCCCCCAGCGCGCCCGGCGACGATGACGCCCCGGTCGCATTGCAGCGGGTAGCGGCGCATCTGCACGCTGCCGCCAAAGCCTTCGCTCCGACTGACGGCTTCAGCCGCTGCCACCATGTCCAATTCGCTGACGCCCTCGCCGCCGATGGCTTGAACCGCCTCAAACATCCGGTATTGAACGGCTGCACCGGTCTCCATTTGCTCCAGTTCCCAAGCCGATTTGACCTCCCGTTGACGGTGAACCACGGGGGTGACATCAGCGGCATCGCCAAGCGAAGAAAGAGCTGAGGCAAAACGCGTGATGAACGTCGCCGGTGCTTCACCGTACTGGAGCGCAGGTGCATCGGAAACGCCCATGTCCTCCAAGGTTTGGGCGAAGGTGGACAGCCTCGGAAAAGGCCTCACGACATGGGGGGCATCGTCACCACCCGCTTCGTGGAGCGCTCGCTTGAGCGAGCGGCGCACAAAACCCACCGGCCCGTCGCCCCCCGCCTCTTCGCTGCCGCCTGCACCCGTTGCGGGAACGAAAAGCGAGCCGTCTTGGCGGCCTCCGGCATAATAGTACAGGTCAACGGGGTGTTGAATCAATGCACCGGGGAGGCCAGCCTCGGCCAACATGGCGCCCAGACGGCGCTGACGGGCCTCAAGTTCGGCCACGGGGACCCGCCAGTCCTCCCCTTCGGGACCAACGATATCGGCGGGCGACCAAGTGGTCATGGTGTCGGGTGACGGGCAACCGTTCAAAACCCGTTCGGCCGGCATGCCCGCATCACGGGCGTATCGTGTCAAGCGTCGGCTCGGGAACAGCCGCCAGCCGCTGCTCGGCAATGCTGCAATATTCGGGTGAGAGGTCGACGCCGATGTAGGTTCGTCCGTGCATCTTCGCCGCCACGCAGGTGGTTCCTGAACCGTTGAACGGGTCCAGCACCACATCGCCTGTGAAGGTGTACATTTCGATGCAACGCTTGGGCAATTCCACGGGGAACGGGGCCGGGTGATTGACGCGGGAGGCGCGTTCGGTGGCGAACGACCAGATGGACTTCGTGTGTTGAATGAAATCGTCGCGAGGGACGGTGTCCAAGCGCCCTTCAGCCCGTTCTTTTTTCGTGCGTGGCAGTTTGTAATCGCCCTTTGAAAACACGAGCAAGTATTCATGGACGTCGCGAAGGCAAGGGTTCGAGGCGGATTGGAACGAGCCCCAAGCACACGAAGATCCGGCACTCGCAGATTTGTCCCAAATGATTTCTCCCCGCATCAAAAAGCCGATTTCACCCATCATGACGTTGATGTGCGAGGAGAGCGGAATGTAGGGTTTCCTGCCCAAGTTGGCGACGTTCACCACCATCCGTCCACCGGGAGCGAGCACACGGTAGCATTCGGCAAACACGTCATGGAGGAGGGTCAAATATTCAGCGAGCGAGAGGTTTTCGTCGTATTCCTTTGAGGCGTTGTACGGAGGGGAGGTCACCACCAAATGAACGCAATTGTCGGGCAACGGCAGTGACCTTGCATCGCCGCAGACCACCGTGTTTGCCCGTTCGGAGGGAAACGTCTGTTGAGGCCCGACCTCTCGTGAACTGACCAAACCTTCGTTGAGGCGACTGGTGTAGTACACGCTCGCATCGTGGCCCTCTCGGCGTGAAACACCGAAGGCCGAGGTTGCGGTGGACGCCCGGCGACGAGCACCTTCCAAAGGTGCAGACCCTTGGGGCGTTTCATCGGCCATGGAGGCCAAGGGCGTCGCGGGACTTATCACCTTTCGCGCCCAACATCGGGCCTCCACGCGCGTCTTGCGACCCTTCAGTACCACCCGATGAAGGCCTTGCAGGCCTCGATGAGCGATGAGAGCGCTTCAACCGGCGGTTCGTGGTGGGCCTTGAAAGCAAAGGTGCTCTTTCCGGAAAGGAAAGGGTTGAGGGCTTCGGGTCGAACCTCCGGACGGTGGTACATCGGCAGCAAGTAGAGCCCCACGTGGTGCTTTTGGATGCGGAGGGTGAGAAAGGGCCGTCCGGTTGATGTTTCCACTCGCCAGTCCCCCGGCTGATCGGTGATGCAGACCAAGTCGGCGACATGCGGACGCAACATTTGCTGCATTGCGGCCCACATGAACAACAGGTCCTCGTTCTTCATGACCCTCATGTTGAGACTGCGCCCTCCGGTGAAAGAACCCTTCTGGGGCGGACCAATATTCAATCCCTGCCAACATCACAGGGATGAAAAACCGAAGGCGCTTGGAGTGGTTCAATGGCGAAGGTCCTCTCCCTGGGCGACGTCAACGTCGACGGAAAAACCGTGCTGCTGCGTGTCGACATCAACAGCCCGCTCGACCCCGCCACGAAGACCTTCCTTGACGACACGAGGATACGAGCCATTCTGCCCACCCTGCAAAAATTGTCCAAAGCCAAAGTCATCCTCCTTGCGCATCAATCCAGACCCGGACGCTACGATTTCACCAGCACTTTGGGTCACGCCCGAGAATTGGGGCGAGTCTTAGGAAAGCAAGTCAAGTGGGTGGAAGACATCCACGGCGAGAAAGCCATGGAAGCCATTGAGGCGCTCGAGCCCGGCCAACTTTTGATGTTGAACAACGTTCGGATGGACGAGGAAGAAACGTCGTTCAAAGGCGACATGGCGGCGATGGCCGACACCCAACTGGTTCAGCGATTGGCGAGCGTCGCCGACATCTACGTGAACGATGCCTTTGCCTGTGCTCACCGCTCGACGCCTTCCATCGTGGGCTTTGCGAGCCTGCTTCCTTGCGTCGCTGGCGAACTGATGAACAACGAACTGAGCAAATTGGACCAGGCTTTGGAAACGCCTCAGCGCCCCTGCCTCGCCGTTTTGGGCGGGGTGAAGGTCGACGATTCGATTGAGGTTGCCGAGAACATGTTGCGCAACGGCATCGCCGATGCTTTGTGGCCAACGGGGGGCGTCGCCAACCTGTTGCTTGACCTAGCTGGCTACGACATCGGCGACGGAAACCGGGACTTCCTCAAATCGCAGATCGGCGACAACTGGCCCGAAACCGTCCGACGCGCCCGCGACCTCATCGAAGACCACGGGAACAAAATCCACCTCCCCGTAGACCTCGCCGCCAACATCGAGGGAAACCGAGTTGACATCTCCATCGACGATTTCCCGCTCGACGCTCCGTTCCACGACCTTGGTCTCCAGTCCGTCATCCACCTTTCGACCGCCATCAAGCAAGCCGGGACCGTCATCCTCAACGGACCTGCTGGCGTGTTTGAGAACAACGACTTCGCCCTCGGCACCGTTGAGATGCTAAACGCCTGTGCGGAATCTTCCGCCTTCTCCGTGATGGGAGGAGGTCACACGGCCACCCTGGTGGCCAAGAGGGGGCTCGCAAGCAAGATGGGGCACGTTTCCACCGGAGGCGGAGCCTGTTTGGATTACATTGCCGGGCGACCCCTCCCCGGCGTGGTCAGCCTTGAGCAGAGCGCCGTTGCCTTCGGCATTGACATCAAAACAGGACCTCGCAAGGCGTGAAGGAGCCACTGGGGAGACTCGAACTCCCGACCTTCTGATTACGAATCAGATGCTCTACCAACTAAGCCACAGTGGCGGCAACCTGCCGCTGTCCCAATCAAACATAAGGCACACGGTGCAAACCTCTGCATTCTTGAAGCATGGAGCGCAGGGGCCAACATGGGCGAGCCTGCTCCGGTACGCTACCGAAACACGGTGCTGTACGACCGAGGTGGGCAACGCGTTGCCGGAGATGTTCTGCTTCACGCAGACGGCTCGTGGTCGCCATCGAACGGCGATGAAGACGTGAACGAGGACATTGACGGTTCCAAACGCCTCATCACCCGCAGTTTCCAAAACTGGCACACGCACTTGGCCATGCAACTCAACGCTCGGGATTTCAGCGATGGATTTCCACTCCACCGCTGGCTGAACGAAGCCATCTTTCCCACCGAGGCACGCATCACCCCAGACTACGTGCGCATGGGCGCCCGATGCGCGGCGGCGGAGATGATCCGAACGGGAAGCTCCTTCGCCGCAGACATGTACTTCTTTCCCCGCGTGACGGGTGAAGTCTTGACCGACGCCGGGTTACGCGGCTTGGTCGGTGGACCCGTCAGCGATGCGGCCCTGCCCAGTCACCCCGATGCAGCGTCGGCCTTGAGCGAACTCGACGGTCTTCTGGCCGCCAACCGTCCCGGTGACCTCGTGCAGTACGCCATCGCCACCCATTCGGTGTACTTGTGCGAGGAGGACACGTTGCGAAGAGCTTCGGAATTGGCGGAAAAACGCAACGGGCGGCTGCACATCCATGTCAGCGAAACCCGAAAGGAAATCGCTGACTGCCACGCCAAGACCGGAAAGTACCCCGTTGAATACCTTGACAGCATCGACTTCTTCCAACCGGGCACCGTTTGTGCCCACGCATCGTGGGTGAAGAAAAACGAAATTCGTTTGCTTCGCCAACACGAAGCAACGGCGGTCCATTGCCCGTCGTCCAACATGAAACTGGCATGCGGTGGAACGCTCTCCCTCCCGGCATACATGGAAGCGGGCGTGGATGTGCGTCTGGGAACCGACGGTGCAGCCTCTTCAGGCAACGGTCTCAACATGCAGGGCGAAGCCCGCCTTGCGTCGCTCGTTCAACGCCACGACCACTGGGACCCCACGCTGCTTCCTGCCGTCGACGCCATGGATTTGGCGACCAAGGGGAGCAAGGATTGGGCCGTTTGGGACCTTGATGATGTCCGAATGCGCCCCCGTGGACGCTCCGACAACCGCCATTTAGCAAACCTCATCTTCAACGGCGCCACCTGCCTCGACCTGTGGGTGAACGGGCAGCCCTTGCGCAGAGATGGCACCACGCTGACGCTTGATGAGCAAGCGATCTTGGACGAAATCGACAGCGCCGTTTCCACCTATTACGAAGGCGTTGAGTGACTCATTCAACGCGTGTGTAAGCAAGACCCGCCACACCGATGAGCGCGAACACGAAGTAGAGAGCAAAGCCCGCCGTCAAGTCAACCGAATAGGCCAAATCCACCTGCGTTCCTTCGGGAAGGCCCTCTTGTTCAAGCGTACCGATGCCGGCGAAGTAGGTGCCCTCGGCCACCTCCCATGTCAGCCCCTCCTTTCCGTTGTTCCCCGAAGCCACGAGGTCGGTGTCAAACGGTCCGCAGGTCGTGCTTGCTCCTTGATTGAACAACCCGGGAGGTTGGGATTCACAGGTGTTTTTTTCGTCCTCGTCGGCGATGACCACGTAGATGTCGTCACGGTCCCATGTGAGCGTGAGGGTGGCGGACACGAAGAGCGGAAAGCTTTGTTCAGGGAGGGCTTCATCCGCAAAGAACGTGCGCTCGGGGAGGTTGGGGGTGGTGATGTTGTCAACGGTCCCGTCAACGGTGACGCCCACCGTTCCGGCGAGCATCAAGAGGACAGCAGCCACCACGAGGCCGTATCCGATTTTTTCCTGTTTCTTCATTCACCAACCCCCAGCCGCTTGTCCTTACCGTTTTCACGAGGGGCGTGCACGATGGTCATGTTCAGCCGCTCTCCTCGGTGGGCTTGACGGGTGCGAATCAGTCGTCCTCTGACTTCCGTTTCACGGCGCGACGTTTGACGGGTGCTTTCCGTGGCGCTGCGCGGCGACCGACGGGTCGTCGAGCTGGACGCTTCCGAGGGGTCTCCTCGGCGTCGTCGTCGTCATCGTCGTCATCGTCGTCATCGTCGTCATCGTCGTCATCATCCTCCTCCTCTTCGGGTTCGGGTTCGGACTTTTTCTTACGTCGTCGCTCTTTGCGCTGGACGACGTTGATGGCGAAGGGGTCATCGTCGTCTTCATCTGGAGCCGTTTTTGTCTCTTCCTTCTTCTCTTCTTCGGGAGCAGATGAGGCGCCGGTTCCGGTGACCGCGTCCATGTCAAGGTCTTGGCTGGTGCCGATGAATTCGGCCATCCAGGATTCGTCCTCTTCGTCATCGTCGCCTCGCTTTTTCTTCTTGGGTCCGGACATGCCGACTTGAATGATCATCAGGGAGACCACGATGGCCAGCAGATTCACCACAGCGATGATCCACACCACCACGTAAGGTGGGTCAGCAAAGCCAGGCGTGATGGTTTCCGGCTCAACGGGTGGCTTGAGGTCTTCAACGTAGTTGCAGTACGTGGTGCCGTCCAGGTTGTTGCGGCAGAAGTCAACGACAAACTCAACGCGCTTTTGCACTTCGTTCCCGGCACCGTCCGTGGCTCGCACCGTCAAGGCGTGTTTCCCTGTCTCGAAGTTGCCGGCCGTGATTTCCATGTCTGCCGAAAGGGCTCGGCTGTTCCCATCAAGGTCGGTGATGCCGGTCAGGTCAGACCACGGCGTGGAAACGGGCGAGCCGGTCTGCCCGCCGAAGTGGTAGGTGAAGCGGTACTGGAACGAGGTGATGACCACGTCGTCTTCGGCACCAGCAAGGATGTTGATGCGGTTGCCGTAGAGGTACTTCGAACCGTCAGAGGCGGGTGTTGGGGAGAAGATGCTGACCTGAGGCAGTTGCGCATCGATGGAGAGGTGGGTCCAGGATTGGACCACTTCGTTGCCCGATTCGTCCTCCATCGTCACGCGAATCACCATATCGCCAGCATCCGTGTTTGAAAGAATGCTGAAATCGTAGGTGTAGAGCGGTCCGATGTTGGGGTTGTTCCGGTTGTCGTTCAAGACGGCGAGCGGTTCGTCGTCGTTGGTCAACGACGCCCCGTCCAGCGTCGTGATGTTGATGGTCGGTGTGGTCCCAAGGTCTTCGTTCACCTGCACTCGGAAACTGTACTGACCGGCGACAAGGGTGGTGCTGTCGTAGGGTGCACCGTCTTGGTCAACAACCGTCAGCGTCGCATTGGGAAGCAACGTGTCCTCCGCGACCTTGAAGGCGTTCCCACCAAAGCCGGCGAAAATTTCTCCGTTGAAATTGCCCCACTCGTCGGTGATGGTCACGGCGTACCAAACGTTGCGGTCAACATCGCTCGGGATGGTGAACTCACGGGTGATGGTGTCCCCGGTTTCAAGTCCCGTGGAAATGTCATCGAGCACGAGTTCCCAACCGTCGGATTCAATGGTCGAGACGTCGTTCTCATCCTCACCGAACGGCGCCCCGTAGTGCCGCCAAATAGCGTAGGATTCGTTGGCTTCGTCTTCGTTGAACCATTCAAGGCTCACGATGTTCATCGAACCGATGGAATAGGCTTGCTTGATACGGGGAGGGTTGGCTGCTTGGGTGTC
>JAYOHN010000032.1:0-19715 GCA_038118245.1 Candidatus Poseidonia sp.
ATCTGCACGAAGCATTGGTGCGTGACATAATACTCATAGAGCGATTACAAAACCCGTCCATATGGGCGTAACCTACTCCACGGTGAAAGACTGGCTGAGCGGGTACGACAAGGACGCCATCACCATCGGGGTTGTGGCGTCTCACTCCTCGTTGCAAATCCTTCACGGTGCTCGTCAGGAGGGCTTTCGAACCCTCGGGATTGCTGTGGGTGAAAACCGTCGCAGGTTCTACAAAGCCTTCCCGGGCGCTGACCCGGACGAGTGGTTGATGCTCGACGATTACCGAGAAATGCTCGACCACGCAGAATGGTTTCGAAAGAAAAACGTCATCATCGTCCCACACGGGTCGTTGGTGGAGTACCTTGGTGCAAACAATTTCAGAAACCTCGAAGTCCCGACCTTCGGCAACCGGAACATCCTCCATTGGGAGAGCAGCCGTGCGCTCCAACGCCAATGGCTTGAAGACGGAGGTTGCACCATGCCCAAGGTCATTGAAGACCCGCACAACATCGCCGGCCCGGTCATCGTGAAGTACGCTGGTGCAAAAGGCGGCCGGGGGTACTTCATCGCTCGTGATTACCGTGACTTCCGTCGCAACGTTGACATCGAAGAAGAGTTCACCATCCAAGAATACGTTCTTGGGTGTCGCTACTACCTGCATTTTTTCTTCGACCCGACCGCCGAGGATGGCTACCAAGTTCAAGGACGAGGGGCCCACGCCGGCAAAAACCTCGGACGCCTTGAACTGCTTTCGATGGACCGGCGGGACGAAAGCAACGTGGATGAATTCTACAAACTTGGCTCCTTGCGCGACCTTCGTGAAATGGCGTTGGAGCCCTCCTTTGTGGTGACGGGGAACCAACCCGTGGTCATCCGAGAATCCCTTCTTCCTCGGGCGTTTGAAATGGCCGAAGGAACCGTTGCTGCCTCCTTCGAATTGGAGGAAGCCTCCCGGGGCATGCTCGGCCCGTTTTGTCTGGAGACCATCGTGACCGATCAATTGGAATTCAAAGTGTTCGAGATCAGCGCTCGAATCGTCGCAGGGTCAAATCCGTTCATCGGCGGGTCACCCTATTCGGACATCAACGAACGGTTCATGTCGACCGGGCGACGCATCGCTCGTTCGATTCGCCATGCACTTGACAACGACCGGCTCGACGACATCATCTCGTGATCAATCATCGCTTGAAAGAGCGTCAAGGTCTGGGGCGGATGGAAGTTCGTCTTGAACGCCTTCCTCAGCGACATCCGTCGATGAGACATCCGGCTGGCCTTCGCCTCCTTGAGCGAGTAGGAGTTCCTCTTCAATGGCCTTCCTGCGGGCCTCCCTTTCTTCTGCGGAGGCCAACGTGAATTCGGCGACCAACATGATGGGTTCGCCAGCAGACAATTCCCCGTTGTATTCCCGCATGTCGCTACCTTGGTTGACGATGACCTGGAACTTGGTCGGGTCTTTACTGCGGCGTTTGTCGTGCTTCTTGTAGTGATGGACGTACACCTGGTAGGTGCCAGCAGGTGCTTTCCCCTCTTCCCAGAAGACGTTCTCGACCGGCTTTCGGGTTTCTGCCCTCACGTTGGCATCAACGTCCAATTCCCCACCGCATGCTGAGGTTTTGTTGCCCCCGTGGATGCGTTCGCCCGACGGACAGACCACGTGGAGGTCAAGGTCGTTGTAGTTGTTCCACATGAGCGAAATTTGAACATCGGAAGACTGAGCACCCTCACGCTCAAGACGCGCCTTCAGTTCAGCCATGGCACGCTGGGCAGCTTCCCGGGACTCCAGTTCCTCCTGCTCCTTGGCCGCCTCGATTTCCGCCAGGCGTTCTGCCTCGGCTTCAGCCATGGCGGCTTGGCGCTCGGCTTCGACCTCTGCGGCCTCTTGCGTGGCTTCTGGAACATCGATGCCGGCCGCTCGGAGCTCGGCCTCAAGTTCGGCACGGCGGGCCGCCCGTTCTTCGGGCGAAGCGAGGGTGAACTCGGCCACCAGCATGATGGGGTCACCCGCAGACAACTCGCCGTTGTACTCACGAGGGTCGCCGCCTTGGTTGATGATGACCTGGAACTTGGTGGGGTCCTTGCTTCGTCGCTTCTTGTGTTTCTTGTAGTAGTGGACGTAGACTTGGTACTTTCCGGCGGGTGCTTTCCCGTCCTGCCAAAAGACGTTTTCAACCGGCTTTCGGGTCTCCGCTCGGACGTTGGCGTCCACGTCAAGCTCACCGCCGCAGGCTGAGGATTTGTTTCCACCGTGGATGCGCTCACCCGAAGGGCACACGACGTGAAGGTCGAGGTCGTTGTAGTTGTTCCACATCAAGGAGATTTGGACATCGGATGACTGAGCGCCTTCCCGCTCGAGGCGAGCGCGGAGTTCGGCCATGGCGCGCTGGGCGGCTTCTCGTGACTCCAGCTCTTCTTGTTCTCGGGCAGCCTCAATTTCGGCCAGCCGTTCTGCTTCGGATGCGGCGAGTTCGTTTTGTCGCTCAGCCTCCCGCTCAGCAGCCAAACGTGCTTCTTCTGCTTCCCGTTCAGCGGCCCGCCGGTCGGCTTCTTCCTGTTCTTTGCGGAGGGCTTCTTCTTGTTCGGCACGGAGGCGCTCGGCCTCGAGCTCCCGTTGTCGCCGTGCTTCGGCTTCAGCGGATGCTTGCTCTTGCCTTCGGGCGTTGAAGCGTTCTTCAGCAAGGGCTCGGTCGCCCTGGTTTTGCTGACGAAGCATTTCTTGAACCGAAGCGAGTTTTCGGTCAAGGTTCTTTTTCGCCTTTCCAAAACCCATTCCTGAATGTTGTTGCATGAGGCCTTCGGCACTCATGCCGCTTTGGATGTTGACTTGCGCCTCTCTTCGCATGACAATGAACAGCAAACCGGTGACGAAAGCCCCTCCGAGAGCGAAGGTCAACATGTAATCGGTCAACGCCATGCTTTCCCCATAGCCAACTACCTCTTGAAACATACGCATGAAGGCTTTCGAGTACGATGTTGAACGGCGATAGGGTAAAACGACTCCAGCGATTCTTACCAACCGATGCGAGAGGTGACGATGGCTTGGAGCAAGACAGCCCTCGCTGGCACCCCCATGGCAGCGTTGGATGAGGTTGTTGAGCGGTTGAGCATCATGGGCAACCTCCTGATCAGCGAAAAAGGAGTACGGCAACTCCTCTCCCCCGTTTACCGGGCAGGAAAAGGACCGGCCGAACTTGGGAGCCTGCCTTTCCTCGAGGTGGAAGAGGTGCTGAGCCAAAACGGGAGCAATGCGGTCGTGGTGTTCAACACGCATCCGCTGGTGCTTCTGGCGACCAACACCGAAAACATCCATGTCCTCGTGCCCTGCCATTATGAAGACGGGAATTTCACGCTGACCATCCGAGGACTGCCGAAAGCCGTGGCTCAATTCGTTCGACTGAGCAAGGGGTTGTTTCCACCTTCGACGGTCAGCGTACAGCACATCGAACAGGACCTTGACGGTGTCAAAGACCACCTGACGCCCCGCCAATTGGAATGTTTTGAACTCGCCGCAAGCCACGGCTACTACGACGAGCCAAAAGCAATCTCCATCAAAGGCCTCGCCGAGGTCAAGGGCATCGCCCGCTCAACCTTTCAGGAGCACCTTGACATCGCCGAACGAGCGGTTTTGCGCTGGATGGCTGACCGCTTGAAGTAGGCCTCTCGATACAAACCTTTGATGAGCGGGACGGCTTCCGGTTCACCATGGACAAAGGTCAACGCCTCAACGCCCTCCTCCCAAACGGCAAGGGTGTTTGGATTCCCATTGACCACGGTGCATCGGACTACCCAAACCCAGGCTTGCAAGACTTGGAATCCACCATCAAGCAACTGATTGAGGCCGGGGTGGACGTGATTCTTGCGCAAAAAGGCGTGGTCAACCACTACAGCCACCTTTGCGAGGGAACTGCAACCAACATGGTCGTGCATTATTCGGTCTCCACTCGACACAGCGGGCCGAACAGCAACAACAAGGTCCTGGTGGGCGCTGCTGACGAAACCTTGAGCCGTGGCGGGATTGGCGTCTCGAGTCAGGTCAACATGGGAAGCGAAGCCGAGCCGGAGATGATTGAACGAATGGGCGAATTGAACCGTCAAGCCCACCTCCTCGGTTTGCCCGCCTTCGGCATGGTCTATGCACGGGGTCCGAACCTCAACCCGGTCGACGGCGATGACACCAACGGGCAGGCTCACGCTGTTCGTTTGGCGTTTGAATTGGGCTGCGATGCTGCAAAGACGACTTGGACCGGTTCCAAAGCAACGTTCGCTTCGGTGACCTCCGCAGCCCCCATCCCGTTGCTGGTGGCTGGGGGCCCTGCGACGGGCGACCAACGAGCCGTCTTGGAGATGGTGGCCTCCGCCATGGAGGTCGGTGCGAGCGGTGTTTGCATGGGCCGCCAAGTCTTCGCCCATCCACGGCCTCAATCCATGGCCCGTGCGCTGGTGCTGCTCGTGCATCATGGCGCCAGCGTCGATGAAGCCCTCGCTGCATGCGAGTGGTAGGTGAGCTGATGGAAATTTGGCTTCGACTCGCTCCAGGCGACACCCCCTCGGCCGAGGAACACGTTGACCGGTACCTCTTCCCCCAACCAACGCCGGACCACCTGCACCTTGCATCCGGCACCCTCTTTGGCCCGGAAGGCACCGTGGGCGCTCACGTTCACATCGTCGACGGAGCCACGCAGGCGAACGGCATCGAACTCATTGGAAGCGTTGACTGGATTTTGGTGGAATGCGAGACGTGGTCGATGATTCCGCTTGAGAACCTGATCGCTGCTCGGTCCGGAAGCCCCACAAAAATCGCCGCCGTGATCACCTCACCCATGCAGGCCCAGGGGGCTGGATTTGCCCTGCAAGAAGGTGTCGATGCGTTGGTGATGGACCGCAATCCGGCCCTCCTAGAGGCTGCGAAGGTGGTCAAGTCGCTCCGATTTGAACAAGAAACGCCATCCGATTTTTCCGTCCAGCAAGGCGAAGACCTCACCATCGCCAACTTGACCGTCAATAGCATCGAGGAAGCGGGAGTGGGCGACAGGTATTGCCTGGACTTCTTGTCGTTGTTTCATCAAAACGAAGGTGTTCTGGTTGGCTCCTCGGCGTCCACGTTGCTTCTTGTCCATAGTGAAACCGTGCCTTCCACCTTCGTCCCGACCCGCCCGTTTCGGGTCAACGCCGGAGCCCCCCACGCCTACATCATGATGGGTGACGGGTCGACGAAATATCTGGCGGAGTTGAATGCCGGAGATTCGGTGAGAGCGGTGACTTCCACTGGTGAGTCACGAAACGTTGTGCTGGGCCGTTTGAAAATCGAGCAGCGTCCATTGCTCAAAGTCACCGTTTCAACCGACACGAACAACGAACGGAAACCTCAAATGTCTCATGTGTTCTTGCAACAAGCAGAAACGGTTCGCTTGATGGCCAATCTCAACACAGCCCTCTCCATCACCGACATCGTCGCTGGCGATACGGTTCTTGGATGGTGTGGTCGCGGTGGGCGGCATTTAGGGAAAGTCATCGGCAGCCGTGTGGAGGAACGGTGACGATGGCGGTCTTGGGAAAGGGCTCTGCACACGGGGCTTGCAGCCTTCTCCATGCCGCTGCCTTGGGCTACGGGGCCTGCATGGCGCTCAACTTGCCCATCACCGTGCGCTTGCTCGACCGTCCCAGCAAACGGGACGTGAACGACCCTGACGGGGTCCTCGTGCAGCTGCTCAATGCCTGGCAGGAGGCAGGACATCCGTTGCCGGAAGGATACACCGCTGATGAACTCCATTGGGGCGTGAACTCCAAAATCCCTCCGAAACAAGGACTCAAGTCTTCAGCCGCCACGTGCATTGCAGCGCTCCGAGCCCTCGAAAACGCCACCGAGAACACCCTGGAGCCCCACGATCGGGTGCACTTGGCCGCCACGGCTCAACTGGCGGCTGGCGTTTCTCTGACGGGGTCCATCGACGATGCATGGGGATGCATGACGCCGGGCTGGAAACTGATCGATGTCCAGTCCCCCGTTTCAGAAGGCGTGTTGCTCGAGCATGAGGGTTTGCCCAGCGACGAATGGATCGTTCTGTTGGTGCTTCGCGGCCAGCGCGAACATCAACCCGAACTCGCCGATTTTGAACCCCACCTCCCCGCCTTCCAGCAGGCACTTGAAGCCCTCCAAGCCCAAAATCCCCTGGTGGCCATGACATGGAACGGGCGGGGGATTGCCGCTGCCCTGCGGGACATCGAGGGGAGGAAAATGACGAACGATTCCTTCATGAACAGTGCACGGGCGGCCGGCATCACCGGCTCGGGGCCTGCTTTGGTGCTCGTCGTGCCTCAAAATATGCGTCCAGCGGTTGACCGCATCAGAACGTGGTACACCGGGCGTTACAAAGGGGTTGAAATCCTTGAAACCTCCTTCCTGTCCCACGAAGGTGACGACGAATTGGAGTGAACACCTTCTAAAAGGGCAAGGATGTGGAAATTTTCGTTCATCATGCAGATGCGTCTGGGTGAAGTCTTGCGCATCACCTTGAACGGGTCGAGCCACGGCCCGTTTGTAGGAGCCGTTCTTGAAGGCGTTCCAGCCGGTTTACCGCTTCACCAGCAACAAATCGACGCCGATATGGAACTCAGAAAGACCGGCGGCACCTACAGCAGCAAGCGCATGGAAGAAGACCGCGTGGAGTGGATGACCGGCATCGAAAACGGTGTAACCACAGGGGACGTCATCGAGCTCAGAATCGCCAACGCCGATGCCCGCTCAAAGGATTACAGTTTCTTGCCCCACCACCCGAGACCCGGCCATCAAGACCTCGTCATGCACAAACGAACCGAAGGTGCGGCTGACCTGCGTGGAGGGGGGACGTCCAGCGCACGCATGACTGCCCCTCTGGTGGCCGCTGCAGCCCTTTTACGACCGTGGCTGGTCACCCAAGGCATCGAAATCGAGGCGCATGTGGGCGCCGTGGGCGAAATCCAAGCCAAGGCTTTGAGCACCTGCCCACCCCGGTGGGATTCCGACCACTGCAAGGCCCTTCGTTGCCGAGACCCGGAGGCAGCCCAAAACATGGCCAACGTCATCGAAGCGACACGAAAGGAGCGGGATTCCATCGGCTCGAGGGTCGATTTGGAAATCCGAGGGTTGCCTCTCGGATTGGGAGAACCTTGGTTTGACGGGCTTGAGCCAGCCCTCGCCAGAGCCATGATGGCCGTACCAGCCGCCCGTGGCGTGGAATTCGGCTCGGGGTTTGCCGTGCAAACCATGCACGGCAGCGAGCACAACGATATGTGGGGAGGCACCTCAGACAACCCTGCGTTGGAAGGTGACCGCCCTGACGGTGCTCTGGCTGGCCTGGCGACGGGAGCAACCGTCCACGTGAGGGTGGCTCTCAAGCCGCCATCGAGCATTCCAAGGGAACAAATGACCCTCAATCTGGAAACCAACCGCCAAGAGCCGTTGATTGTCAAAGGCCGTCACGACCCGGTGTTGGCCCCACGCGGCGTGGCGGTGGTTGAAGCCATGGCCATTCTGGTCATCGCGGATTTGCACATTCGTGGAGGGTTCTCAATTGCTTGAAGCTCCCGAAGTGCACAAGTTTGGTGGCTCCTGCCTACGGGACCGGAGCGATCTTGAACGCATCGCCCACATCGTGCACGAATCTGACCGCCCCGTCGTGGTCGTCGTGTCCGCTCTTTGGGGTACGACGGACCGGTTGATGCGGGCAGCCAAGGAACCAAGGTATGCGGGGCGGTTGGTCAACGACCTGTCCAGCCATCACCTTCGCTTTGCACCCTCGCTGGTTGACTCCCCGCTGTTTGAACTCTTCCAAGGCGTCCTGAACGGCATTGAAGCTTCGCTTGGAGAGCTCGCAACCAACAGCAACGATTCCGAGGCATACAACCGATTGCTGGCTGCAGGGGAGCGACTTTCCGCTTTGGTGATTGCACACGACCTCAAGCAGCGAGGAATTGATGCGCATCCGTTGGGCGCAGAAGACATCGGGCTGTGCCTGGACGGGATCGGGACGGCCACCACCGTTGATTTGGTCCGTTCAGAAAGGAAACTCGACCGCAAGGCGTTTTGGGGTGTCCCCGTCGTCACGGGCTGGTTTGGTGAGGGCACCGACGGAAACATCGCTCTCCTCGGACGAGGTGGCAGCGACCACACGGCGACGGCTTTGGCCGCCTTGTTGAAGGCCCAACGCGTTGTCCTCTGGAAAGACGTCTTGGGCATCTATCCCGTCAACCCACGATGGGGCATCGCCACCTCCCCCATCCCTTACCTTGGTTATGCAGAAGCGGTGGAGTTCGCCAATGCAGATGCCACCATCATTCATCCAGCAACCGTTGAACCCGTGTACAGCATCGGCATTCCGATTGAAATCCGTCAACTCGCCGGGCACGGGCAAACCGGCTTGAAGACCGTGATTGGCCCGGATATTGAAGGCCCGTCTTACGTGAAGGGCGTTGCATGCATCCCGAGGGTGGCTTGTTTGGATGTTCGACTCAAATACACGCAAGATGCGGCGATTGCTCTGGGGAATGTGCTCGCCGAATTGCAAGAAAACAACGTCCGCATTTGTTCGTTTGAAACCACGCCAAACCGTTGGCGTTTCATCATCCCCCAACACGATGTCAAACGAAGCGTGGAACTCCTCAACGACCACGATGTTGAGACAACATACGCCTATTTTGCCGCCATGCTGTCGTTCATTGGCTGCAAACATCGCCATGACCTGCAAGAACTGCTCGGCGATGAGGCGAGGGTGGAAGAGGACCTGCTTCATGTGACGGAGACCTCGGCTCACTTGCTGACACAGCGGGTGGACATCACGGCCATGCTGGATGAGTTGATGACCACCATCAAGGCCTCGCAGGCCTGAGGATGCTTACTCGGCTTGCTTTTCACGGAACCGCTGAATGTGGGTCGGCAGGTTCAGGCCGAAGAGGATGCCCACCGTGATGAAGACAAACAACGTCCCCAACGCTACGCCGTACACCGAGGTGAGTTCAACCGATTCTCGCATCCGCAGAGCGGTGTCTCCTGAAAAGATACCGACGATGGCCGGGAGGATGGTGTTGGCTGAGAGCACAAACCAGGCGAGAAGGGTCGCGAGAACGGGGTTGATCACCAGCGAGCGGTGGTACTTGGACACGATTTTCTTGGGGTTCATCACGTAAACTTCGTTGGTTCGGATGCTCGTGTCAAGCATCGAGTAACGAATGACACCGTTGCTGAGTTCAAAGTACATGATGAGGAGAACGGAGTAGACCACCACCAAGATCGAGAGCATGGTTGGGCTGTCCTGAAGACCGAAAAGGTCGTTGGAAAGAGCGGTGGTCGATGAAGCAAAACGAAGGATGGCGAGGATGAAAAGCAGGTTGCTTCCCAGCGAAAGTCGAGCATCGCGCTTGAACGTTCCCATGAAACCGAGGACCGTGGCAGCGGCAATGACGACCAACTGCATGATGTTCGCAAAGCCAAGGCTGCCGGTCAAAATGTACCACATGGTCCCTTGAGGGGGCGAGATGATGTAGGTGAGGAAGGCCAGCGCCACCAAAACGCCGTACACACCGATTTGGAGGTTCTGAACCATCTTGTCAGGAGGCAGGAACTTCATTTTTGGAACCAAAGGACCGCCCAGCAGGCTTTCGATGAAGGAGGGGATTTCCACGGTTGGAATCGCATCCTTTGGAATATCGCTTCCCAGCCCGACCTGCCCTGCGGCCTTCTTGCGCGAGGGTGCGGATGAGCGAACGGTCTTGCCGTCGTACAGGTGAGAAGTATCGGCCGATGGCTTGTTGATCGTCATGGTCTCACCTCAGAATCCTCGTGCGCCGGCGAGGGCCGTCGAGAGCAACATGTCCGGCTCCCAATCCATGATGTTGACGCCGAGACCTCGGAGCTCACCGATGAGCACGTCGCGCTCGGTCTTCATCACTTCGTACCCCGTTCGGTCGAGGCGCTTCGCATCAAACTCAAACTCGAGCGAGGACGGCGAAAGGACCGTGACGTCAAAGTCGCGTGCACGGAAGTCGCGCAAGGCGTTCACGATGGTCGGGTCCTCCTCAAGGTTTGACAGGAAGATGATGGGGCTTCCCTTGTTGATGTGCGGCAAAATGCGGTTGACCACCACTTGCAACGGAATGTTGCCCCGGGCGACTGCGCCGGCGAGTTTGGTGAGGATCACGTAGAGCTGTTTCTTTCCCGTGTCCCGGTCAACGCTCACGACTTCATCGCCGTAAACGATGACACCGACGGAATCGCGACGGCCCAAGAAATACTTGGCGAGCGAAGCGGCGGCGCGGGTCGAGTACACCAAAGCGTTCCGTGAAACGGGTCCGGTCTCTGCGACCGCTCGTGAATCAACGATGATGATGACGTCGGACACCGCGTCTCGCTCCCGCTCGTTCACCATCAGTTTCCCAGAGCGGGCGTACGCCGACCAGTTGATGGCTCGGAACGAATCGCCTTCGAAGTATTCACGCAACGAGTAAAACTCGGAACCTGGACCGGGTTGGCGGATGTTCACCGCACCGGTGAAAATCTTCGGCACACGGGATTTCACGAAGGTCTCTTTGAGGTCTTCCATCTTTGGGAACACAAGGAAATCGTTGTAGACATGCAATTCTTTCTCCTTGTGGAACAACCCGAAAGCGTCCTGCATGCGCACCGTCACTGGCCCAAGGCTGTAAAATCCACGAAGCGGGCACTCGACCGTGTACTCGATGAAGGTCTCACGGCGGGGCCCGAGTTCCATCAAGATGTAGTTGGCGCCTTCCTTGATTCGCATCACTTCTGGGACGCGGTCACGGACCTCCAGAATCTTTGGAAGCGACGAAGTGTTTTGCATTCTCAGCGTGACGTTCAATTCGCCGTCTTCAAACATGCGAGCGCTGGAGAGTTTTCGCATAGCGACAACGCTGCCGAGGGCAGCGCCTTCCTCTCCGGTCCATTCCTCTGCTCGTCGACCGCTCGATGCAACGTCTGCGTGGTTCCCCAAGAGTGCAGCCCATGTTAGGAACACAAAAATGACGACGGCAATGGTGACAAGTTGGGTGTTTCGGAGGGTCAAGCCAAGAAGATACATGGCGACAGCTAGGCTGCCAAGCATGGCTGACTTGCGACTCCACATGTTCAATTCACCTCGGTGTGCGGTTCAACTTCAAACCGTGGGCACAGGGACTTCTCGGAGGATGGCCTGAATGACCTCCCCTGATTCGAGACCCTTGATTTGGTGCTCGGGCTTCAAGATGATACGGTGGGCGATGGCAAGCTCTGCGATGGCCTTGACGTCATCGGGTGTGACGAAGTCGCGACCACGAAGTGCTGCGGCTGCGCGAGACGTCTTCAACAGGGCTTGAGAGCCACGAGGTGAAGCGCCAACGAGCACACGGGGGTCCTCACGGGTGCGGGACACGATCTCGACCATGTACATCCGCAGCGCAGGGTCGACGTAGACGTCTTCACAGGCTTGCTGCATGGCGATCACACGGGCGGGGTCGGTGATGACATCAACGTCAACAGCGTCCTTTCCACGGCTGATACGGCGGGCGAGGATTTCGTCTTCATCGGCTCGGTCAGGGTAACCCACGGACATCTTGAACATGAATCGGTCAAGTTGTGCTTCAGGAAGCGGGTAGGTACCTTCCTGCTCAACGGGGTTTTGCGTGGCCATAACGATGAACGGGGCTGGCAACTTATGCGTCACCGTACCGATCGTCACCTGCTTCTCCTGCATGGCCTCAAGCAGAGCAGCTTGGGTCTTGGGAGGTGCACGGTTGATCTCGTCAGCCAGAAGAAGGTTGCAGAACAACGGGCCGGGCTTGAACGTAAACTCGCCCTTCTTGGCGTCGTAAATGTTCGTACCGGTGATGTCAGCAGGGAGCAAGTCAGGCGTGAATTGAACACGCTTGAAGTCGCAACCAAGGGCATCGGCGAAGGTGTTGGTCATCAGCGTCTTGGCCAGACCGGGGTAATCTTCGAAGAGAAGGTTCCCGTTGGACAGGATGTTGATCAACACGTTGTCGATGACGTGTGACTTACCGATGATGACCTTCTGGACTTCGGCGGAGATTGCTTGCGCAATCGCACCGACGGCCTTCAGGCGCTCTCGGACTTCAGGGGTACTCTGGTGCTTCGGCTGGGCCGGAGCGGCCGGTGCTGCAGGTGCAACGGGTGCGGCGGGTGCTGCCGGTGCCACGGGAGCGGCGGGGGCAGGGGCCACGGGTGCTGCTGGCGCTGCAGGCGCTGGCGCGGGCGGGGCTGCGGGGGGGGCTGGGGGTTGCATGTCTTATCCTCCTTGTTTCAATTTCCCCAACGACGGATGTGCGGGATGAGTTCCCTCAATTCATCGCTGGAGTAGACACGGTTCGAACTGACAAGTTCGACCAATCGGGGCTCGCGGACCATCTGCATGATCTCCGCGGGGGACTTGCGCGCAAAGTCGTCGCGCGTCAGGTCGTTGAAGTTGCGAACTTTGGAGAGGAAAGCCTCTCGTGTTCGCCGTTGGTATTGGCTGGGGTCCAGTTTTGTTGGACGCTCCCTGAATCGGGTCAAGTCAAAGACATGACGCCAATTTTCTTTCTCTGGGACCACCATGATGGCGATCGCAAGGAGAGCGAAGAGGTTGAGGATGATGAGCCACTTGAGGACGCCGTCGCTCGTGAGCAAGACGATGGCACCCATGGCCTCGGTGAAGGGCATTGACAAGGTGCTGGAGACGTGCCGACTTTCATCGAACACGATGTTGAACGCTCCGGTGTTTCGGGCGATGGTGGTGGACAATTCAACGTTGTCAAATTCCATCATGTCGTTGATGAGCGCCGTAAAGAAGAACTCGTTTCCTCGCCAGGTGGTGTCGCCGAGCCCTTTGTTGAGGCCTTCGGAGTCGGTGTCCCAGCACATGTGACCGTTTTGGATGTAGAGCTCGGAATCGCATTGCTCCTTCCCGGTTTCTTCGGCGACAGCTTGGTCCCAAAGGTGGTTGGCGAGAACGGAGTGGTCGGAGACGAAGACGATGCTGCCCGTGGCCTTGATCTCTCCGATGTCCCCGCCCGCTGCGATGGACCGTTGGTCAAGCACTTCTTGGCCGGGGTAATCGATGCGGATGATGAGCCCGGTTTCGCCCTCGCCGAGGGTGGGGTTGGATTCGCCTTTGCCGGCGTCGATTTCAGCCGACGTGGAGGCGGCCGCGAGAACATGGATTTCGCGGTTCGTGTCGCCTTGCTCATCAAGAACCTGGATGGCCGTTGGACGGTGGAAGAGGACCGGCGTACGGCAGTTGTTCACCGATTGTTGGCTCACGTCCTCCTCTGAACAAGGAACGGCCTTCTCCTCGCCCATGGCGTCAACGCCCCGGGTGATGCTTGAAACCGCCCAAATCTTGCGGGTATCGGGGGAAATTCGGGTTCCGTCGTCCGCCGTCACCTCGTAATAGCGCCCTGTGTTGATGTCGTCCCGGATGGGTGAATCGAAATACTTGACACCGAATTCTTCGGCAACGAGTTGGGCGTTCGTGGAGTTTGAAGCGAGGATGACCTTTCCAGCCCGCTCGGTGACAAAGTCGTGGAGTGCAGCGGCTTCGGCGGCGTCAAACGGTTTTTCCGGGGCAGCGATCACCAGAAGGGTTCGGTGAGGATTCTGCCAGTCGTTGACCAGCATCGGCGTCGACATGGTGTTGGCCACGTTGAAACTCTGATCGTCAAGCGTGGCGCGCATCAAGGTAAGTTGTTGCTCGGAGTATTCGTCGTCGTTTTGGTAGGGCGAGAACACGGTGGTTTTGCCGGCGGAGACGACGGCGATGATCAAGGTGGAAAGGGCGACTGAAGCAACCAACCCGACCATGAGCCAGGCTTCAAGGCTCAAACCGGATTTCTCAGCGTCCGCCATGTTCTTCACTCCACTTGTCGATGCAAAACGACAGATTTACAACCTTCGGAGACACATTCCACACATAATAGTTGCTCAGCATTGGGCAGGCCCTTGAAGCGGTTTTCCGTTCACGGCGGACTTCTTTGTGGCCGCTTCAAGGGGGTGGAAATCCTCAAAAATTACAGATTTCAGAGCGAGGACGCAACACCCTCTCGCCGATAGCGAACAACCACCGCCAGCAAAACCGCACCTGCAGTGTTAAGCGCGCTGAACCAAGGCAGAGGTTCGCTGTTTGTTGATGAGTCCTCATCCTCATCGTTTGTGTTCGTGTCTGGAGCCTCTACCTTAGGAGCCTCCACCTCGACATCCATCGTGCTGGAGCGTTTCGTCTGGTCACCTTCCGATTCGACGGAGATGGAAACTTCACACGTCCGCTCTTGGTGGCTGGCGGTGGCTTCGAGACGGAGGTTGAAGACAAGGGCATTGCCCTCGGATGATTCCGTGACGGGGACAACGGTGTCCTCGAGTTCCTCCAAGCCGGCCACCGAGAGGTGGGGGCAACTGCGAACGGTGGCTTCACCCGAGGTGATGGCATCCTGCGTGTTGCCCATGTTCTTGACCGTGAGCGAGAACTCAACCCATGAACCTGCAAAGAGCGTTTCCGATGGGAGGGTAACCTCCGGAAGCAGGCGATACATTCGGGGCACGGAGATGTCCGCATCAATTTCTTGGCTTCGAAGGGTTGAGCCCCCCACCTGCTCCTCGCCCAGAACGGTCAAGCCAATCTTCGAACTTGGGGAAAAGGCACGCACTTCTTCAGCGGTACCGCCAGTGATTTTGATGGTGAACGTGTCGTTGGTGTTTCCAGAAACGGAAACGCTCTCCGGTCCGTCAAAGCTGAACGGGCTGTCGTCGTCGTGGTCATAGGTGATGGCGAGGTTCACTTCGCCAAGGGCTTCGTTGTTCACATAGAAGACCAAAGAACCGGTCACATCCCAGTCCTCTTCCAAATCAACCACGTACTTCGGGTCAACGTCGGTCACCCAGCCCATCTCCCATGAGGGGCCTTGCATGGCTTGACCCGAAACCGGAGACAAAGCGATGAGCAAAACGAGCGCTAACACCCCCGACGCTGCGGCTCGCATCTCAATCACCCAGCAAAGCGTTGATCGCACGCTTGGTTAAGGTTTTCACCATCGAGCGTCGATAGCGAGGTGGGAGGGCGGTGTTGTTCACGGGTTTGATCGCTTTGTGAAGGGCTTTTGCGAGGGCTTTTCCGTCCATACCCTCGCTTTCGAGAACTTGCCCGACCTCCTCTTCATGAAGCCGCGGGATCGATTCAAGGGCCGTGCTGGCCACCTTGAGCGAATCCTGTTGGCCTGCAACCCACGAAGCGGCGATGCCTGCCTCAGGGAAATCCCATGAGTCACGGACGCGTAATTTTTGATAGGAGCCTGTTCGTGCAAGAGCGCCCTCGGGAAGAACGACCTTGAGCAAAAATTCACCTTCTTCCAGCACGTTCTTTTTCATCCCGTCCAAAGCGTAGAATTCCTCAAGCGGCAGCGTTCGCTCACCGTTTGGACCCACCAAGACCACACGAGCGCCCAGGACCATGAAGTTGGGCGCAAGGTCGCCCTGATAGGTGGCGACACAGAGGGTGTTTTGGTTTGGAATCACCCGACAGTCCGCTCCGGTTCCGCAATCGGCTTTGTGGCACCAATCGATGGAACGGCGCCAATCCTCGCCTTGATTGTACCAGAAGCAACGGGTGTCCAAGCACAGGTTGCCACCGACCGTCGCACTCTTCCGAATCAACGAGGAGGCGACCTTGGAAGCGGCCTCAGCCAACAAGGGGTGCACCCCGTTGGCGACGGTAAGGGCAGCGAGCGGGACCATGCATCCAATTTCAAGCGGCGAAAGGGCGTTTGCGCCCTCAACCCCAGCAAGCGAGATGACATGCGGCTTTGGGTTGATGCGCCATTTGTAATTGGGCAGCACGTCGGTACCGCCGGCGACCCAATCGAAGGCTTCGCCGGCCTGCATGAGCGAGGCGGCGAGCGCCACGGCCTCTTCCACGCTCGTTGGGTGGTGCAGTTCGAAGGGGGGCATCAGCATCAAGCATCGCCTCCCATGTGCCGCTGTTCTTTCTTCAACCACGCCCGTCCAGCAAAGCCCAATTCGGCGAGTTGTTCAGGCAACGGTTCATCGGCCTCCCGCCAGCCTTCAACCTGGTCAGCGAGCGGGCGGTCTGGGTCGAAGCCGAACAAAACGCCGTTGACATAGGCCGAAGTGTCTTCGCTTCGTTGACGCAGACGGTCGCGCTCCCGGTGCGCTTCCCCTCTGGCTTTGAGGGTGGCCTGCAACGGGCCGTGTTCCAAACGAGGAGAGCGGAGTTCCAACGGGTCATCAAGGCCTTCCTTTTTCAGGTGCTTCTCGATGCCGCTAAAGACGACATCAGGGGTGAGCGGCAGGTCACGAAGGCGGATGCCGATGGCGTCGTAGACCGCGTTCACAACCGCAGGAAGAATGGGGAGCAAGGGGCCCTCTCCGGCTTCTTTCGCACCAAACGGCCCTTCGGGGTCGCTGGATTCAACGATGATCGCTTCCACATGGGGCATCTCGTGAACGGAGGGGATCTTGTATTCGAGCAAGTTGGCGTTCTGAAGGTGGCCGGTTCTGCCATAGACCATTTTCTCACTCAGAACTTGTCCCAAGCCCATGTGACACGAACCGATGATTTGACCTTTGACGGCGAGCGGGTTCAAGGCCTTCCCGCAATCGTGGGCAGCCCAAACATTGGTGCACGAGACCAAGCCGGTCTCAACGTCCACATCAACTTCCGCCACGTAGGCCGAGAAGGAATAAGCGGGAGCAAGCCCAGCGGCAGCCCCTTTGTGAACACCACCCATCGGGGGTGAGCGATAAGCACCCCGGGCGATGAGCGCTCCTTTGTCTTCCTGGGCTTTGTGCAGGGCCTGAAGGTAGGACACACCGATGGAGGGGTCGTGCTTGTAGTAGATACGCCGGTCGTTCAGAACCAACACGTTGGGGTGGTAGCCCAACATCTGCCAGGCGGCGTTGAGCAGCTGGTCCCGAATATCGATGGCCGCCCGAATGGCGGCATTGGCGTTCATGAACGTCACCCTGCTGGAATACGAACCGAGGTCCACAGGACTCGTGTCGCTTTCGTGGCTGCGAACGTGAATCATTTCGATGGGGAGGGCCAACACCTCGGACACCACTTGGGCAACAGCGGTGGTGGAACCTTGGCCAATGTCGGCAGCTCCGGTGTGAACGGTGACCCCGCCGTCCATGTCAACTTGGATGTGAACCGTGGCGTGAGGGAAATTCTTGGGGTCCCAGTGAATGGGGAGCCCCGAACCGGAAATGAAGAAACCGCAGCCGATACCGATGCCTTTTCCAAGCGGCAATTGGCGGAATTTCTCGTCCCAGTTGGAGCCTTCTCGAACCCGTTCGAGGGCTTCTCGCATGCCGTTTGAGGTGATGCGGAACCCACTGATGGTCCGGCTGTGGGGCGGGAGAAGGTTGGCCAAACGGAGGTCGATGGGGTCCACTTGCATGCTTTCGGCCATCTCGTCCAAACCGACTTCAACGGCACACCGAGTGTTGACCGCCCCGTGACCTCGCATGGCTCCGGACGCCGGTTTGTTGGTCCAAACGCGAGCCCCCGTATAATGGAACGAGCCAAGCTCGTACGGTGCCGTGGCCAAGACCCCGTTGTAGTAGGACGTCACGTGGCCAAAGGAGGCAAATCCGCCTCCGTCAATCAGAGCGTCAATGTCAAAGCTCGAAATACGTCCATCGTCATCAGCCGTCATCTTGACATCGATGTGGCTTGGGTGGCGGCCTCGGTTAATCCAGTAAACCTCTTCGCGGTCAAAGGTGATGCGGACCGGCTTACCGGAGTTACGAGCTAAGATTGCTGCGCACATTTCGTGGGGGAACGGGTCGGATTTGCCGCCAAAACCCCCGCCAACAAAGGTGCGGATGACGTTGATCTGGTGCATCGGGACATCAAGGACGGTGGAAAGCGCTCGGTGGGTGTAATGAGGCACTTGCTGGGGCGTGTACAGTTGCAACCGACCGTTTGGGTCCCAGTGAGCCACCACGGCATGGGGCTCGGTAAACCCGTGGTGCACGCCGGACATCGTCCATGAACCGTGAGAAGCGGCGCGAGGGTTGTTGACCAGGGACCGGTCGCCAAATTCTTGGAAAACACGCTTTTGGACGTTGGTTCGGGCGAGGTGGTATTTTCCACGCCAATGGATGGGTTCATCGTGGTCCTCAAGGCCTTCTTTGGGGTCGAATACGGGTTCCAAAATCTCCCACTCGATGTCAAACAACGACAAGGCTTCGATGGCGGTCGCTTCGTCGACGGCGGCAACGCAAGCGACCAAATCGCCCACGTGTCGAACTTTTTCCACCGCCATGGCGTGCTCGTCCTTGGTGACCGGAAGAACACCGAAGCGATTCGGGGCGTCTTGACCGGTGGCGACCGCCACCACACCCGGCAGCGCCTCCACCTTTGACGTGTCGATGGACTTGATCCGTGCGTAATGGTGGGGTGAGCGAAGAATTTTCCCAATCAATTCGCCGGGGAGCCGAACATCATCTCCGTACCATGCTTGGCCGGTGACTTTGGCGTTTGAATCGACCAGCGGCATGGCTTTTCCAACGGACGTCCCGGTCCTTGCCCGGTCGTGTATATGGTCACCGGCGGGCTTGGGTTCTCTCCCACCCACGGTTTCAGGAATGAAATCCAAGTCACGAGGGCGCATGGAGGGCTTGGAACCACCCGAACCGGGTGGAGGGAAGGATTGCTTCCCTGCGACACGCTTGCCGTCTTTGCGAATCTCGGAAGACGAGGTTCCAGGTTGCTGCTTGTAGGCACCCATGGTCATCACTTCGCATGACCGGGCGGCATCGTTGGCTCCTCGGGCCCGGAGGGGTGGGGGTCGGCGTGTGGCGAACTCGCCGGTTGGGCGGCCTCTGCGTCGCCGCGGTGAATGGCTGCGGCCGCCTCGATGGAATCGATGATCTGTTGATAGCCTGTGCACCTGCAAAGGTTACCCTCAATGGCCGTTGCAATTTCGTCTCGCGTGGGTGCGTCATTCTCGTTGAGAAGGGCTTGGGACGTCACGAGAAAACCGGGGGTGCAAAAGCCGCATTGAGAACCTCCATGGGTCGCAAAGCAGGTTTGGATTGGGGCGAGGTGGGCCCCGTTTGAAAGGCCTTCAACCGTGATGATTTCCGATCCTTCCACTTGGCCTGCAAGGGTCAAGCAGGAGAGTTTCGGAACACCATCAATCATGACGGTACAGCAACCGCAGGTCCCCAAATCGCAGCCACGTTTGACGCCGAGTGTCCCCACTTTATCCCGGAGAACATCCAACAAGACAGCGTTGCTTGGAGCGAGGACCTCTACAGGTGTGCCGTTCACCCGTGCGGTCCACGCTTGGCCTTTCGGCGCCGGTATCATGGTCACGTGTTCCTTGCCAACCACGGTCGTCCCCGGTTCTCCGTAGGCCATTCACCATTTGATAATTGGGGGTTGGACTCCCGCCGTCTCATTCCTCTTCCCGGCGTTCAGCGTCGAACCTTGATTCCATTTCTTCAAGCGCGTTGCGAAGAACCAGCCCATGGTAAACCCGGATCTGCCGACCTTTGATCTTCCTGTTCACCACTTTTTCCAGGTCGTTGAGGGCAACGATGTTCTTTGCTGTGCTGATGTCATCCAAAAGTCGCCGATATTCGTTGCGTCGGGCGATGAAAAAACCAAGATACACGGGAATCAGGAGGAACGGAATAACCAGCTCTTCGAAGACGATTTCGGCCACACCGG
>JAYOHN010000033.1:0-17696 GCA_038118245.1 Candidatus Poseidonia sp.
GGCTTCAATGGCCGGCAACCCCCACCGTTTTACCACGAAGCCGCCGTCGTCTCCGATGCGGAGCGCACGAATGACACGAGCGCTGTCAAAGCCACCGATTTGTGCGCCGGTGTTGGCTTGGTCTCGTATCATGTAATCCATCCGGTCAACGTCGAGTTGGCTGCTCACGATTTCTTTCATGAACCGAGGAATGGGGACGCCGTCGTGTTCGTCATCTCCGTTCATGAGGGCAAAGAGGCGCCCCAGGCGTTTCGTTCCGAGGACAGCGTGGACGGCTTGGCCGAGGGCCGTGTTCTTGGACTCCAGGATTCGGCGGCCCCACTGCTCATGCGATGCAAACGTGGCGTAGACTCTGGGCGTTTCCAAGAGGTGCGAGTACGGGGGGTGTCCGATGTCGTGAAGCAACGCCGCCAGTTGGACCAACTCTCGGTCGTCTTCGCTGAGCAAACCTGGATGGACGTCGTTGACGTGACTGGAGAGCATGCCGGCGAGGTGGTAGGCTCCTAAGGAGTGGGCAAATCGGTTGTGCGTGGCGGCAGGAAAGACGTATTCGCAAGTGGAGAGTTGTTGGATGGCGCGAAGCCGTTGAAATTCCGGCGTATCGATGATGTTTGCGTGAGCGGCGGGCACCAAAATATCGCGATGGATTTCGTCGCGAATCACCCTGTCCCTGCCGTTCATGATGGTTGGCCGTCAAATTGTCTCTTTATAGCCCTTCTCGGCTTCTTGGGGACAGAGGTTGATGGGAACGCCTAAGCCCGTCAAAGTTCACCAAGGAGCATGGCGGATGCGGTCAAGGGGCTGATGGACCGCATCACCAACGAGGACCCGGAAACCCGAGGACAGCAGCTATGGGTGATGTTTGCCCTGGCGATGTTCCTCGTGGCGTCCATGAACTGGTACGCTTACATTCGGGAGCCGGAGGTCATCAAGGTTGAACAGTTGCTCGAATACAAAAACGAGGTCGTCAAGGTGGAGGGCACGTTGATTTCGTGGGTTGAAGACCCGTACGCATCGGGCGACGACCGGATTGACGCCATCATCGACGACGGAACCGGCGTGGTTGAGGCGAGATGGTACAGGCCCGGCACGATGCCTCCCATCGGGACGACCGTCACGGTGATGGGTGACATCATTGAGTACGACGGGCGCATTTGGCTGCAATCGTTGGGTGCTGGGGCGATGGAATGGTCAACCGACGACCTTCCAGACGTCCAGCGTTTGGCGATTGCCGATGTGGCCCAAAACCCGAGTTTGTACGAGGGGGAAGTGATACAACTCACCGGCTTTATCGGCGAATCCATTTCCCCCGATGCGACCTTCACTTCCGCCTACCTCGGCGACCACCCCACCTATGGGAACGCCGAACATCAACTCCATCTGATCGTTCGTTCCGCCGTCGGCACCTGGATTGAGGCCACCTCAAAGGTGGAGGTCCAAGGCATCTTGACCTATCAGCAGCGGGACCTCCGCTGGAGCCTCCAAGTCCAAGGCCCTGAGATTCTGGTCGACCGGAACCATGTGCTCCATGTCCCGCAGCTTGACTGGAGTGCTGAAGCGACGTGGAGTTACCAGTCGGGACAAACCGTTACGATGACCGGGACGCTCATCACCAACGAAGGACCCTGGGAACTGAGGGGTCCAAGCGGCCAAACCATCTGCGTGTTGCCCACGGACAGCGACCGAGCCGACGAGGTGGTCAACAACATCTCGAACACGCTGCAGACCGTCGAAGGCCGTTTGATGTGGTCGTCCTCCACTTCATCGTGGTGCATCGACGCCAACATGGGGTCGAGTCCAACCCTTGTCAACCCGCAAACGCCCGTTGGCCTTCTTGCGATGCTCTCGGCTGATCCGGTTGGCACGGTGGAAACCCCGGACGCCACCTACGCCCTCTCGGCTTACGTGAAGTACGCCGTTGAACCCAGCGTTGAGGAAGAGGAGGCGTTTTTTGTTGATGTGGCAGCCTACATGCCCGGCTGGACCACGGTGGCGGTGACGCTTCCAGGACCCCGGACAACGTGGCTTGAAGCGGGTCAAAGCATCGTCAGCAACGTCTCGGTCGTTTGGGACGATGAAGACATGCGGATTCGCCTCCTCGTTCACGACTACACCCTGGGCCCCGTCCCCCAGGCGAGGGTGCTCCTTTGGAGCGATGGAGCCGTTCAGTGGAGTTACGCCAGGGACCAGGCCGTTCATTTGAACGGGAAGGCCGTGGAAGAAGACGGGGTCTGGCGCTTGGTCAGGGACGGCTCAAACGATTCCATTTTGCTCAACCCGGTTGGCCAAGCCATCGGCACCGACGACCTTCATGCCGAACAATCCATGACCTGGACCGGGCGCTTGCGCCAAGTGCAGAGCGAGGACGGGTTGAGTTTGGTCTACAGCCTCGACCAGGCCGATGCCCTGGACACGGATGGGGACGGCCTGGGCGATACCTTGGAAGACGCCTTCGGCACCTCCATCACCTCCGAGGACAGCGACGAAGACGGCGTGAACGACCGGGACGAATATGCCCAAGCACAGGCATAGGTGAAGACATGCTTGAAGGGTACATGTTGGATTTGGCGTGGCTCTTGGGGGCCTTGTTTTTCGGGGTGGGGCTCGGTTCGTTAACCGGTCTTATTCCTGGCTTTCACGTCAACAACGTGGCGCTCATCCTGCTCGCCTTGTCCCCGGCCTTGCTCGATTTAGGCATCCCCTTGTCGGCGGTCGCCGCCATCATCGTCGCCACCGGGACCGTTCACACCTTCCTCAACTACATCCCATCCGCCCTCATCGGGGCACCGGACGGCGACACGGCGCTTTCCTTGCTGCCCGGCCATCGGATGTTGCTTTCGGGAAACGCTGCACGCGGCGTCGCATGGTCGGCCCGCGGCTCACAACTGGGGCTCTTCCTTTCACTGCCGCTCATCGTGGTCGCTCGCATCGCGTTTGGCCCGGAACTCGGATGGTACGAGGATTTACGTTCCGTCCTGCCGTTTGTTTTGCTGACCATCTCTCTGCTGCTTCTGGCCACCGAGACCACGCGCCTCGATTGGCCGTTGTGGATTCAGCGCCTCACCGCAGGAAAATTGGGCCGGGATTCCCGACTCGCTGGATTCGTTTCGGCAACGGCGTTCTTCTTGCTCGCCGGCATGTATGGATGGGGGGTGTTCACCCTTCCAGCCCGTTCTCCTGTCGGCATGCCCGACGCCAGTTTGCTGCTCCCCAGCCTCGCCGGTTTGTTCGGCATCGCTAACCTTCTCGACATTTACGCCACGACCTCCCACTTACCGCCGCAACGGGAAAATTGGGCCCTTCCACCCGTCCGACCGCTGGTCGTTCCCTGCTTTTGGTCAAGCGTGGCCGGCGCCTCCATGGGTGTGTTGCCCGGCATGACGGCTTCGCAGGCCACCGTCCTGGTGATGGGGGGGCGCAACCTCGCAGCCAAAGCCCAAGGGCGTCAGGGCTACGGCATGGATTGGGAGACCCGACGCTTGACCGAGATGAGCGACGACGAATTGTTGGAAATCGCCAAAGCCGAAGCGGACGAGGGCGTCGAGGGCCCACAAACCAAGCAGGACCTCGAAATCATCGCCATCCTCTCTGCCGTCAACACCGCCGTCACCGTGATGGTGCTCGGTTTTCTTTACATCATCAGCCGTTCCCGCTCAGGCGCCACCTTGGCACTGAAGATGATGTACCCGATTCAAACCTGGTCCTCGCTCGAACCGACCTCGGATTTCATTCGCCTGTTGGCCGTGACGCTCGCCGCGGGGTTGCTCGCCATGCCGATGATGCGCTACGTCGGGAAAGGCATGCTTCGCCTTCACGCTGCTATTCCACTTCAGCAGATGGTCATGGGGGTCATTCTCTTCGTTGTGGCTTTGGTTTGGCTCTCAACGGGTTTTGTCGGCATTGGGGTGCTCATCGTGGGAACCATCATCGGGTTGCTCCCCCCTCGTATTGGTATACGACGCTCCCACGGCATGGGCATCATCCTCGTGCCGATCATGATTTACACCTTCGCTCAACGGTTTGACAGCTTTGGATTTATTTGATACGGACGTGATACCATGAACAAACGCACCCTCGTTTTTGGCCTGCTGACGATTTTCTTGCTCGCTCTCTTTCAACCGCTGAGCCCGGTGATGCTTGAAGGAAGCAGCCCCGCAAGCCTTGGCGCATCAGGTCGCTCCACGGCGTGCACAGCAAGCGTGTGCATCAACGAAGTGCTCCCGAACCCCGCCGGTGCGGATGACGCCACCTATCCCAACGGCGAGTGGTTTGAACTGCACAACACCGGGACTTCATCCGTTGATTTGACCGGTTGGAAAGCCACGACCAGCGCGAGCAAAACCTTGGCGTTTGACGCCAGCACCATCGTCGGCTATCAAAGCGGAAACGCGTCGACCTGGACCATCGCGCCCGGGGACTATGCGGTCATTGCTCGAAACGGCAACAGCAACTTTTACCTCACCAACACGGGGATGACGCTCAACCTCATCAACGCCAACAACAACCAAGTTCACAGCGCCAGCTGGGGCACCGCAAGTTCTGGGGTCAGTTACGAGCAAGACCCGGCCAGCGCAACGGCGACTTGGGTCGCTACCGGGTCTCCCTCCCCCGGACAGATCAACACCGCAGGAGGCCCCACCACGCTGGTTCCCGGCGACCTCATCATCACCGAGGTGATGGCCAACCCTTGGCCATCCTACGACAACGCAACGTGGCCGGGCGGTGAGTGGGTGGAGGTGCTCAACACCGGAACCGCCGACATCAATCTCACCGGGTACAGCATCGTGGATGCAGCAGGAAACATCCTCTCCTTCAACGCCAGCCACCTCACCAACGTCACAGCGAACAGCAACAGTTACCTCATCGGCCCCGGGCAACATCGCATCGTTGCGGTGAACGGGACAAGCCCCTACGGGGTGCTAAACAACGGCGTGGAGTCGTTGACCCTGAAGTGGCCCAACGGGACCCCCTCGCAAGAGGTGGCGTGGTCGTCAACGCAGCAAGGATTCTCGCTGGTGGCTTCCGTTCAAACGGCCGGTGTTTGGTCCAACGCCGCTTATCCCACACCCGAGGGCATGAACCCCATGGGTTTGGAGCTGATGCCGAGGCAAACCTTTGACGTCCAATTCAGCGAAATGCTGACCAACGCCACGAGCGACGGTGCGAGTTTCCCGGACGGCGAGTGGATCGAGATTCACAACGTTGGAAACGCGACGGTGGACCTGATGGGGTGGACCGTCCTTGACGGCATGGGCAACCTCACCCACCTGGACCCTGGAACGCTGGTCTTCAACGCCTCTCAGGGTGCCACCATGATCGACGGAGGCGAACGGCGCCTTGTCCAGTTCACCAGCGACACCCAACTCTGGGACGGTTACAACCATCTGTTTTTACGGGAAGCGAGCGGTCAAATCGTTGACACGGCATACTACACCTCCGATTACGGGGAAGACGTCGCTTTGGTCCGTCCCCAACAACCGACCAGCCCGTGGACGCCTGCACCCTGGAAAACGCCAGGCCAACCGGAACCGGGGAGCGTTCCCTCTGCGAGCACGGTGCGGTTTTCAGAAGTGCTTCCCGACGCCAAAGGTGCAGACAACCAACAGTGGCCCAACGGCGAGTGGTTGGAGTTGCACAATTACGGAACGACCGACATCGACTTGAGCGGTTGGAAACTCCAAGCCGCCTCCCGCAGCCTCACCCTGCACGAGTTCAACATGCCCCTGCAATCCACACCGGTCATCGCAGCGGGCGATGTGCTGCTTATCGCCTTGAACGGCACAAGTTCGTTTTACCTCAAGCACACCGCACCGGACTCCATCGGCTTGGTTGACACCGCTGGTTCCACCGTTGACACCATCACGTGGTCGTCCGCTGTTGAGGGCGAGTCTTTGGTGCCTCCCAACAGCACCCATGCAGGTGTGGGCCCGAGCGCCGCCTCGGCAACGGGCGATTGGTTGCTCTCGGCATGGGCAACGCCGGGAGAGATGAACCCTTCTTGGCCCACGTACAACGGTTCGGTCCACCTCAACATGACCGAAATCCTCCCGTATTGCAACGACGATTCCATTGAACCGACCGAGGATTGGGTGGAACTCCACAACACCGGTACGGTTCCTCTCAACATCAGCCGTTGGTCCATCCTCAACGCAGACGGAGAGCGACGGTTTCTTCGTCCGGACAAGATCTGGGAACTCAAGAACTCGAGCGACCCGTTGGAACTCGAACCTGGCGAGCGCACGGTGGTGTTGCTTGAGGCCTGGATGTTGACCGGCTTGGGTGATGCTGTTGCGCTGCTTCATCCGGACGGAGGAACGGTGGATGAAGCGGTTTGGTCGGTGATCACCGACTGCCAGACCCTCATGCCCAACACGGAGGGTGCTGATTGGAAACACACGCTTTGGCCAACCCCCCGTGAGCCTGAACCCGACCCGTCGGCTTTTGCAGGTGCAGAAGACATCGTGTTCACGCGCTTCATGCCCTCAGCGACCACCGATGTCTCGGGAGACATGGAGTTCATCGAGGTGACGAACCAAGGCGAAGATTTGGCGGTGTTGAACGGTTGGGTGTTGCGGTCCACCAGCGGCACCCTCAGCAGCTACAACGCCACCATCACCTCGCTCACGGTACCATCAGGCGCCTCGGTCGTGTTGGCCAACGATGCTGCGGCCCTGGCCTTGTACGAAACCGGCACCATCGCCGACATCGAGGACGTGATGGACCGTCCGTTTTACTTCCCCAATTCAGGCACGGCTCTCCAACTGGTTGACCCCTCCGGCAACATCGCCGATACGGTCGTTTACGGAAACGGCCCGGTGTCCCTCACCGGTTGGAGCGGCATCGCTTTGGTTGAACCGCTGGCCAACCTGGACAACCACGTCTACATTCGTGGAAACGGATTCCGCGAGGTGCCCGACACCAACACCGTTGCCGACTGGCACCACCGCTGGAGCCGGCTGGGAGGAAGCGCCTTTTGCTTCGAGGACACCGTGAGTGGAACGGCAACCATCACCCCCCTCCTCGCCCCCGAAAACGGTCTGGTGGATTTGTTGGGATGGATTGACGGCGCGACAACCTCGCTGAACGTGCACCTGTATCAACTGCAAGAAGCCCACTTGGTGGAGGCCCTCATCAACGCCCATAACCGCGGCGTGGACGTTTCCGTGGTGCTTGATTACGGCGACTCTTGGTGGAATCAACACGACATGGACACGCAAAAGGGCATGGCCACCCACCTCAAGCAAGCAGGGGTTGAGGTCCATTGGTTTGGAGACACCGGAGAAAACCCCTATGCATACCTCCACAGCAAGGTTGCCGTACGGGACGGTTCAAGCGTTTGGATGGGCTCTGGAAACTGGAAATCCTCCTCGCAGCCTGCTCCCGGAGAACCGGGCAATCGCGACTGGGGGGTGCTCATCGACGACCCTGCCTTTGCCCAAACCGTCTCGCAACACCTCGCCTTTGACGAAGACGCGCTTCGGCCCCACATCACCCCGGTGCTTCTGAGTGAGGCGCCCACGGGATGGACCTTCCCTGCTACAAGCACCGTCGTGGGCCAAACGGCGGTTGGCGTCACCGGGCCCTACGAAGCGACCCTCATGGTGTGCCCTGACAATTGCATCGGCTCCTTGGTTTCGATGTTGGACGAAGCGGATGAAGAGGTCCTGCTTTCTCTGCAGTACCTTGACTTGGATTGGACGTACGGTTGGGGTGAAAACCCCATTGTTGGAGCCCTCGAAGCAGCGGCCCAGCGCGGTGTTCGCATTCGGCTTGCACTGAACGGTGCGTACTTGGACACCGACATTCAGCAAGCCGTGGACCGCTTCAACGAGGACTGGAACTTCACGAGAGGGTACGACACGGCGGCCATCGTGATGAGTGCTGATGCCGAAGGCGTGACCAAACTCCACAACAAGGGGGCGATCATTGATGGCGAAACCGTGCTTGTGTCGTCCATCAATTGGGGCGGTTCAGCCCTCGTTCGCAACCGTGAGATGGGTGTCCTCATCACGAACGAAGAGGTCGCCAATGCGTATCTTCAGGCTTGGCGCTCGGATTGGGAGCGAGTGGACGACGTGACCGACAGCGACCAGGACGGGTTGTTGGACGCATGGGAGCTTCAGCACGGTTTGAATCGCGCACAGCGAAGTGTCAGCGTGGTGGGCCTCGCCGATGAAGCAGACCTGGACCCCGACAACGACGGGTTGACCCATGAAGCGGAACAACTTCACGGAGGCGACCCCAACGCCAACGACACCGATGGCGACTGCATTCTCGATGGCATCGAGGTGGCTTGGGCGCTCGCAACCGCCCTTGACCCCTCGATTGAGGACGTCAGCCCAACCGACGCCCTCACGCTCGCCGACGCTGACGGCGACGGTGTCAACGAAAGCGACGCACTGGGCTGCGATTTGGGTGGCATTGAGGCGGAGACCGGAAACGGGAACGCGACGCAAAACGACGCTGACAAGGACGGGGTTCTCGACGAAGGAGATGAATGTCCAGAAACCGAACCCGGGGCAGCCACGGACGAACGGGGTTGTTCATCCGCCCAACGGGCTGAAAATGTTCAGGACAGCACCGAGAACACCAGCGAGGGGGCTGCGTCCTCCTTCTTCATGACCGTCATGGTCTTGGCGCTCCTCTTGTCGGTGGGTGCGTACGTGGTGTTGCGCAACATGCGCGGCGTTGACCACTCGGCAAAGCAAAGCGTTCACGACGCGGCTTTTGCCGATGGGCTCAGCGGGACGGTTGAACCGCAATGGCCTGAGCCGGTCTTGGACGCCAGCCAGCCGACGGTTTCGCAAGCGATGTTGGACAGGGTTCCGGGTTGGAACGCCGAAACGGTGACCGTTTACCTCCAACAAGGCTGGACGATGGACCAACTTGCGGCGTACTACCAGGAACAGGTCGCACAACACACCACCTCAGAGCAACATTGAAACGGGACCGGAGCGAGCAGGATTTGATACCATGGAGATGCGCAGCAGCAACCCCGTTTTGAACAACAACTTCTGGAGCAACCTCAACGGCACCGAACGGATGACGATTGAGGGGAGCATGCAAAAGACCGGGTTTCTGCTCGGCGTGACCGTCCTCAGTGCCCTCGTCTCAGCGGTGCTATGCTTGAACGCACTGAACAGCGGTGATGGCGGGGCGTTGATCTTTGGGTTGTGGATGATTGGCATGGTTGCAGGCACGGTCATCGCGCTCATCTTGATGTTCGTCCGACCCAACAACCCAGCGACCCTGATGACGATGTATGCGCTGTTCGAAGGTGCCTTTATCGGCGCCTTTTCCGTTTATTTTGAGAGCATGTACGAGGGCATCGTTTTCCAAGCTGCTTTCGGCACGGTCGGCATCACCGCCACCATGTACGTGATGTACGCCTCGAAGGTGATTCGACCCACCCCCATGTTCAACAAAGTGCTCGGAGGCCTCGTGATGAGCATCATGCTCCTTTACCTCACCTCGTTTATTCTCTCCATGTTCTCGGGGTATTCCGTCCCGTTCCTGCACTCCACAGGCCCGATTGGCATCGGCGTGACCGTCTTCATTCTCGTGGTGGCCTCCCTCACCCTCATCAGCGACTTCGGGTTTATCGAGTCGGGAAGCCGCTACGGTGCACCGAAGAACATGGAATGGTACGCCGCCTTCGGCATCTTGATGTCCCTCATCTGGATTTACATCGAAATGGTGCGTTTGCTTTGGAAATTGAATGCCTACCGGGATTGATGGCGTTATGGCACGAAGCATCCCCACCGTTGACTTCCTGCTCGCCACATCCAGCAACGAAGCGGACAACGCCGCTTTTGTTCGTCAAGTGGGCGACGCTCTGAAGGACATCGGCTTCTTTGCCCTGGTGAACCACGGCATCCCCCGAGCGCTCATCGACGAAACGTACCGTCAATGCGATGCGTTCTTTGACTTGGACGAAGCGACCAAGCGCTCGTACTTACGACCTGAAATCGCTCATCAACGGGGGTACACCGCATTTGGGGTTGAACACGCAAAGGACAACCCTGCTCCGGATTTGAAAGAGTTCTGGCAAGCAGGGCGAACCCATGACGATCGTGGAGTTGCTCCCACCTATCCGGCGAACGTCTGGCCAAGCGAACATGTCCCTGCGTTCCAGCCCACCACCGAGCGGTTGTTCGCCAACATGGAAGCCCTCTCGGTGCGCCTCCTCGAGGCCTGTTCACGCTACCTCGGCCAACCCGCTGATTGGCTTCCGAACATGGCCGAGGAAGGCAACACCATCATGCGCATGATCCACTACCCCCCGTTGGGGGAAGACACGCCCGCAGGAGCCGTACGCTCTGCGGCTCACGAGGACATCAATTTCATCACGTTGCTGGTGACAGCAACGGCAGACGGCTTGGAGGTCATGGACCATGACGGGACCTGGATACGTGTTCAAGGAGACCAAGACGCCATCATCGTGGATTCAGGTGACATGCTCCAGAACCTCACCAACGGCCTGTTCAAATCCACCACGCACCGAGTCGTGAACCCGAAGGAAACGAACACCCGGCGATATTCCATGCCCATGTTCGTTCATCCCCGCAACGACGTTGACCTCACCCCGCACCCTCGCATGGTTGAGATGACGGGAGCCCAGGCGCAGTTCCCCTCCATCAAGGCGGGCGACTACCTTCAACAACGGCTCAGGGAAATCGGTCTGATTTGAGGTGGTCCATTGGACATCACCCCCCTCCTCACCGCCATCAAAGAAGGTGAAAACCAACCCAAGGACCGCCTGTTGGCGTTCATCTCCGGCACAGGTGAAGGCACGGTGCCTCAAGAACAGGCGATTCAATGGCTCAAAGCGGTCCACGCTTCAGGGTGCACCGGTGCTGACAAGGTGTTCATCACCCAAGCCATGATGGAATCCGGGGCACAACTGGCATGGGGTGACGGCCCACCGGTGGTCGACAAGCACAGCACCGGTGGCGTGGGTGACAAAATGTCGTTGATGTTGGCTCCAGCGCTCGCAGCCTGCGGTTGCCGTGTCCCCATGCTGGCGGGACGAGGATTGGGGCATACCGGCGGAACGATCGACAAGCTTGAATCCATTCCGGGGTTTCGCTGCGCCCTCACCCCCGAGGAGATGGTGAACGCTGTGGAGAGCGTTGGCTGCTGCATTGCGGTCCAAAACGAAGCCATCGCCCCCGCCGACGGGGTCCTCTATGCGCTACGTGACGTGACCCAAACCATCGACAGCGTCCCCCTCATCACGGCGTCCATCGTCTCAAAGAAAGCCGCTGAAGGATTGGAAGCCTTGGTGCTTGATGTCAAAGTCGGCAAGGCAGCGTTCATGAAATCCCTTGACGAGGCGAGGGAACTCGCCACATCCATGGTGATGACGGCCGAGGGTTTGGGCATTCGAACCCTTGCACAGCTGACCGAAATGGACCACCCCATCGGGACCCACGTCGGTAACGCACTCGAGGTGGTTGAAAGCCTCCAGGTCCTCAAAGGGGAGGGTTCAGAGGACACCCGTACCTTGGTCGTGATGCAGGGGGCGGCTTTGCTCTCGCTCGTGATGAACCTCAAAGAGGACGAGGCAAAGCAACGCATGGAAACCGTGCTTGACAACGGAGAGGCCCTCGCCGTGTTTGCCGCCATGTGCCGCCAACAAGGTGTGGATTCATCCACCGTAGAGCGGCTGATTGACGACCCCACGATGGCCCTTGACTTGGCCCCAAGGCAAACGGTCGTACGGGCATCGAGCACGGGTCACCTGCACCTCATTGATGCCATGGAGGTGGCCAACATCGCCCGAGAACACGGCGCTGGTCGCTTTGAGTTGGCCGATTTGGTGGACCACGGTGTTGGATTTGTTCTCCACCAACAACGCGGTGCAGCCGTCCAGGCCGGCGACCCGGTGTTCACCTTCCACCACCGCCAATCCCTCGATGAGGCCACCGTGGTCCGTCTGCAGAACCTCCCCACCATCAAGCGAGAAAGGCTTCCCTCTGCAACACGTCTGTTGGACATCGTTCAATCACCATCAACGAAGCCGTGATAAAGGGGAGGTGTGTCGCCCACCCTGCCGATTTAGCTTAGCTGGTGGAGCGTGGGACTGTTAATCCCAAGGTCGTGGGTTCGAGCCCCACAATCGGCGTAAAATCAACGCAGTACAGCGTTTATCCAGTGTTTCTGAGCGTCAATCCACGTCTTGGCGGGCCACGGCCAGCTCAACACCCTGAGCACCGTGCTCGGTTGGGTAAACACCCCAGTAAGCTTCACGTGCCTCTTGATTCACTTGCATGCAGGCGACAACATCTGCCGGACGGTCGGGCATGGGTTGACTGCCGTTGAGGTGTTCAATGATGGGCACGATGTTGGAGAGGTTCACGACACCCCATCCCACCTGTGTGCAGGGCGCAACCGGGGAGATGGGCATGGTTCCCGAGGTGGGGTCCCAGGTTGAGAACGAAGGGTACCACGCCGACCTGTTCAACGCGTCCCGAACGGCGGCGTTGTCAACGTACGCCACCCCTCCTTTTCCAGCTGACGCCTCGGGCCATGTTCCGGCGACCAAGGAACCGTTGCGTCCCTCTTCGGCAGCCCCTGAACCCATGTCGCCCGCTTCCGTGCGAAGGTGGTCGAGAACAAAGGAAAGAATCCCAGCCGTCCGAGGGGTGGCGAACGACGTTCCGGAGGTTTCGTGGTACCCATCAACATCGTCGTGGTTAGGCAGGACTTGCGTCCAGTCAGCAGCGATGTCGGGGTAGGAGCCGCTCATGGTTTCTTTTTGGTCGTCACCCTCCTCGGCATACCCAGCGATGCCGATGGACCACGGAGGTCCTGCCGTGGCGTCCTGGACCGCTGGCGAGGGCGTGTTGTCCGCCGCACCGGTGTGAATTTTGTTGTTGACCACCACGGTTTGGTATGTGGCGGTTTCGATGCCGGGGACGGGCAGGGAGCCGATGGCCCCAAAGGAGGTCGTCACGATGTCCACCAGGGGCTGGTTCCCCGCTGCGAGGACGGCCTCTGATGAGAAACCCTCGACGAAAAAGATGACAGCGTCAGGATTGGCGTTGAGCACGGCACCGGTCACGGCGGTCCCGTGGCCGTCAGAGGGGTCATCGAGGATGTGAATGTCCGTGTTTCCGTCAGGCGAAGTTCCGATGATTTTGGTCCCCCTGAAGTAAACGATGTCCGTGGGAGAAATGGCGTCCCAGCACGCACTCTTGTCCGCCTCGTACCGCTCCTGCCAGGTGCCTTCAAAGGTTGGGGTGCACGTCATCGTGACGCCCAACCCCTCGAGCAGCCAATCGGGGTAGACCTCTTCGGTCCGAAAGTGGTCGTGGTACACGTTGATTCCGGTGTCAATGGGCGCCACTACAGAATAAGGTCGCCAATCGTTTACCTCGTTGGAGGTGGATGAAGGTGCATTTGCTCCCTCTCCCCCACCGTTCACCATCGCCCCCACGACGAAGACGCTCGCCACCACGATGGTCGCCAAGAGAACGGCCATGGGTCCGCCGTTTGAAGGACGGAAGGCAGCGTCTGGTTCATCGCCGGCCATGACAAGCCCTCAGGGTCCGACCAAAGAAATGTATGGGCATCATTCCCATTCGATGGTGCCGGGGGGTTTGTGGGTGATGTCGTACACCACGCGGTTGACCGCACCTTTGACCGTGTTCGTGATGCGGGTGCTGATCTTTTGGAGAATGCTGTGCGGAATTTCGGAATACCGTGCGGACATGCCGTCCATCGACTGGACGGCCCGGACCACGACCGTTTCGCCGTAGGCTCGGACATCGCCGTGAACACCAACGCTTCGCACCGGAAGCAGCGCGGCGAAGTACTGCCATGGGAGTTCCATCTCGCCCCTTTCGGCGGCGGCCTCAAACTCTTCTTCAACAATCGCGCAAGCTTCCCGAACCACGCCCACTCGCTCAGGCGTCAACTCGCCAAGCGTCCGGACAGCAAGGCCTGGACCGGGGAAGGGTTGGCGTTCTGCCACGTTGATGTCAAGGGTGCGGGCGAGTTCCCGCACTTCGTCCTTGTACAGTTCTCGCAGCGGCTCAACGACGCTCAACGTCATGTCTTCGGGAAGGCCGCCGACGTTGTGGTGCGATTTGATGGTGTCACGAACGCCACCCCCGGATTCAATCCAGTCAGGGGCGATGGTGCCCTGCACGAGGTACTTGGCCCCGCATTTGGCTTGTTCGTCTTCGAAAATACGGATGAACAACTCGCCGATGACCTTTCGCTTTTGTTCGGGTTCGGTAACCCCTTGAAGGGCCTCAAAATAGCGGTCCGCTGCTTTAACGGTGATCAGATTGATGCCTTGGGCTTCCAAAAGCGCCTCGATTTGCTCGGTCTCGTTTTTTCGCATAAAACCCGTATCGACGTAAACGCAGTGCAATAAGTCGCCAACAGCCTTGTTGGCTATCACGGCCGCCACGGTGGAGTCAACGCCACCCGAGCAAGCGATGATGGCCACATCGTCAATGGTCGCTTGAAGAGTTTCAATGCTCTCGGCAATGAACTCCTCGGCGTCAAACATCTCATGCACCGCCGTTGATTTCCCGGTCTTGGGCCTTCACCCGCTCGATCTGGTCAAGTTTGTTTTGCTCAAGCGCTGCAGCGTATTTCGGGTTGGAAAGGGCCAGCATCTGGACGGCGAGGTAGCCGGCGTTGTCCCCTCGGTCAACACCCACGGTAGCAGCAGGCACGCCGGGCGGGAGTTGGGCGATGGAGAGAAGTGAATCGTAGGGAACCTTACCGCCGCAGGGAACCCCGATGACGGGCTTCGTTGTCAGTGCAGCCACAGCACCTGGAAGGGCAGCCGCAAGGCCGGCCATAGCGATGAAGACCGAACAGCCGTCGTCAATGGCGTCCCCGACGATTTGTTCTACGAAGCGAGGGGAGCGGTGTGCAGAGGCGACGCGAAGCTGGTAGGGCACGTCAAATTGCTTCAGAATCTTGGTGCATTTTTCGGCTATAGGCATGTCCGATGAGGACCCGAGCAAGATGGTGACATCCATGACGGTTTCCCATCGCGGGTGGTTCTTTAGGATGCCTCTTGGCTTGAATGGCTCTGCTGGCTCAGGCTTCCTCGGATTCGTCGCTCATCGCTGCTTTGAGGGCGTTCCATCGCACGTCGGCAATTCCGTCAAACGGAAAGGTGGACCCGTAGGCAAAGGCTTCGATCCTCAACCTCGTGTGCTCGCCAACGATGCATCCGTACAGCACATAGAGGACACCGTTGCGATGCGTCCTCGCCATTTCGTCTTGCGTCCATGCACCGGTGAGTACCTGCCAGCCTGGCAGGGCCGCCGACGACAAGCGATGGGTTGCATGCCACGGTCGCTCGATGGCCGGGGCGGTGCACGATGCGAGGTGATTCATCGTCACAAACAAGACCGGCACGCAACCGAGCACAACAGCATGGACGGCCCACCACCAAGCATCGAGGTCCAAGGCCCACACCAACCCCAGGAGAATGCCTGCGCCCCCCAACACCGTTGCGCAGAGCAGGACGCGCCCGTCGTGAAGCGCACCTTGCCGTTGGCTAAAGCCGGTGAAGAAGGTGAAGACGAACAACGCCCACGTACATGCGGCAAGCGGAAGACGAACCTCCGGATAGCGCCCAAAGATCAGAAGGAGCAGCATGAAGCCTGCCGGGAGCAACGCCCAAGAAAACACCAACAACGTCACGGTGTAATTCGCAGAAACAGGCGAAACAGACCAGCCCTTGGGGATGGCTTCGTTTGGTTCCACGGTTCTGCGTGCGGCTGTTTTGCATTAAGCCTATGCGTCCTTAGGCGTCATCAAACGGGTGACGAAGGCAGAGGTTTCGGGCAGCGTAAACCTCGTCGACACGGCGGACCGGCGTGCTTACCGGCGCTTCGTGAAGGACCTCTGGGTCGCAAGTGAGTACTTCCACAAAGTGCTTTGCGAACGTGTCAAGCGTGTCTTTTGACTCGGTTTCGGTGGGCTCGATCATCATGCATTCAGGGACTACGAGGGGGAAGTACACGGTCGGAGCCATGTAGCCTCGGTCAAGCAACCCTTTGGCCACGTCCATGGCCGAGATGCCTAAGGCTTCCTTCGCCGGTTGCATGGAAAGCGTGAATTCGTGTTTGGCGACATCGGTTTTCGCCCCGTCCACGAAGAGGTGGTCCACGCCGATGCGTTTGGCCTCCCGATGGATGGCGTGGCGAAGGTAGTTGGCGTTCAACACGGCGTGCTCCGACATCGTGGTGAGGCCGTTTCCGTAGCGTCGGTAATACGCCCAACAGCGGATGACGGCCCCTGCGTTGCCGTGCCATTGCTGCACTTTGCCGATGCTGTGCTCGGGCTCCACCCAACGGTACCAGTGGCCATCGACCGAATGGCTGCGTTCCTCAACGGTGGGCTCGCGCCGGTCTGCAAGAGGTCCGGGCAAGAACGGAGCGAGGTGCGCCTTGACCCCGATGGGACCGGAACCTGGCCCGCCACCGCCGTGGGGCTGCGAGAAGGTTTTGTGGAGGTTGAAGTGGACCGCATCAAAGCCCATCAAACCGGGGGACGTGATGCCGAGAATGGCGTTGAAGTTCGCACCGTCGTAGTACATCTGGCCACCGGCGTCGTGGACGATGGCGCTCGCAGCCGAAATGTCGGCCTCGAACAACCCGAGGGTGTTGGGGTTGGTGATCATCATCGCCGCCGTGGTTTCGTCGGCCACGGCCGCCAAAGCGTCCAAATCAATCCGGCCGTCTTCGCGGCTGGGGATTTCTACGATTTCAAAGCCCGCCATCGCTGCAGAGGCTGGGTTGGTTCCGTGAGCAGAATCCGGGACGATGACTTTCGTTCGCTGTTCCTCGCCTCGCAGGCGGAAGTATTCCTGAATGCATCGAACGGCCGTGAATTCCCCTTGGGCGCCAGCAACCGGTTGCAAGGTCACCTGGTCCATGCCCGCACAGACCTCCAACATGTGTTGCATCTCGTAGTAAATGGAGAGGAGGCCCTGCAAATGATGCTCGGGCAGGTGCGGGTGGATGTCGGCGATGCCCGGAAGTTGAGCGATGACTTCGTTGACCCTCGGGTTGTGTTTCATGGTGCAAGACCCCAGCGGGTAAAACCCGGTGTCAATTCCGAAGTTCCGCTTGGAGAGCCACGTGTAGTGGCGAACCATTTCGGGTTCGGAGAGCCGAGGCCAGCGAGCTGCGTTTTTGCGCATCAATCCCTTCGGGACGGTGGCGGGCGTTTTTGGCGAAAGGGCGGGGGGTTGGCTGTACCCCGAGTTTTCAGCCCCGTTGTGCTCAAACAGTCGGCTCATGCTTTCACCTCCTGGTGGGTGGACCAAAGCCCAAGTTGGGCGGCAAGGGCCTCAATGTCACCCTGTGTGGTTTGGTCAGTGGTCGTCACCAGAATCCGGTCGTCGTGCTCCGGATACCACATGCTCAGGTCAAAACCGCCGGTGATGCCGTTGGCGTCCAAAAACGCCAGACACGCTGAGGAGGTCCCCGGCACGGCGATGGCGAATTCGTTGAAGTGCGGGGCGTCGTGGACCAAGCGAATACCGGGCGTGGCCCCAAGCGCCTCTTTGGCCGCCTGACAGGCCTGCAGGTTGCGTTCCGCCAACTCCCGCAAACCATCGGGCCCCAGCAAGGCCATGTGCATGGCCCCCATCAAGGCGATGAGGGTCTCGTTGGTGCAGATGTTGGAGGTGGCTCGGTGACGGCGAATGTGTT
>JAYOHN010000034.1:0-17216 GCA_038118245.1 Candidatus Poseidonia sp.
TACCGTTCAGGCCTTGTTCTACGACGTGACCAACGAGATTGAATTCAAGTACGACTCCAACTGCCGTACCACCTACAATTCTTGGTCCATCGGTTACATGAACCAAGCCCGAAACGCAGGTGCAAGCATCGCCCACAGTTCGTCCACCAGCTTTAACACGAACCCAGGCCACGTGCCCACGACCTCGAACTTCAGGGTCTCGACCGACGGTTCATCCACCCACGCATGGGAATCCTTTGACAAGGGCCTCACGGAAGTGACGAACGCTCAAACGGCCATGTCGGGAACCTCCAACGGACGCCCCTACCTCTACTACTGCATCTCTTCGTACTACTGGAACTCTTACAAGAACTACTGCAACGCCAACGTTGACCTGCCATCCGGCTTTGAGTTCGAATACTTCGGAACCACCTACGACGGCGACGACAGCAACGACCGAGTCCAAATCGGCCGCGGCGGTTCGATGTACTTCATCTCGAACGGCAACACCAACGTGGAGCGCAGCCTCTGGACCTACCACCAGCCAGCCTTGCCTTACAGCGGCAGCAGCCTCGCTCGCCCGGGAACCATCGCTCCGTTCTGGACCGGTTACAACAACTACTACTGCTACGTGAACTCCAACCAGGACTGTTCCGTCTACTACCGCGTGATGCCTTACGAAGGCAAGGGTACCGACGTGACGGCTGACATCACCTCTGACCCCGTTTGGGACTTGGTTGACAGCCCGATCCGCATCAACCCAAGCAACGACTACCTCGTGGTTTCCTCGGACTTGACCATCAAGCCCGGTGTGGAAGTCCTCGTCGCAGCTGGCAAGGGCATCTCGTTTGACGGCGCTTGTACGAGCTTCACCGCTCTTGGCAACGAAACGGCCAACATCAACATCACCGGTTTGAACGGCGGTGAATGGACTGGAATCGCCTTCACGGACGACTGTGCTACCTCCGGCGGCACCGACGACCGGCACCAGTTCAGTTACGTGAACTTCGCCAACACCACCGACGCTGTCTTCCGCTCTGGCAGCCGCCACGACGGAACCGGTCCTTCCTGTGGAAGTTCAACGGCCAACTGCAACACCGGGAACTACACCATGAGCGACGTGACCTTCACCGACGTCGGCGCTGTGTTCACCCACGGCAGCGGCCAAGGAACGGTCCTGACCATGAGCGACTTCACCATCGACGGTGTGGACGAATCGTGTTTCAACCTCCCAGAGGACAGCATCGTGACCCTCAAGGAAGGCAGCATGACCGACTGTAACCTCGACGGTGGCCTCACCGACGGTGCTGTCGTTAGCGTCCTGAACTCTCAGGGCGGTGGCGCACTCACCATGGAGAACATCACGGTTGAAAACGCCTACCAGAACTTCGTCCGAGTTGACCTTGAAGATCTCTTCATGTCCAACGTCTCCGTGACCAACACCGGGACCACGGGATACACCAAGCACGCCATCGACCACACGCCCTGGCGAAGTGGAACCCAATCGGGCTCAACGGCCTATCTCTACAACGTGGATGTCCCAACCTATGGCGATGGCTCGTACTTTGACAGCATGGCCGAAGTGAAACTGATGGATGTTGACCTCGCAGACAACGACGTGACCTTCCGCCCAGGCGGTACGGCACAAACCGGAAACGGGCCCTCTGGAAACGACGCCGTCATCGACACGCTCGTCGCTGGCGACATCATCATGTCCCGGATGCACCCCGGTGTCTTCACCGACGTGACCGCAGGCGACATCACCATCACCGGCTCCGCCATCGTTACCTCCAAGCTTGCTATGGACAACTTCGACATCGGTGCCTTCTCCATCGCTGGTTGCGGTTGGAGCATGGAAATGGACACGCCAACGCTCGAGTCCTTCAAGAGCTCGTGTTCGAGTGCTTCCGCCAAGAACACGGCCACCATCGCCGATGCTGACTTCCAACACGGTTCCAGCAGCGACCACGTGATTGATGGACGCAACACCTTCATCTCCGTTGGTGAGTCCAGCATCACGAGTTCAACGGCCGGTTCCACCACCGAAGTGGCGAAGGCCCGCACCGGTACCACGGTGCTGCTCGTCGCGAACGACCTGAACGGCAACGACTGTGCTGACTCCAACGGTGACACCGGCAACTGTGCTTACGACGTATCCTCGTCGTCTTCCAACCCGTCGATGATTTACTTCGGCGGTCTGGCCAACGTTTCGGTCTACCGAAACGCCAGCGGGACGAAGATCTACAAGGCCGACCACGTCGTGACAGCATCGCTTGTTGACGGCACGGGAACGGAACTCTTCCAAATCGGAAGCCACATCACCGACAGCAACGGCAACACCGACATTTGGGTGATTGTTGAAGACAGCGACCAAACGGCCTACGAGGACCACATCGTCCGGGCCTTCGGAACGGCCGGTCAAAACGAGACCTACCCCGATGACTTCCCCGACGCCACCCTCGCCAGCGACTGGTACCCCAGCGGCGGCGTGACCATCGGCACCCACCTCGATTTGGAACTGACACCCGCACCGATCGTGTTTAACGACCCAACCATCGACTGTTACAAGCTGGTCAACGACCCAGCCTTTACCGGCGGGACCACCGGCGGATACGACCTCCGTGGAAACTGGGACGGCAGCACCAACACCTTCACGTTTGACGACACGTCCATCACGGTCTCCGCTGACTTGATGTTGGACACCTGTGGGTTTGAACTCCAAGGCGGTTCGCTCCGTGTTTTGAGCACGGCGACCTCCTCCCCTGTCATCACCCTGAAGGACACCGGTTTCCTCACCGCAAACAACGACGGAACTTCCGGAAACCCTGCTGCTATTCGTGCGGTCTCCTCGACCTACGGCCTCCACCTGGACATCCAGGACGGCGGTGTGCTCACCCTTGACCACGCCAACCTCCGAGATGTTGCATGGGACGCCACGACCAAATCTGCGCTTTACATCGGCAACGGGGCGACCCTGAACATGATGGACTCGGCGACAATTTTCGGCTCGACGGCTTCCGCTGACGACATGGCTACGGTCAAGATCAACGGCGGCTCGGCAGACATTGCGGCCTCCAGTGTGGTGAACACCGGTCAGACCGGAACGGCCATTTGGGTGGAAAACTCCGGTGCATCGTTGACTGACGTCATCGTTCGCAACGCCGCAGTGGGTATCCAATCCTACAACGGCGCTCCGCAAATTGACGGCTTCACCTCCAACGGCAACACCGTTGGTGTGGACGTCCACGGCGGCATGTCCTTGCCCACGCTCTACCGCAGCTCCGCCCTCTCGGGCATGAGCGCTGGCTGGCACACCTACAAGATCGACCTGTCGACCTTCCTCGGTACGGGCAACTACCTCCAAGTTGGAGCCAACTCCATCTTCGGCGGCGGCAACGCTCACCCAAGCTACAACTACGCCACGAGCAAGTACTACTGGGTTTCCGACCGAATGAACATCATGATGGTCGACGACCAAGGCAACGAGTGGAACATCACCGACAGCGAGCAAGAAGGGTACTACCCCTACGGTAGCAACGACCCAGCGGTGGTCGCCGGTACGCACTCGTACAGCGGCGGAACCGGTGGTGCTCCATCGTGGCACTGCAACTACTACAGCTACAACTACGGCCCCAACTACAACTCGTGGGACGGCTACTACTACTACATGTACCGATACTGGCTCGGTCAGTCGGTCAGTTACCCTGACTACTACGAATCGCCTGACGAATTCGGCTTTGGCTGGGAAAACATCCCCAACGTCTCGCCCGGCGGTTCGTACGCCTACTACCCGTACAAGTACTGGGGTTACTACTCTCCGTCCTTCTACTTCAGCGGCGTCTACGCACCGCCCGAAGGCAGCAACGGCCAACCCTCCACGGGGCCAGGTCAGCCAGGTAACGTTGGTAACCCGCCCAGCTACGCAGCCGGCGGTTACCCCAACAACTACGGTGTCTGCTTGGACTACGCTTACACGTACTACATGAGCGCCGGTCAAGGTGCTCGTTTGACCTACCCCATCGTCGACATCTCCAACGCAGTCGCCAACGGCGGCAACATCTCCAAGGTGTACTTGTGGATGGACGTGATTCACCGAGGCAACGACAACTATCAGGACCGATACGACTTCGTCGCTCGAGCCGGCAACGACCCAAGCGACTTGGGCGACTACGTCCGGGAATCGGGCACGCCGCTCATCACCAACGGTGAGATCCTGAACGCCGACTACGGCGTCCAAATCGGCGGTGCCTTCGCTGCGGGTCACTTTGAGAACATCGACGTGACCAACCCGGCGCAGGCTGGCCTGTACATTGACGGACAAACATCGGCCACGGCGGACACCATCAACGTCTCCGGCGGAAACTACGGTGTTCTCGTTGACAGCGCCGCTTCCGGTACGATGGACCTCGAGAACCTCGACTTGGAAAACCAGATCAACGCTGGTCTGTACTACCAATCGGACCTCTCGGGTGTCGTGACTGGACTGGTGACCGGCTCCTCCGGTGCAGCGTTCAAGTACGGCAGCGGGACATCCACCGATGTCGAGTTTGACACCATCACGATTTCAGGCAACGCCATCGGTATTGAGGCCGGCGGTACGGGTGACTTCACCTTGACCGACGTGACCCTCTCCAACACGAAGGACGTCGTGATCTCCGGCTCTTCCGTCGTTGACGTGATTGAAGGCAGCATCACCACGAGCACGGTCGAAGTGACCGGCACCGGTGTGTTGAACCGTATGCGCCAACTTGACGTGACCGTTCAGGCCAACGTCTCCGGGACCACCGAGGACGTTGACGGAACCTCCGTTATCCTGAAGGACGCCGAAGGCAGCATCGTCGGTCAAGCCGTTAGCGACGCCAACGGCGTGGCCAGCGACATGACCTTCCCGACCGAGAAGGTGGACAGCGGCTCCTGTGCATCGGTGTGTACGCTCTCCTTGAGCGGCTACGAAGCCGTCACGGTGGCCACCATCGACTACTACTGGAACGGGCAAAACGACAACGCTGCAGACTTCCGCTACGGATTCCACGACCTCACGTTGACGGACAGCTCGGGCAACTCGGACACGATGTACCTCGAAGACACCTTCACGGCTCGTGTGTGTTACCCGTCTTCCTTCTACACGGCAGAGCGCCAATGCGCCAGCGGCTTGAGCACGTACAGCAGCCGAACCTACAGCAACGGCCTGGAAGAATACAGCTACTACCGCAGCCACTCCGGCAGCGACCTCGAGGGCGAGACCGTCATGATGGACGCCGCCTTCATGTACCTTGACGGTGGAAAGCACAGCTGGAACGGAACGACCTTCATCAACACGGCATCGTACGACTACGATGGTGCGACCCGGATGTACCCTCAGTACAACGGTGACAACAGCCTCTACATGCACGACGCAGACTGGAGTTCCATGGCCCTCAACGACCAAAACGAGCCCCAAGGCTTCAGCCTCGGTTACCGCTACTACTCGTTGAACATGGATATCCACAACACGACGATGAGCGGCGTTGCATCGGTGATCGGCGCCATGGGCTACGGCTACTACAGCAACTACGCCCTTGACTTCCTGTCCATCACCGACAGCACCTTCGTCCACTACAAGGGGTACAGTGAACTCAATTCTGGGAACACCATCTACATGAACGACATGTGTCTCATCATGAACGGCGGTGACGGCAACGTCATCGACGGCAACACCTTCACCAACTGCGGTGTCGGTGCGTTCATCGAGCGTTCCCCGTACCACTACACCCACAACTCCAACGAAGTCGGTGTGGACAACCTCACCTTGACGAACAACGTGTTCAACGATGGTGGCGAAATCGCCGACATCTGGTACTACGGCAGCAACGAGGCCCAAGGGGCAAACATCTCGGGCAACGAGTTGAACCCCAGCAGCGGTCACGCCATCGCCATGTACTCCGGGAACACCAAGAACGTCCTGATCGAAGGCAACACGGTGAACGGCGGCGAGAACCCCATTTACCTCAACCGTGTCCACAACTTCGCCATCGAGAACAACGACATCACCGGTATTGGTGACGCCACCTCAACCGGTATCTACACCTACCGAGGCAGCGGAAACATCACCGACAACACCCTGACGGACGCCGACGGTGGCCTTTACGTCGACAGCATGGAGGCTCCGCCCTCCCCAACGTCCTCGTTGTGCAGCATCGGCGCAAACGACTACCGACGCACCGACACGTGTTCGTGGACCGTTTCCTCCGGCTCATCGGTTGATGTGAACTTGGCTACGGACAGCTGGGGCTATGAGATCAGCATTGAAATCACCAAGCCCGACGGTACGAAGGACACCTGGGGTACCTACTCGTTCTCGAGCAACACCCAGTACACCCCTCTCCGCAGCTACTCCGACGCAGGAAACTACACCCTCGTCGTGACGGACTCCTACGGCGACGGTGGTGCGACCATCAACGTCTTGGAATCCTCTGGCGGCTCCGGTGGCTACGCTGGACCTGTGATCAGCGGGAACACCATCGGCTTGTCCGCTGGCCGCACGGCTCCCAACGCCGTTGGTCTGACAGCAGAAGACTGCGATTCGGTGACCGTCCAATCCTCGATGAACACCATCACCTTGGATGACAACGCCATCGTGCTCCTTGACTGCGACTTCAACGACGTTGACTCGGTCATCACCGGTGGCGACTACGCTTCGACCGTCGGTATCGTCGGCGACGACACCAACACGGTGCTGACCTTGAACGGTACGGACGTGAGCGGGTTTGCAACGGGTGTTCACAAGGAGAACGGCGACCTCACCCTCATCGGTGGCGCCACCCTTGCAGGAGATGACTACGGTGTCTTCGCTCAGGACACGTACGTCGTGGCCATCGACGCTCATGTTGACGGTGGCGCAAGCGGTACGGGTCTCCATGTTGAAGATAGCCCTGATGTTTGGGTCTACCCCATGGACGCATCGGGCCTCATCGGCATGTACGTTGAAAACACGCCCTTCCGCTGGGACGGCGGTGTCTCCGACGCTACCACGGCGCTGTCCGTGACCGATGCTACCGGTACGATTGAGAACATGACCTGGTCCGCCTCGTCCGTTCAAATCGACGCCGGCAACAACGCCCACGTGACCTCCATCGGGAACACCTTGGACTCGAGCAAGATCAACGTCGCCAGCTCGGCCGTTATCGATGAAGCCAACCTCATGAGCCTCGAGGCAACCCACTTGGGTGCTGCTCCAGGCAACGAAGTTGCGCTGATGCTGATGTCAACCGACATGGAGCGTGCCTCCTACGTCTCGACCAGCTTCCAACCCGAAGTCATGACCGTTGACGGCTCTGACGACGACTGGAACGGCGGCAATGCGCTCAACCCATCGGGTTACGCCATGCCCGGAAAGATGAGCGGTGACGGCACCGACGACTTCCTCGTGACCTACATCCAGGGCGACGGTCTTTACCTCGGTATGACCGACACCGACCTGACCTCCTCGGATGTGCTGATTTACATCAGCACCGGCAGCGGCGGCTCTGACGTTGGTTACAACGGCCTCGGTGGCGCTCACAACCTGCCCTTCAGCGCAAACTACGTGCTCTGGGCCGACAGCGCCTCATCGTACGACCTGTACAGCTACGGCTTCCTTGGCTGGAGTCCGTCCAGCTTGAGCACGGCCAACGTTGCCATGGACGCTTCTACGTCCCTGCTTGAAATCGGTCTGCCCTGGAGCCGACTCGGCGGCATGCCCGACGAGATCGACATCGTGGCGGTCGTTCAAGCCGAGACCACGGCTGACATCGATGTGGTTCACCCATCCCAGACCTTGGACGCTGGAGCAACCCTCCAGAACCTCTCCAAGTACATGACGGTGGAGTTGACCCACGGTGACCTTGCCGACGGTGTCCTCTCCGATGAAGTCCTCGTCTACCAGTCCTACAAGGGTACGACCACGGCCTCCGGCCAGAAGAACTACGACTTGATGGTCAAGACGGAAGCCGACTGTGCATACGACTGGGCTACGGTGGACGACATCTCGATGTCGACCAACGTGGTCTTTGATGACGGCTACGTTGCTGGAACCGGCGACACGACCAACGTCCAAAGCACGATCGACATCCTCCGAGCCTGCCCGGTCATCGACACCGATGGTACGGACCCAACCTCGGACGGCCTTGTTGACTTCACCCGCGACGAAGACTCCGGCGCTGTGACGTTCAGCCTCACCAACCTGGCTGATGACGTGCAAGACTTGGAAGCCGACTTGACCTGGACCATGACCAAGGGCACCGTCGTGTCTCACGACAACGACCTCATTGGTACCCCAGTGCTCAACGGCCAAGACGTGACCATCCTGCCCAAGACCGACCAGTTCGGTACGGTTGTCCTCTCCTTTGAGGTGACGGACAGCAACGGTCTGACCGACGACCACAACGTCACCTTCGAGGTGGCCAACATCAACGACGCACCCGTCATCTGCGCCGGTAACCCGGTTGCAGGCGAGGACTGCATGCCCATCTTCTCCGAGGACGACGGCAACGTCAACATCCTCCCAGAAGGCTTCGGCACGCACACCAAGTTCTTGGGCGACGTCTCCAACGCCACCCGTTCGTACATCCGTGACATGGCCAACGAGCAAATCCCTACCCGACAGGTCTACACCTGGACGGCAGATGCGGTTGACCTCGGCACGACCGACGCTTGTTCAGCGTTCAGTGTCGCCATCAACAACAACGAGTTGACCATCACGGAGAACACCAACAACGAACTCGGCGGCAAGTGCACCGTGACGCTCGGTCTTTCCGACGACGGCGCTGAGAACCAAGACGCTGAGACCTACGACGTGGTGTTCTCGGTCGCTCCTGTGAACGACGCTCCGGTCATCTTGGATTGGAACCGAACCACGGAGACGGTGATGAAGGCCGACAACGGCTCGATCCCCGCTCTGCCCTGGTCCCTCTCCTTGATGGAAGACGACGAGAACGAGGCCAACTTGACCTACGACTTGTCGGCGATCAAGGCGGACGTTGACCACGACTTGGACGACCTTTACTGGACGGTTGAATCAACGGACCAATGTGTCTACACGAACTACTTCACCACGTCCATCGTGGGCGACGACCTCGTGTTCGACCTCATTGAGGACGCGACGACCAACGCCAACGACTGGGAAATTGACTACCTGAACAACAACGGTATCCACCAAATTGGACCGTCCGGTTCCGAGTACTGTCAAATCCGCCTGGTCTTGCGAGACACGGCAACGGCGCCAACGGTTGAAGGTGAGTACAACACCTATGTCCCCAACTACGACCCGTCCGTGATGCCGATCGCTGCTTACGAGCAAGGCGTGGCCACCAAGGAAATCGGTGTCCGTGTTGAGAACGTGCGAGAGCAAGTCCCCGACTACTACTTCGACGACGTGACCGGCTTCAACTTCAACGGCGTGACCAACGTCATGACCGGAACCTACGTGCCGGTGACGGTGACCGTTGGTGGCGGTGGCGACGAAGGTCCGTACCGCTACGACCACATGCTCGCCATCACCTACCACACCGACGGCCACGACGACGTTGAGCTGACCCGCTACTACGCTGTGCCTGACTACGGCGCAAGCGTGAAGTACACCGAGGATGTTTACGTCACCAAGGACACGACCCACGTGTGGGTTGAGATGGACGTTGTGACCTGTCTGGCCAACCCATGCGACTTGGGTGTGACGGCCTCCGACCGCTTCCAAGCGGACGAGCCTGCCTCGCACTACGCCATCATCAACAACGTGCAGAGCACCGATGAATGGTCCAAGCCTGGTCAGTACGGTAAGAACGCCACGAAGACCTCCGAGCGACGACCTCTCCTCGAGGACAGCAACTGGTGTAACAACATCATGACCTCCTTGGAGACGGCCGATGTGTGTAACCACGCTAACCAGCCTGCAAGCACCTTCCTGTCGACGAGCCAGAACCTCCCAACGGTTGTCGAGACCATCGGCGCCAGCGCCGTGCCTTCGTTCGCACCAAGTGTGATCGCTGTGGCCCTTGCTGGTCTCTTCGTGAGCGCCCTCTCCTTCTCCAGCCGCCGTGCTGATGACGAAGAAGACGTGGTGGAATCCATGGCCGACGACGATGCTGCCGTCAGCCCGGTGATCGCTACCATCCTCATGGTCGCCATCACCGTCGTGCTGTCCGGTGTCATCTACGTCTGGGCATCCAGCCTGGCGGAAACCGACGTGAAGGGCGTCCCTCGTATGACGTTCGACATCGAAGACATCAACGGGTTTGACGCTGACCAAGGCCACTGGCGCATCACGGTTGAGCAATCTCAGACGCCGCTTGCAACCCAAGCCGTCGAGGTCGCTGTGACGTACCTGAACGCCTCTGGACAGATTGAGGTTTACACGGTGAACCTCGCTGACAGCGCTGGCGTGTACGGGTTCAGTCCTGAGAACAGCGATGCCTTCGTGAGCTTCGTTGACTCGGTGACCAAGGACAACAACCGGACGGTCTCAACGTTCAACACGGGCGACACCATCTTCGTGCGAACTCACGCACCTGACGGCACGCCACTGGTTGACGCTGAAGTCAAACTGACGTACGCTCCGCTGAACGGAAAGGGCTCTGTCCTGAAGAAGTACGGCGACCTCAGCTACGACAAGAAGGCTTGAGGCTCTCCGTTCGCTTCGGCGATCCGGTCTGCATGGCCCGCACAGCGGGTCACCTTGGTGGTGAGGAGGCCTCGTGCCTCCCACCTCCTTGGTGTTGGTGTCCAGTCAACATCGTGCGAAGGCTTTGAAGGAAGTACACGCTCGTCACTTCATGGTGCGAGAAGGTAGGCTCCCTGAAGTCGTCGTCTTCGATTGCGACGGCGTGCTGGTTGACGCTGTGAGTTCATGGCGCACGTTGCACGACGCCTACGGTACCGACAACGGACAGAACCTGAACCGGTTCATTCGTGGGGAGATCAGCGACGTTGAGTTCATGCGCTCGGACATCCAGATGTGGAAGGCCGTTGTGGACCCGATTCACCGAGACGACCTCTTTCGTGCGTATGCCGGCGTGACGCTCATGCCTGGGGCACGGGAAGTCGTTGCTCGCTTGCAGGAAGAAGGTGTCTTTGTCGCCATCGTCAGCGCAGGAGTTGACCTCTTTGTCAGTTCGATTGCTAGCATGCTGAAGGTTGACGACTGGATCGCCAACGGCTTCGTCTTTGACGAAGCAGGCTTCTTGACCGACGAAGGTGTTTGCCGTCTGCATGCAACCGGAAAGGGTGAAGTGATTGAGAAACTGCTCGCCATGAATGACCTCTCAGCGGAACGTTGCGTTTCTGTGGGTGACTCGGAGATGGACTTGTCCATGCACGTTGAGGGAAGCCGTTTCATCGGTTTTAACCCGAGTCGGGCATCATCGGTGGAGGCGTTTGAAAACGCCGGTGTGCCGGTCGTGGTGGAAAAGGACTTGCGAGCCATTCTTCCGCTGCTCGGGCTTGAAGAGGATTGAAACCCGTTTCACGCAAACGGAATGGAAATCGACTTGTGACTTTTCAGGTTGATGACCGTCAACATGCAAGGCTTTGGCTGGAATCCCAACATCCTCTGGTACGAGGTCTGGTCCTGCCAGGTGGAGGAACACACCAGGGTCGTGCCTCGGAAATCCACGCATTCATGGCCGTGGACGTGTCCGGTGACGAAAATGTCCGGGACTTCACGGATGACGAGACCGTCCTCAGGTTCGGGCGAGAGGGGTGTTTTTCCGCCCCATTGGGGGGCCAAATGCCGTCTTCTCAACATTTCTCGCATCGCCTCAACTGGGTCTGCGTACGTGACGGTGCGCAAGCCCGCAACGAAATCGTCAATGGACTTGCCGTGGTAGGAAAGCAATCGCACCCCGTGGAGCGAAAAATCGCAAGGATTTCCGACGAAGGTGGTGGTGTTGTAGTCCTGCTGGATGTCTTTCTCAAAGGTTGGCTGAGGTTCAGCTGGTCGGACCGCATCGTGATTTCCGGGCAGCATCAAACACTCCACCCAATCGGGCAGTAATTCGAGCAGTCGTGCAAACTCAGTGTATTGGGCAAATAAATCAGGTATCGCCAATTCTTTGTCTTGCCCTGGATAAATGCCGACGCCGTCAACGCAATCCCCGGAGAGAATGAGGTATTTGATCGTCTTCGCCAAGGGGTCACTGTGGAACCAACGCACCATCTTGTGCCACTGCGCCTCGAGGAAGGTTTTGGAGCCGACATGGATGTCGGAGAGGAAGGCGACGCTCACCCCTTGCTCCGCACTGACCTTCTGGTGCTTAGACTCCAGCGGGAAATGAAGGTCGTCCACATAGAAAATGTCGCCCGTTTGACTGAACGTCCCGGAAACCCCCATCACATCGTCGGGCATCAGGCCGGCTTCCAGGATTTGTTCGTGCGCTCGGTCCCGGTCGTCGCCGCTACGTTTGGTGAGCAGGCACGTCATCTCTCCGGTTTCGTCCTCAAGCCCCCAAATCAAATGGCCGTTCTTCGTGTACCTCGGTTCGTTGACCAGGCCGATAGCGACGGCTTTGTTTTCGTATCCTTGGTACCGCGAACTCTCGGCGAGCAGCCGGGAGATTTCCTGATGTTTTCTCGGGAGGTTTGAATTTTGCACGATGAGTTTCCGGATGCTCTGCAGGCGGTCGTTAAAACAGGCCGTGATGTCGGCCATTTTGCCTTCGGTGGTCGAATTCCCCGTGATGTCGTAATGGACGGTGATGTCGGAGGCGGCGTCGCTAGCGTGCATCGAGAAATCATCGGGGTTCCAATCCGGCAAGTTGTTTCGGAACATCAAATCCACCGGCTCGGGAGGAGCCATCGGAGCGACCGTTCGTCCAAGGTCCTCGGCCACAGGGGCGGATTGGAGGCTGGGCATCCCGAGCGGTTGGGGGTCGTCCTTCCCTTTGGCTTGCTCAATCATGGCGTCCAACATTTCGGCGGTGAGCATGCCTCCAGAGAAGTTCAGGGATTGCGCCGCAGCAATGACGTTCGCAGGGCGTTCAAGATGCAAGAGTCGGTCCCTCAACGACTGCGGCGCTAACAGCTTCTGCTGCCGCAACAGGGCAGCAATGTTGGACCATGGCTCACCCATGATTGCAATGAAGGACGACGATTCAAAAGGTATGTGGGTGGCTTTTCATGAGGCAGCGATATCACTCTTCGCTGTCGGACCACTCAACCTCGAGCCCCATTTCATCGTCTTCCCCGTTGGATTCCCATGCTTCGTCCTGCCAGTTCGCCGAATCCCTCTTGCTTTCTTCCTTTTCCAATTCAGCATGCGCCGCTTGTTGCAACTCTCGTTCGGATTTCAAACGGGCCACTTCTGCGTCATGAGCCATCTTTTCGCGCTCCTCGAGCAACCGCTCGAAGGCTTGGTCCCAGCAATCCATGGCGGTGAGGAGAGCAAAATGGACGAATCCAGATTTGTTTTCTTCTCGGGTCCCCCCGATTTGGGTTCGTTTTGCGTTGGCCCATGTTCGCGAAGCGATACCGACGTACACCGTTCCGACCTCTTTTTTCGTGCCTTGGTTGGTGGGTCCTGCGATGCCCGTAACGGAGATGGCGAAATCTGCATCTGCTCTTCGAAGGGCCCCTTGGGCCATTTGAATGGCGACCTGGGCCGACACGGCTCCTTTCGTAGCGAGAGCCTCCGGGTCAACACCGAGTTCTTCGATCTTGGCTTCGTTCGCGTACGTCACGAAGGAGCGTTGGAACCACGTGCTTGCCCCAGCGATGTCGGTCAGGGTGCTGGCGAGCAGCCCCCCAGTGCACGATTCAGCCAACGTGACGGTTTTTCCGTTCTTCTTGAGGCGGCGACTCAGCCGAGCCGCAGCCGCTTGAATCGTGGCATCCATTGCGCCGGTCTCATGGCCTCTTCTCTTGAGGTTACCGCCTTAGGGGTATTCTTGAAAAAGGTCGTTCCACAGGGCGGCGTGGGTCTGTGGTCTAGCGGCTATGACACCTCCCTTACACGGAGTTGATCGAGGGTTCGAGTCCCTCCAGACCCACTACCAAAGATGCATCTCGAGAGGTTCCGGTCCGGTGACCACCTTCGTGATGCCGGTCTTGCTTCGGATTTCGGCTGAGTCGAGCGGTTCATCAACCATCAACAGGTGAACGGCACGGGACCACAACCCTTCCTCAAGCGAAGCGTTGCGATGGTCGACGGCCACCAACACGTCCTCGAGTTCGCTGAAGGCAAGCGCAGCCGTGGCGTGGGGAAGGTCGGCAGCGGTGAGAAGGAGCCAGCGTTTTCCCTGCAAATCTTGTCGAATATCGCTGCCCAACTCTGCAAAGTGAATGATGTTCATGGTCTCACATCCTGTAGCGCAAGAGGGCGATGGCGCCGCCGAAGTTCAGCAACTGCTCGCCGTTGTCGTGGTCGGCGGAACACTGCACCACCGTTCCAGAAAAGCGCTCCACGTCTGCAGCCAGTTCCGCCCAAGGTCGCCCGGAGCACGACGCCCCTTCCTCACGAAGCGTGTCCGCGCTGATGAGCAAGGTTTCCACCGCCCCCTCTTCAACGGCTTTTACCAAATTGGCCTGGCCGTAAGCGACCGCACCGTTGGTGGAAAGGCGCTGCCACGCTTCTTCGAGCAAGGCGATTTCCTTCACCATGCGGTGTTCGCTCAGCACTTTACCGGCGAGGTTGTCTCGCAAGACTTCGTTCGCTGCGGCGCGTCCACCCATGCTGGTCGCCACGGAGGTCATCGTTCTGCGGTGGCCTGCTGCCTGGAGGTCAGCCATCATCCGGTCGCGATTTTTTCCCGGTCCGCACAGGACCATCGGCATGTCTGGGTCCAGTTGTTGGGTCAAACCGTCCACCACGGTGGCTCGGAAGGCGCTTGCCACGCCTTGGGACTGGCGCAGGTCCCCCCGCTTGCCACCGCCCCGCATAGTCCACGTGGCGCTCTCCCGCAAACCACGACCGGTCACAAAGTAGAGGATCATCTCGTCGCCCTCAACGACCAAGAGGGCCACTTGCCCCTGCTTGGCGGCGTTCATGCTTTCCTTGAGCAAATCCTCGTCCAGTTTGCTAAACCCGTGGGGTGCGACCAAGAGGATTTCATCGCGCAATTCAACCGTGTGGGTGTGATGCATGCCGACATCAAAAGGGGCTTGTTCAATGACTCCGTGGATGCGAAGATGCTCGGAAAAGGGTTGGTGTTCGGTGTGCTGAACCATGAGTTGAATCCACATTTTCTTTCGCTCGGCTTGCTTTGCTCTTCCACCTTCGTCACCCGATGTGCTTTGATCGCGTCGCTCGCCCAGCATACCAACCGACATGCCGGGTTTGATGAGGCGTTGAAGCACCCAAACATCGTCCACGGTTCCAACCCGTAATCGCCATTCGTTGTGGTCTTGAGCCAGGATGTTCATGGCCTCACCCAAACACGCCGAGGAGGTTTCCGTCCTCATCCATGTCCATGTCCAAGGCCGCCGGTCGCTTCGGAAGGCCGGGCATCGTCATCATGTCGCCGAGGACGGCAACCACAAAACCTGCTCCTGCATTGAGTCTGAATTCACGGATGGGGACCGTAAATCCGGAAGGTGCTCCGAGGAGTGCAGGGTCGTGCGAAAAGGAATATTGGGTCTTGGCCATGCAGACGGGGAGGTGGCCGTAGCCCCAGGAGCGAATGCGTTCAAGCTCCCGATTCGCTTGGGGGGTGGTTTCCACGCCCTCGGCTTTGTACAAGCGCGTGGCGATGGCCTTCGCTTTGTCCAACAGGTCGGCCTTTGCGTCGAACAACGGCACGAACGGGCGGCCGGCTGCGACGTGGTTTTGCACGGCACGAACCACGGCTTCAGCGAGGTCTTTGCCGCCTTCTCCACCGTTGGCGTGAACCTCGGTGATGCACACCGCTTGGGCGCCGCTTTCGTGGGCAGCGTTGGTGATGGCGTTCAGTTCTGCTTCGGTGTCGGATGCGAACTTGTTGATGGACACCACGACGGGAACGCCGAAGGCGGCCATGTTTCGGATGTGTCGGTCGAGGTTGGTCTTGGCTCCCAGTGCAGTGGCCTCGACGTTTTCGGCTTCCAAGGTGGTTTTGTCCGGACGGATGCCACCTCGGTCTCCAAAGGCTCCTCCGTGGAGTTTCATGGAACGAACGGTGACGTTCATGACCACGCAGTCCGGTGCTTTCCCCGATGTGACTGCCTTGATGTGCATGAATTTCTCGGCGCCCATGTCAGAGCCAAAGCCGGCCTCGGTGACGACGATGTCTGCGCTCGCCAGCGCCATGCGGTCCGCGATGATGCTTGAGTTTCCGTGGGCAATGTTTGCGAAGGGTCCTCCGTGAATAAAGGCAGGATTTCCTTCCAGCGTTTGCGTCAAGTTGGGCAGGAAGGCCTGGCGGAGCAAGAGCGCCATGGCACCCGCAGCCCCGATGTCCTCGGCCTTGACGGGATGGCCTTCGCTCGAAGTGCCGACCACGATTTGCCCCAACCGTTGCCGCAGGTCGGCGTAATCGCTGGCAAGCACGAGGATGGCCATCACTTCGCTGGCCGCTGTGATGTCAAATCGGTCTTCCCGAACGCGTCCGTTGGCGGGCCCTCCCTTGCCGACGGTGACGTTGCGAAGGGCCCGGTCGTTCATGTCGATGACCCTTGGCCAGGCGATGCGTGAAGGGTCGAGTTTAGCGTCGTTACCGTGTTTGAGGTGGTTGTCAATGAGGGCGGAGAGGAGGTTGTGAGCCGATGTGACGGCGTGAAGGTCGCCGGTCAGATGCAGGTTGATGTCTTCCATCGGCAGGACCTGAGCGTGACCTCCGCCAGCAGCCCCTCCCTTGATGCCGAACACCGGGCCCATGGAGGGTTCACGGATCACGCAGGTGGCGGATTGGCCGATGGCGCAGAGGGCTTGGGTGAGCCCGATGGTGGTCACGGTCTTGCCTTCGCCAAACGGCGTTGGATTGACGGAGGTAACGAGCACCAAGCTTCCTGAGGGTTTTCCGAAGCGCTGTTTTAACGCTGGCCAGGTGACCTTCGCCACCCCGTTGCCCATCGGCATCAATTCGTGCGACGAGATGCCCAATTTCCACGCCACAGCCTCAACGGGCTCCATTTTAGCGGCACGTGCAATTTCAAGGTCCGAGGCCATGCCGTGGTTGCGCCTCCTTGAGTCTTTGAAACCCTCGCTTGCACGACGGCAGGAGAGGCCTGTTTCAGCCAAGCCGAACGGTGCGGGCTCACTCTTCCTTCATCGTCCCGAGGTAGTCGGGAAGGTCCACGCCGGCCATCTTGGCGACGTC
>JAYOHN010000035.1:0-15928 GCA_038118245.1 Candidatus Poseidonia sp.
TGAAATCTCACGACTAGGAGCTATAACACATCAGCATTCTGAAGAGATACTACACAAGGAACGAGAAAATGCAGAACTCTTGCCCAAATTGACGGATTACCTCCCAATTTTGTAGTTCAAGAATCATCATGCCTTCGATTTCAAGCACCCCGAACTGACCAAAGGTTGTACGGAAGGAACTGTTTTGTTTCCCGGTACGAGGCTCTGATTCCGGGTCATCCAGTCGAGAAGATGGGTTGTTTTCGGGGGCTGCGTTGTCCAACCGTTCTACCAACTCGTTAATAGGAGGCTGCGATGTGGTTTTCAACATGAAGAAGGCCCTGCCGCTGCTCTCGCTCTTTTTGTTGAGCCTCGCTGCGCCCCTTGTCTCGCCCGTTCAAGCCGAATCTGGCGAATCGATGGACGTGCTCCACACCGCGGTGAACCCCTCCAACAACAACACCTATCATTTGCTGACGGCCTCTTCCTGGGAGGATGCTGCCTCCTACGCACAATCCTTGGGCGGCTTCCTCGTCACCGTGGACGATGCTGAGGAAAACCAGTGGGTCGTCGAAACCTTCGCCAATTGGGACAATCAGTCCCGCCATTTGTGGATTGGTCTCAACGATGCCGCCGAAGAAGGCGTCTATCGTTGGGCTGACGGGACGCCGTTTTTCTATCGGGCTTGGGGTGATGCTCAACCCTCGGCCGGCGGTGACGAGGATTATGTCCACATCGCGGGCACGAACATGGGGAACATCGAGCCCGGAACATGGAATGATTTGGACAACGACCCCCAATACTTCCCGGTGTACGGCGTGGTCGAGATCGGGCCCGGCGCTGATTTTGCGTTGCGATTTGACGGCGTCAGCGACCATGCGGTGGCCGAGCACGATGAAGGTTTGAACCTTGAAAACGACAGCGTGCTGGTCCTCTCGGCTTGGGTCCACCCTTACACGGTCACGGGTACGCAATTCGTCATGATGAAGGGCGACTACGGCTGGGGCCTGTACTTGAGCAATGACAAGGTGGCCTTCGCCTCGGAATACAGCCTCTCAAAGCATCCAATCTCCAACGGCACCGTGTTGGCAAACGAATGGTCGCTGGTCAGCGTGACCGTCGAGGTTGGCGTGGGCTACACGTTCCACATCAACGGCGCTGAAGCGGGCGTGGTGGTTGACGAGGATGCTCAAATTCCTCTGGGTGACTTTGGCTCCAACGATTGTTTCTCCAACGGGCTTGCCTGCGATGAGTTCTACATCGCTCGGATGGGTGCAGGCTGCGATTGCAACCATTTCGAGGGCATGCTCGACAACCTGTCCATCTCGGCAGGAAGCAACCATTCCACGCTTGAAGAACGCTCGGTGTGGGATTTCGGGGAAGGCTGGGGCGGCTCCACCAACGACGGATCGGTGGCCCGCACGGCCACCCTGCACGGCGCTGATTGGGTCATGCCCGACGGGAGCATCGTCGCCCAAGCGGTTGAACTCGTCGTCGGTGAAGAGTACTTTCTGGAAGGGGCTGCGGCAGGGGACACGTTGCTCTTTTTTGCAGAAATTGAAACCTACACCCGCTCGCTGACCTGGTTTTCCTCGTCCTGGTCGTTTGACGAATGGGAGGAAGAAATCGCCGAATCCTTCACGGTGTACGTCGGGTTTGGCTATGTCCCCGACAAGTGGAATCACAACGACTCCATCACCGACGAATTTGGCTTTTCGTACCAAGATTGGTCGTGGCCCGAAGAAGGCACCGTCTGGTTTGTGATGGTTCTGGACAGGGATTTGGAGGAGTTTTACGTCGCCTTGGAAGCCGACATCGCTGACCCTCCGCCCACCCTTGACGACATGACCGAACTCAAGGAGAGCATCGCCGTCACCAACCAAGAAGTCGGCGTTGACTTCGACACCAACCAAGGTTACGGTGCTCTGTACTACTACGTGAACGTCACCGAACCGCTGGCCGACCTCCGAATCCGAACCTACGGGGGCCGTGGCAACGTCGACCTGGGCATCTCGTACTACAGCCCCCCGTCACCCGACGACTTCTGGTTTGTAGACGATATCGGGATGTTCCTTGACCCGGACGGCGAGACCGAGCAAAGCACGCCAAAATCAGCCTGGTCAACAGGCCAAGGGAACGACGAAGAAGTCCATCTCTTCGATGTTGAACCGGGCCTCTACTACATCACGGCGTATACCTATCGCAACGCTCGAGGGTTCACCATCGTGGCCGACTTTGTCTACCCGCCCACCAACGTTCAACCCGACGACGCCATCACGTTGACGCCAGGCGTTGAGTACGGACTGCTCAGCGGTTATGACGGCCTCATGCAGTACTTCAAAGTCGACGTTCAACAAGGAACCGAGCGTTTGGTGGTTGACCTTTCTGACGGTGGCGGTGAAGCCTCGCTGTACCTCCGTTACGACCAAGCCCCCACCACCGCCACCTATGATCATCACTCCACGACCCAAGGCGCCGACGACCGAGTGGCCTTCAACGACCCGACGCCGGGATGGTGGTACATTCTCCTCACCACGGAGTCGGCCTTCACCGGCGTCAACATCGTGGCTGAATTTGCCGACCGCTACGTGTGGGATTACGACGGAACCCCGATTGAATTGTTCAACAACGAAGCCATTGAAGGTGTTAGCGTTGCAGAAGGCCAAACCGTGGCCTTTTACGCCATGCTTGACCAACCCGGGAACTACCTTCAGGTGGAGACCTACGGGGGCAACGGCGACGCTCAGGTGCTCATCGAAGGCGTGCAGTACCAGCTCGAGTGGGGCGATTGGGGCCGACCGATGCCTGAAGACGGCATGGCCATTGAAACCAACGAGGTGTCCATCAAGAGCGGCTCAACGGGTACCCAGCACAGCGTCTTCATGGAATCACCAATGAACGGCCGGGTGTCCATCACCCTTGTGGGCATCACCGATGTTGAGGAAATATCGATCGTCGCTCGCTGGGACGAAACGGAACTCCCTGTCGAACCGGTTGAACCAACCGAACCCGAGTCCGTGGAATCTTGCAAGGAGGAGGCGGAACGCCTGTTCACCCAACTGGACCGAGATGCAAACGGTCTGCTTGAAGATAGGGAAATCGACAGCATCGATGCCTCCTCTCAAAGCAAAGCCGACATGGACCGAAACGAGGACGGCACCGTTGAATTCAGAGAATTCTTGCAGCAACGCTGCACCTGCAACGTTGAGTTGAACTCGGCGTTTGAGGCCTTTGCAGAGGGGCGTGAATCGGTCACGTTGACCTCGCTTGAAAACCACCCCTGGGTCAATACCTTTGACTTTGATTCAGTCAACGCCAACGACAACGACCGCTTGGAACGGGACGAACTTGAACTTCTTGCGCTGCTTTGTGAGACGACGTTCGATGCTTTTGACGGCGATGGCGACGGCGTGCCTGACGAGCAGGATGCGTTCCCTGACGACCCCACCGAAACGAAGGACACGGACGGTGATGGCGTGGGCGATAATGCAGACATCGTGGCCAGCGTGTCCAACGACATTGTGTACGCTTCGGCAGGGCTGCTTGTCCTCGTTCTTTTGGGTGCGCTGCTCGCCTTCTTGCGAGGAGGTGCCTCAGGACACAACGAATTTGACGAGAAATCTTGGGGCGACGACGATCGCTTGGAACACGCCATGTTTGGCGCGCCTTCAGCCCCCGAACTTCCTTCAACAGGTCCGTCCGTGGAATCTTCGGCGAGCCTCGAAACACACGTTCCGGAAACCGACCCAGGCTTGACGCCGAGTTTCATTCCCCAAGCCCCCAACGCTGCGTTGATGGGCATGGTGGTAGACGGTTTGGAAACGATTGAACACCCCACCGGGAGCGGCCAATACTGGGTGCGCCAGGACCCGGAGGACCCGTGGGCCCCCAAATCCTCGTGAGTGAAGTGTTTTAATCCAAACACGAGAGGCCATCCTGCCCTTGTAGTGTAGTGGATATCACCCTCGCCTCCGGAGCGAGGAACCCGCGTTCGAATCGCGGCAGGGGCGCTCAATCTGCAAGCACCTGTCAACGCAGCCCTACCAGCCTGAGCGCTTCCCTCACGTTGCTTCCGGATGCTTCGGTCCAGCGCTAAGACGCAGCAGGGGCGCTCAATCTGCAAGCACCTGTTCACGCACCCCTGCCAGCCTGAGCGCTTCCCTCACGTTGCTTCCGGATGCTTCGGTCCAGCGCTCAAACGCAGCAGGGGCGCTCAATCTGCAAGCACCTGTCAACGCAGATGCGGGCGTTTTGACCAACCTTGGTTATTCGTCGTGAACAAAACCGTCCCAGCGTCGCATGTAATCGACAAACACCTGGCTCAGACCCTGGTTCAACAAATGCGAGGGTGTGAAAGGGGGGCGTTGAGGTTGAAGTGCCCCTTCCTCCAAGCAACGAGGCCAATCATGATGCCCTATGGCTGCCCGAGCAACCCCCACGAAGTCGGCCCCTTGGTGCAACCCTGACTGTGCATCATCGCAGGTCCACACGCCCCCGGTCGTGATGAGTGGAACGTTCCCCGCAGTCCATTCGGCGAACCATTCGGTCAGCTTTTGGGTTCGGCCGTCGACGACCCCTTCCTCGTTGATGTCCCAACACGAGGCATGAAGGAAATCCAGCCCCCATTCCAGAGAAGCTTGCACCGTCATTCTGGCGTCCTCCAACGTCGTTCCCGTTGTGTTTTGTATCGGGGAGAGGCGGACGCCGATAAGGAAGTCCGAGGAGGTTTGACGTCGCACCTCTTGCACGATTGCCTCGAGAAAACGGTGCCTCCCAGCGGGTGTTCCACCCCAAGCATCGGTCCGCTGGTTGCTCTTGGCGCCGAGAAATTGCGAAATCAAATACCCGTGTGCGCCATGGAGTTCAACCCCGTCAAAGCCCGCTTCTTCGCACCGGCGGGCTGCCGCTCCAAAGGCATCCACGCAGGCCAAAATCTCCTGCTCGGTCATGGCCCGCGCCGTGATGTCCTGAGATGCGGTGTGCTCGGATGCGGATTTCGGTTGGAGGCCCGTGAGGGCCTGTGGGGCCCGTATACCGCCGTGGAAGAGTTGGGCGATGGCCAAGGACCCGTGAGTTTTGATGGCGTGGGCCATGCGGGTTAATCCCGGAAGAAAATCATCGCTGAAGGTGCCAAACGCCCCGCTCCACCCTTTTCCGTCGGCCTCAACATGGGTTGCGGCGGTGCACACGATGCCGAACCCGCCCTTGGCTCGACCCTCAAGCCAATTGATTTCGGCCTCCGAAATTTTACCGCTTTCGTGGCTCTGTTTGTTGGTCATCGCAGCGAGCACGCAGCGGTTGTTCACCCTGGTGCCCGTTCGCTCAAAAACAAAGGGTTGCAAAGCCGGATGCATGTTAGCGGCAACCCCGAACAACTTCCATCATGTTTTCCCACCACAGGTCTCATGAATCTGAGCGATTTGGCCACACCCGAGCACACGTGATCTAGCGGTTATGATGGGAGGTTCCCAACCTCTCTACCCGAGTTCGAGTCTCGGCGTGTGCACTCATCCCGTGCGTCGAGACGACCGGGGCGATGTTAACGCCACGATGTGCCGGTGCATGCTGGGCAGCATCTCAAACATGATGAGGGCCATCAAAAACATCGCAAACAGGCTGACGAATCGGGCAACGTAGGTGTGGCCGAACTCAAAGACGCTCAAACCCCACAGGTCCCACTGGGTGTATTTCATGTGCATCCAAATCAACCCGGCGTTGCGAAACACGTTGAGGAGATGGATGAGCGGCAAGATCAACAACAAGGCACGAACCCTTCGCTTCCAAGAAAGGTCGAGCACGCTGATGGCTCCGACGAAGAGGACCATGCTTTGAATCGCCGTGCAGGCCAGAACAAAATTGATGCCGATCAGGCTGCCGTCGGCGAGGATGAGTTCGGATTGAAAGGCGTATTCTCCGGTAAAGTCCGTGGCGAACCAGCGATTGCCCTCCCAAGCCTCCCAACTCACCCGGCCGCTGGGGTCGTTCACCCAGGTGGTGCCGATTTCAATGCGTTGACCGGTGGCGAAACCGAGGAACCAAGCCGATTGAGAAGCCACGAACCAGATGGCGAGGACGCTCAAGTACGGCACGTAGGTCACCAACATGTAGGGGCCACCAGCAAACGCCACGGTGCCTCGCGCCCAAACCAAAGCGTTGCGCTGCTCGTCGTGAGCCTTGTTTTCAAACCAGGCCGCCCAGCATGCGAGCGGCAGGGTGAGCGTGCACATGACCGTGAGCACCATGTCGTCGTGTTCGAGGTATTTCCACGCTTGAGCAAAAAAGGAGAACCCAACGAGCATCCAACCCGCTTGGGCTAAGCGCACACCCCCCTGGCGACGCAGTAGCCAAGAAATGGCCAAGGCCAGCATCCCCAAAGCGCCAACCGTGGCCGAGGTCGCCTCGCTCACGAGCATGGCTGCCCCTCGGCGTGGATGCCTTTGAACTCTCTGCGGTTCAACAAAACCCAAGGACGGCTTTGTTTACCGTGGAGCATGGAGGGGCCGTATGCACGCATCACGCCTCTGCTTCCGCTTTCAACTCGGCAACGAGCTCCGATTGCTTTTCTCGACCGCGACGGCGTGCTGAACCTCGGGAAGTCGGGGTATGTGAACGCTCCCGATGAGGTTGAATTGCTGCCGAACGCCGCTGCCTCACTGGCCGATTTGAAGCGGGAAGGCTACCTGGTGTGCATCGTGACGAACCAATCGCCGATTTCCCGCGGTTTGTGGGATGCAGACCAACTCGAATCCATCCACCGGTCCCTTCAGGAGAAACTCTTGCTCGAAGATTCGCAGGCGCACATCGACGCCTTCATCACCTGCCCTCATCGTTTTGAAGACCGGTGCGCCTGCCGGAAACCGTCGCCGAGCATGTTGCATTTGGGGCACCGTTTGTTGCGAGAGGAGACGAACGTCGTGTTTGATGAACTCATCAACGCCCAGCCGGTGCACCATGCGGTGGATTGGTGGGGGGAGAAATCCACTCCGTTTGACGAAATGGATGCGATGGTTGGTGACCGGAGGACGGACATGGGTGCCGGATGGGGGTACGGAGCGCGACTGTTCCGAGTGAATCGCTATCAAGGTCTGGCGGAAGCCGGTGGTCGCGTTCTTGATGCACAAGACCCAGGAGACCGGTTCGAACCTTGAGGGGATGTCATGGGTTGGTTGGGGCTTGACGACACCGATTCACTGGAAGGTGGATGCACCACCGAGGTGTTCCACCGCTTGCTCTTGGACCTCCCAAATGAGGTGGAGATTGGCGTCCCCCGTTTGGTTCGCTTGTGGCCCTTCGCGCAGCGGCGTACACGGGGGAACGCTGCCTTGGCGGTTGAGGTTCACACGGACGACGAAGCCGGCTTGCTCGAGCACCTTGACGGCTGGTGGACGACGCACCTCCTGCCTCTTGTCGGTGGTGTTCAGGCATCGACCATGTCCGACCGGGAACAAAGTCCTGCAAGCCCGGGGATGGTTTGGTTCTCAGAACAACCGCATGAAGCGTATTATTGGGCTGCCGTTCAAGGGGATGCGACCGATGTCACGAGACCAACTCCCGTGCGGTCGTGGGGGGGACACGGATGCATCGGGGCTACAGCAGCGGTGGCCTGGTTTGAAACTCGCGTGACATGGGAGGCCGTCGCTTGGAGGATGGGGCAAACCGAGGTGCACCGAAAGGTGGATGAACGCCGCCTTTTGGAATTGGATGCTTGGCCCGACGTTGTTTTTTCCCGCGACCCTCGTCGAGGCAAACAATTGATTGCGCCACGTGGGCGGTCGCCGGTTCTCTTTGGCGTCCGTGCGTTGACCTTCGAAGCCGCTGAGCGGGCGTGCCTCGCACTGGTCGGGGCGGAGGGCACCGAAGACGTGGATGCTTGGCGTGTGTTTGCGACCAATCAAGCCAGCGGCGACCATTTACAGGGGAGTTCATTGGTTGAAGTTGCCTCGGTTGAAACCGATGCCGTCCGGAAGCACGCCGTTTTGACCGCTCCCGACGGTTTGGTCGTGCGGGCGTTTGCGGAGGGTGGCCCGGTGAACGCTCTTGCGCGGTGGTTGCTTCCCGGCGATACGGTTGAGGTCAGAGGTCTTCGTCACCCCGACGGCAGCCTCCACGCGGAGCAAATGCGTCTTGTTTCGAGTGTCCCTCGGCGCCGCCACCGGCCGCTCTGCCAGGACTGCCGCCTGCGCATGAAGAGCATGGGGGAAGGTCAGGGCGTTCGTTGCCCGGGCTGCAAGCGGCGTGACGATGATCGTTGGGAGAACGAACCGGCCGAGCCACCTCACCTTGGTTGGGTGGAGCCCCAGGTTGATGCTCGCCGGCACTTGGCGCGTCCCCTTTCTTGGGAGGAAAGGCCTTCAAGACCGATGTCGTGATGAAAACCATGAAAAGCAGTTGAAACCGTGGATTTCTCATGGACCCCGAAACCACGAGGATGGTTGGCTTGTTTGTTGGCGCCCTGTCGCTTTTGGTGATGTTGTGGTTCATCAGTCAGCGTGCCATGAAGAATCGCCTGAAGATGCTTGAGGACACCGCACCAAAAATCGCAGGTGAAGACGCTCTGGAGGGTGGCGCACGCAACCCGCAGCAGTTTGACGAACCCGACGATGATGCCTTGGATGAGATGGCAAAATTGTTGGGTGAGGACGAGGATTCATCGGTGGAATCCTGAATCGTCCAACGTGAGGGTGAGTGCTTCGCTTTCGGTTTTCAAGATGCGATGTTGTTGTCGCTCGCCTCGCCACAATCGCCACACTTGGAAGCCCATGGAGCTCATGCGTTCCGCTGCCCGAGCAACGATGGGTTCGGTGGTCGTTCCACTGGCGTCAACGCTTCCCTTTGAGATGAGAAGAACGGTCATGTTCTCCGGCACACCGCCCACCAAGCGTTCAACCTGCTCGAGATGAAGGCTGCTGATTCGCCCCGTGTTCGCACACCAATCGTCAAGCACCACGAGGCCAACGCTTGGGAGCGAGTTTGCTGCTTCGAGCAAAGCGTCCATTGCTCGTTCAAACTTTCCGCCAAAATTCATGGCGTGGAAGCGGGAACTCTCGACCAAGGAGAGGTGGCTGAACAATTGTGAAAACCGAGATGGGTCGGGCATGTCGACCGATGCCCAAAGGACGCGCTTCCCTTTGTTGATGGTGTCCGCAGCGGCGTGGAGTCCCACCGAGGTGCCGCCCGTGCTGCCCTCCACGGCAAGGTGGATGCGACGCCCGTCCAACTCAAACTCGTGACGCTGCATGGATGGGTTTGGTTGCCACCGGTGAATGAGGCTTGTGGATGGCGAAGGATTCGCAAGGGCTATGACCCCTGCCCCTCTCGTCGTTTCATGGCTGGTGATGTCCGAGAGGGCGAACGAATCCCCCGACGCCCTGCTCCCGAATTCGAAGAGGCGGGGAGTTTTGCGGAGGCTTTGAGCCGAGACGGTTTTTTCGGAACGGCCTTGGACGATAAGAATCAATACGGCCCGGTCGCCATGATGGTGCTTTTGCTCATCGTTGCGGCGATCACCGGTACGGTCATTCGGATCCTTGGCTAATCCAGCCGATTTGCCCCCGATGGGAAGGGAAACATCATACCCCTGCCTCCTCCCACAAACCTCTATGAGTGACGGTTCTGTCAACGTAGAGAGCAGAACCTCATCCCAAGACAAACGCTGGACCATCATGGCTGCTTTGTTAGGGACCAACACGGCCCTCTTGTTGTTTCAGGGGATTGAGCAATCTCGGGAGTACAACGCCGTTCGCGAAGTCGCCCTCTCCATCATTGCGGCAGCCTTGCCTTTCCAAGCCATTTATTTCCTCATTTACACCTTCGTCCTCGAGCACGAACCGCACCTCTCGGCCGCTCGCCTTGACAAACTCAATTTTGCCTCGGCGCTCTGTCAGGTGGTATCGTACGCTTCTCTGGTGGGCGTCGCCATGATGTGGTACGAAACCTCCTCGTGGGTTGGGCTTTCGTTCACGCTCTCTTCGGTCCTCGCTCTCTTCCTCATCCGTGCGGTGATGGGGCCTGTCGCCGGAACGCTGCCGGACGAGGCTTGACGTTGTGAAGGCTCAACTTCCGTGAAGGCAAGGTTGATTTAGCGAGGCGGGTGCCTCAAAGCATGGCCTTCTGCCCCCTTGATTATCGCTACGGCTGTCAGGATTTCAAACACATTTGGTCGGAACTTGGACGGCATGAGCGGCAACTGGAAGTCGAGCGTGCTTTGATTTGGGCACACTGGCAACTCGGTCGCGTCAGCGAAGAGGATTACAACGCCGTCGCTGCCATCGCCAACCCCGATGATGTCACAAAAGAACGGGTGAGCGAGATTGAAGCTGAAACCCGACACGACATCATGGCCCTCACGAAGGCGATGGCCGAGGCGGCCGGCGAGGCCGGTTGGTGCATCCACCTCGGGGCGACTTCCAACGACATCGTCGACACGGCTGTTGGCCTCCAACTTCGAGACAGCATGGTTCTTCTGCGTGAACAATTGTGTCACTTGATTTCTGTGTGTGCCGACGTGGCCGAGCGAGAGCGGGACACCGTCATGCTGGGCCGAACCCACGGTCAAGCCGCCGTGCCCATCACGTTTGGTCTGAAAGCAGCGGTTTGGCTCGATGAACTTCGGCGTCAATTGATTCGTTTGGATGAGGCCTCACCCCGTGTGGCCGTGGGCAAATTCCTCGGTGCGGTTGGAACAGGTGCTGCTCAAGGGGAGCACGCCCGGGAACTCCAACGTTTGATCCTCACACACCTCGGTTTGGGTGTCCCCCTGGCCACCACACAAGTCGTCGGCAGGGACCGCTACGTGGAGTACGTTTCGTGGCTGGCAAACGTCGCCACTTCGTGCGAAAAAATCCTTCAGGAAATCCGAAACCTCCAGCGTTCTGAACTGTCTGAGGCAGGAGAAGGTTTTGACGTCAAGAAGCAGGTTGGCTCGTCAACCATGGCCCACAAAAAGAACCCCATCAAATCCGAAAACGCCTCTGGATTGGCTCGAATCGTTCGCTCGTTCATCATCCCCACGTACGAAAACGCCCTGCTCTGGCATGAACGCGACCTCGCCAACTCGAGCAGCGAACGGTTCACGCTCTCCCACGCCTCCGCGCTGTGCGAAGATGTCATGGCGAAAACGGCCGATGTTCTGACCAACATGTGGGTTGACCGTGACCGTTGCCTCGCCAACATTCACGCCCAGCGAGGGTTGGTCATGGCGGAGAAGGTCATGATTGAGCTGGTCGACCACGGCATGCCTCGAGACGAGGCCCACGAAGTCCTCCGAGCCGCTTCCTTTGAGGCCGTGGAAAAGAAAGAGGAACTCATCGATGTGTGCAGTCGGACACCGGCCATCGCCGCCGCTTTTTCTGCCGAAGACCTTGAGCGCATGTTCGACCCCATGAACCACGTGGGCGTGGCCGGTGAAATTGTGGATGAGTGCGTTGACCTCGCACGAAAAGCCGTTCAATGAAACACCAAATGACCGCGGCGCCCGTCCCACGCTTTGGACCAGTTGACCTCAAGGCGTCCGTTGACGTGGGGTCCGCTGAGGACCAGGGTTTCGTATTCGCCTCCCTCGCCCTCCACGTGAAAGCGGTGCTTTTGCGCTAACGTTTCCAACTCAGCAAACGAATCCAAGGTGAGGACATGGCCGAGCCATGACTCATCAAGCCCTTCTGCCGAAACGCTGGTGAGCATGATTTCAAACCCGTTCTCCACCATCCCGTGAACGTGGCTTCGACCGCTTTGATGCCACAGTGGCGTCCAACTGCGCACACCGAGTCGTTCGGCCATCCGCTCCAAACGCGATTTTTGATAGTCGGAACGCACCGCACCGCTCACGATTCCGTCGATGCTTCGTTGCATGAGGGCCGTTTCCAGCGCATCAACATCGTCCGGCGTCGCTCCCGAAGTGTGGACGGCCACCCAAGGAACGCCCGCCAGTCGAGCCTGCTGTTCCACAAGCGCTGTTCCAGGGATTTGAAACATCGGCGAATCCTCTCCATCGATGCAAACGGTGACCAACGCATCAACGGTCCAACCCTGGCATATGGCCCACCACCATGCAGCGGCTGAATCTTTACCCCCCGAACTGAGGACGGCCACGCGCATGCTTGGACGTGGGTGAGGCGCTTCAAGAGCCTATGCGTGGCCGTGGGTTGATACGGGACGGGATGTTGGAATGTTTGAGACGGAGAGAACCCATGCGATTGAACCCGCATCCTCTTAAAGTGTCAACCGAGCCAACAACCTGAGGTCAGACCATGCAACCAAGCGGACGAGGATACGATCACGGCATCACCACTTTCAGCCCAGACGGACGACTGTTTCAAGTCGAATACGCACGAGAATCCGTCAAGCGTGGCACGACCACGGCCGGCTTGAAATTCAAAGACGGTGTGGTTCTTGTGTGCGACAAGCGCATCATCAGCCGCCTTATCATCCCTGAATCCATTGAAAAGATGTTCAAAATTGACGGCCACATCGGTATCGCAACCTCCGGTCTCGTCGCTGACGCACGGCAACTCGTTGCACGAGCTCGTGTGGAGGCCCAAATCAACCGCATCACCTACGGTGCCACCGTGCCCGTGGACGTGATGGTCAAGAAAATCTGCGACTTCAAACAGTCCTTCACCCAATACGGCGGTTCTCGTCCGTTCGGGACGGCCCTTCTCATCGGGGGGGTTGATGACAACGGCATTCATCTGTACGAGACCGACCCTTCCGGTGCATACCAATCCTATCACGCCGGCGCCATCGGCAGCGGTCGCAACACGGTGATCGAGTTCTTTGAGGACAACTGGAAGGAGAACATGACGTTGAACGCCGCCATGAAACTTGGTTTGGAAGCGCTTCGGACGGCCAACGATGCTGAACTTAACCGAGATGCCGTTGAAGTGACGGTGGTTGACAGCAACGGCTACCGAGTCCTCGACCGGAACGAAGTGAACAAGCAAATCGACCGCCTCAAGCCCCTTGAGGATTGATTGAGGGCACAGGCACCAGGTCGCTTCTAACGAGGGAGCTAACCATGGTAAGTCTTGATGATGCCGTCCTTGCCCGCCTCGAAAAAGGAGGCAAGCGCTACGAAGTGTTGGTTGACCCCACGCTCGTTGAAGCCTTCAAGGCCGACCCTGACAGCGTTGATATCAACGATTTTCTCGCCATGGACGAAGTCTTTCACGATGCCCGTGCAGGCGAACGACCCACCGAAGATGCGATTGAAGCTGTTTTTCAGTCCCAAGACATTGCCGTCATCACGGCCACGATTCTCGACAAAGGCTCCATTCAACTCACCACGGCTCAACGAAAAGCCATGGTGGAGAACATGCGTCAGAAAATCATCCACCACATTCACACCCAAGCCGTGGACCCGAAAACAAAGTCGCCCCACCCCAAAACTCGGATTGAATTGGCGTTGGAGGAATCCCGGTATTCCGTGGACCCGTTCAAACGCCTCGAGGAACAGGTCAAGGACGCCATCGCCAAACTGAAGCCCCTGATTCCGCTTTCGTTTGAAACGGTCCGGTTGGCGTTCAAAGTTCCAGGGTCGGCCTACGGCGGCGTCAGCCAAACGCTTCGTGCCTATCAGCAAAAAGAAGGGTGGCTTGAAGACGGTTCCTGGGCGGTCGTGGTCGAGTGCCCCGCCGGTATGAAAGGGGACCTCATCGGCCAGGTGATGCGAAAAAGCGCCGAGGCCGAGGTCAAAGAACTCTGATGCGTTTGCGGCCGGCGGCAGGGTGGCCTTTATCATGGGTTGGCGGCTCGCCGCCTTTGGAGAGAAAAGAATGTCCCAAGGTCAAACCGGCGCCGAGCAGCGCCTTGTGACCCCGGGAATGGCCGTTGGGCCATCCACCGGGAAGCGAGCAGGCAGCGGAATTGTTGCTGCAAACGACACCTTCATCGCCACCCAACTTGGCTGGCTTCGAGAACGCAACGCCACCGTCTCGGTGGACCCGATCAACGCTGCTTACATGCCTCGCTCAGGGGATCTGATTGTCGGCACGGTGGCCGAGGTTCGAAACAACCTCTGGTTCATGGACATCAACGGGTCCTTCCAAGGGCTTCTCCCCATGTCCCTCGCTCCCTGGAAAGTGGAGTTCGGGGCTGCTCGCCAACACATGGACGTCGGTGATGTGGTCCTTGCTCGAGTGCAGGAAGTTGACGAATGCCACAATGTGGTTCTCACGATGAAAGGCGTCGGTCTTCGCCGCCTCAATCAAGGTGCTGTGGAGCACCTTCCTGTTCAGCACATCGACCGCATCCGGGGCGAAAACAACGAACGTCTCCAGCGAATGCGCGAAGTGTGCGATTGTCGAATCATGGTGGGCGAAAACGGTCGTGTTTGGATCGACGGTTCGCCCGAAGGCATCGCATGGGCTCGCAAAGCGGTTCACGCACTCGCCGATTCCGGCCATCGCACGGACATTGACGAACTTCTCTCAACTTTGGAAAACGAATGGAAAGGTGATGCATGATGGGTGGATACGGCGATGTACAACTGCTACGGGACGATGGACTTCGTCTTGATGGACGAAAAATTGACGAAATGCGGCCCGTGAGCATCGAGGCAGGCGTTCTTCCTGCTGCTGACGGCTCGGCCATGGTCACCCACGGCCTCAACGTGGCTGTTGCTGCTGTTTACGGCCCCATGGAAGCCCACCCGCGCAAGATTCAGCGCCAGGACCGCGCCGTCATCGACGTGCGCTACAACATGGCGCCTTTCTCCACCTCGGACCGAATCCGACCGGGTTTCAACCGCCGCTCTCGTGAGATTTCGAAAGTGACGGCCGATGCTCTGGAGTCGGTCGTCCTCGTTGAGCGGTACCCTCGCTCCAAAATCCGAGTCGAAATTGAAATCCTCGCAGCCGAAGCAGGCACGCGATGCGTCGGCATCACCGCTGCGGCCGTAGCCCTCGCCGATGCCGGCATCCCAATGCGGGACCTCATCGTGGGCGTTGCCTCGGGGAAGGTGGAAGACACCGTCGTGCTCGACCTTGACAAGGCAGAGGACAATTACGGGCAAGCCGACCTCCCGGTCGGTATTTTGCCCAACACCGGCGAGATTGCGTTCCTGCAAATGGACGGCGACCTCTCGCCTGAAGAATTCAACCTCGCTATGGAGTACAACTTCAAGGCTGCAAAGGAAATCCATGAAATCATGGTTGATGCGCTTCGCCGACGCTACGAAGGAGGTGAGGCCTGATGGTTGAACTCGTTCCCACGCTGCTTCGCCAAGAACTCTCTCGGCTCGCCGAGGACGATAAACGCCTTGACGGGCGTGGTCGTTGGGAAGGCCGTGATGTTTCTTTGGAAATCGATTGTTTGTACAACGCAGAAGGCTCAGCCAAAGTGGTCATCGGTGGGACCGTGGTGTACGCCGGTGTCAAGTTTGAATTGCGGACGCCTTGGCCGGACCGGCCCACGCAGGGTTCGCTGATGTGCGGCGCTGAACTTCGCCCCGTCGCCGGCCGGAAATACGAACCCGGCCCCCCATCTCCAGAATCCATCGAATTGGGTCGTGTGGTTGACCGAGGAATTCGCGAATCGGGCTGCATCAACATGGACAGCTTGTGCATCGTTCCCGGCGAGAAGGTTTGGGGCATCATGATCGACATTCACGTGCTTTCCGACCAGGGCAACATCTTCGATGCATGCGGACTGGCGGCCATCGCTGCTTTGCGAACCGCTGTTGTGCCCGCTGAACGATTCGATGTTGGTGAAGACCACCGTTTGGACGTCAACGGCACACCGATCATGGCGTCGTTCACCCGTGTCGGCGGCCGGTATGTCCTCGACGCCTCCGAAGAGGAAGAGTTGGGTGGCGACGAACGAATCCACATCACCTTGGGTGACGAAGGCCACCTCCACTCCTTACAGAAGGGGCTAAAAGGAGTGTTCACTCCCGCCGAATTTGCCGAGATCTTTGATGTGGCGCAAGAACGCTGTGTGGAACTTCGAAAACTCG